>CAZKBZ010000135.1:0-6194 GCA_964551175.1 uncultured Desulfobulbus sp.
ATATTTATCACCAAGGTTCATTTTCCGTAACCGGCCCACCGGGATATCAAGGGTACCGGTAACCCGGGCAGGAGTCAGCTCCTTCAAAGTTTCCTCTTTGGTATTGGCAACCAGGTATACCCACTCATTCTGACCGGCTATGGCTGCTTCGATATCAGCAAGTGGAATATCACGATTGAGCTTTATGGTATAGGCCTGGCTGTGACAACGCATAGCACCGATCCGTACACAGCAGCCGTCAACAGGTACAGGGTTGTCTTCACGACCTAAGATTTTATTGGTTTCACTGATACCCTTCCACTCCTCGCGGGTCTGGCCGTTTTCCATGGCCCGGTCAATCCAGGGGATCAAGCTGGCAGCCAGCGGCGCACCAAAGTTCTCTGTCGGAAAGTCGGAATTACGCACCGTTTCAATGACGTTTTTATCAATTTCTGAAATCGCGGTTGCAGGGTTATCAAGCAGAGTTGCACAGTTCTCACCGATCAAACGCATCTGGCTGACCAGTTCTCGCATATTCCTGGCTCCGGCTCCGGAAGCTGCCTGGTAGGTCTGGGAGGTGATCCACTCAACCCAGCCATTTTCAAACAGACCGGCCAACCCCATAAGCATGAGCGATACCGTACAGTTGCCGCCGATATAGTTTTTTATTCCATGGGCAAGCCCCTGGTCAATGACCCTGCGGTTTACCGGATCAAGAACAATGATGGAATCCTTTTCCATGCGCAGGGTGGAGGCGGCATCAATCCAGTAGCCCTGCCAGCCGTCGTTTCGCAGCTGCGGATAAACCTTTGCCGTATAGCCGCCGCCCTGGCAGGACAGGATAACATCCAGATCTTTCAACAAGCCGACATCATATCCATCAAGCAGTTCATAGGTGGTCCCATCGATTACCGGCCCGGCCTGACCGGCCTGGGAGGTTGAAAAAAACAGCGATTCAAAACTCTGAAAGTCATTTTCATCGCGCATGCGCTCCATGAGCACGGAGCCGACCATGCCCCGCCAGCCGATTATGCCTACTCTCTTCATAGCAATATCCTGATTATATTTCCTTTTTTCTTTTCTCTTTTGCTGCCCCTTCTCACACTATCCGCAGATAATGAATCAACTCATGGGCAATAAGGGGTGCAACCGAATACACTTCCAGCAACTCGTCACTCCTGGTTCCGGGAAAGGTATCTGCGCCGATAATCCGGTGAATTCCTTTTTCTTTAAAACGATTTCGGGAATCACCGGCCATGACCAGGTGCGTGGCCATGACCATGACCTCGACCGCGCCTGCCTCGTAACAACGATCCGCCGTCTGCAGCATGGACCCCCCGGTACGGATCATATCGTCGCAGATAATGGCTGTTCTGCCCTTGACCGCACTGGACAACTGACCGACAATGGTTTTATCCACATCGTAACGATCCTTGTTTGCCGCCGTGTGCGGGCAACCCAGTTTTCCAGCCAGGCGGGCAACCCGTTTACTGAATCCGTAATCCGGCGAAACCAGAACGTACTTGCTCAATCCCATGGCACGTATCTGCTCAACTGCAGATTTTTCCGTCCAGATATGGCGGGTTTTCACATCTCCTGCATGGGCATGGAGCACGGCTTCAGAATGCAGATCCACAAAAACAACATAATCAGGGCGGGCACGAAAGATCTGCCTGGTACGGGTAATTCCCTTGGGAATCTCCCCCGACTCGGGCCTGGCCTGTTCCATGGTTGAATATCCCAGGTAAGGTATTACTACATTTACGCTGTGTGCATTCCAGTAACGGCTGCCTGCAATCAGATCCACCAGTTCCTGCTGGGCGGCATCATTGTGAGTAGCGGCAACAATGACAATATCCCGGCCCGATACATTACAGGGAAAGGCGTGGTAGATCTCACCGTCTGCAAACTCTTTTTGTATCATGGGAGTACAGACAACCTGCAGTTCAGCTGCAACCTTGTCGGCAAGTGGAATCGAATCCCGGGTGGCTAACAGAAGTATATTTTCACGTCTGGTCATGGCACAATAGGTGTAAGGTCTAAGGTTTAAGAAATACTCTTCTTTATTACAGAGCTGCGGCGATGGCGTCGCCCATCTCCTCTGTGTTGACTGTCCGACTGCCCCTGGTCACTATGTCGGCAGTCATGATTCCCTGGTCCAGAGTTGCTGAAACCGCATGCACAATGGCTGAAGCCGCCTCGTTCTGGTTCAGGCTGTAACGCAGCATCATGGCAGCGGACAGTATCTGGGCAATGGGATTGGCGATCCCCTGGCCGGCAATATCAGGAGCAGAGCCACCGGCCGGTTCAAAGAGACCGAAATTGTCACTGTTCAAGCTGGCAGAGGCCAGCATGCCCATGGACCCGGTCAGCATGGCCGCTTCATCTGAAATAATATCTCCAAACATGTTGTCGCAGAGCATGACGTCAAACTGCTGCGGCCTGCGCAACAGCTGCATGGCGGCATTATCCACATAGATATGATCCAGCTCCACGTCCGGGAAATCGGCCGCGATCTCGTTGACCACCTCACGCCAGAAGACCATGGTGGTCAACACGTTGGCCTTGTCCACCGAAGTCACCTTGTTGCTGCGCAACCGGGCAGCCTCAAAGGCTATACGGGTAATGCGTTCTATCTCGGAACGCTTGTAAATAAGGGTGTCAAAAGCATATTCGTCGGCACCGCTTCCCTCTCTTCCCTTGGGCTCGCCAAAGTAAATACCCGAGGTCAACTCACGCACCACCAGCACGTCAAAGCCATTTCCCACAACATCAGGTCTGAGTGGACAGGCATCTGCCAGGGATTTGAAAACCCTGGCTGGACGCAGATTGCAAAAAAGATCAAAATGCTTGCGCAACGGCAGCAGGGCGGCACGTTCCGGCTGTTCTGCCGGGGGCAGGTTTTCCCACTTGGGACCTCCCACGGAACCAAACAGGATGGCATCGCTTGCCTCGCAGACATCCAGCGTGGACTGCGGCAGGGCCTGGCCATGATTGTCTATGGCAATGCCGCCCACATCAGCGGCCTCATAATCCAGGGAAAATCCGAATTTTTTCTGAGCCGCATCCAACACCTTGACGGCCTCAGCCATGACCTCGGGACCGATACCGTCTCCGGCCAGTAACGCTATTGTATTGCTCATATTTGTTGTCCTGCTCCGGCCCCTTGTCGAAGCCTTTTAGAAAAGATAGTCAAAACAGAAATTCATACCAGAAAAAAGGAAAACATGCCAACAGGAAGCTTCAATCTCAAAAAACTCATACACTGCAACAAGGTTGTTGCAGTGATATCACAATGAAAATCCGTGTATTATTCGGATCGGGCTGCAAAAAAACAGGGTTTAAGCCGGTTCGATCACCTGCCGATGTCTACGGATCATGGTCAAGCAACGGGGTGCACCTGAAAATGGCAACGTAAACGTTATGTTGTCAATTCGCTGCCAGCCTCCGTTCTGATCCTTTCCTGTCCACTTCTGCCTGCTATCTGTAGCCTGCATGATTATCACCACGGTTTCCGGGCCGGGGAGATCCTCAATCATGGTCAGAAAACGGTCGGCATCTGCAACGGCTCGACTGGTGATAAAAGTGAACTGTTGTTCGGCCAGCCTGTCTGCATGTTCAAGGCGCTCGGCAACAACCGTGACATTCGCCAGCTGCAGTGTTCTGATGATGTGACGCAAAAAAGAGACCCGTTTCTGCCTGGGTTCCAGCAGGGTCACCTGCAGCTTCGGTATAACTGCAGCCAATACCAGGCCGGGAAAACCGGCACCGGTTCCCACGTCAAGGAGAGTTGGCGAACCACCACCGTACTGCTTGATCAGGGGCATCAGGGTAAGGGAATCCAGAAAATGTTTTTCCAGAATTTCGCCAGGTGGAGTGTTGCGTGCAATCAGATTTATCCGCTTATTCCATCTGGTAAGCTCACGGCAATAGAGCAGGATTCTGGCAACCGAATCGTTCTCGAGTCTGATCCCGAGCCTGTCCTGCCCCTTGAGGAAAAGCTTGCGGTCACACATAATCAGTTCAGGTTTCGGAGTTCAAATTCAAGGCGACTACACCGGCCCTTTTTCTCTGTTCTCTGTCTTCTGTCTTCTGTCATTGGAAGCCACCCGCACAGCAACGGACCTGGCATGACCACTTAAGCCTTCAAGGCCGGCAAGCCGTTGAATATGGCCGGCATCTGCGAGCAGGGCCTGACGGGAATAGGAAATAATTGAGCTCTTCTTTAAAAAAGTTTCCACACCAAGTGCTGACGAAATCCTGGCCGTACCCATGGTGGGTAATACGTGGTTGGGCCCGGCAACGTAGTCACCGGCTGCCTCGGGTGTATTTGCTCCTAAGAAAATTGCCCCGGCATGGTTTATTTTCGGCAGCCACTGCCAGGGATCCGCCACCTGCAGTTCAAGGTGTTCAACAGCAATTTCGTTTGCCAGCTCAATTCCCTGTTCAAGACTGTCCACCAGCAGGATTTTTCCCCTTTTCTGCAGGGAAGTTCTTGCTATATCCTCGCGGCTCAGGCGGGGCAGCTGGTTTTCAAGCTCTGTTACTACCTCGCCTGCAACAGACTCACTCGTGGTAATCAGCAGTGCAAGGGCCTGTGGATCGTGTTCTGCCTGGGCCAGCATGTCTGCGGCAATAAAAACCGGGTTTGCCGAATCATCAGCAACAATCAACACCTCGCTGGGACCGGCGATCATATCAATACGTACCCTGCCCATGACCTGGCGTTTTGCCTCGGTGACAAACTGATTACCCGGCCCGACAATAACATCCACCGGCAGAATAGACTCCGTACCAAAGGCAAGAGCTGCAATGGCCCAGGCTGAGCCGGCTTTATACACCTCGCTGACCCCCACTTCCCGGGCCGCCATGAGCAGATGCGGACTGACCCGCCCCTGTTCATCCGGCGGGGTCATCATCACCCTCCTCTTCACTCCGGCAATGGCAGCCGGTATACCGTTCATCAGGACAGAGGATACCAAGGGTGTCGAACCACCCCGGCCGCCGGGAACGTAGAGTCCGGCCGAATCAACCGGTCGTACCAGTCGGCCGGTGATGGTGCCGTCAGCGCGGGTAAGCAACCAGGAATCTTCCATTTCCCGTTCATGGAAGGTACGAATCCGCTCAGCTGCAAAGCCAAGGGTTTCCATAAAACCATCATCCACTTCCGCTGCTGCCTGCTCAAACTCCTGCTCAGTTACCCGCAGTTGTTGCATCTCCATTTGCGGAGCATCGAATTTACGGGTATATTCAATTATCGCCTCATTGCCACGGGATCGAACCTGGTCAAGGATATCTGTTACTGCCAGACGACAGGAGGAATCAGCCAGCACAAAACGATCACGCAGATCAGCCAGGACATCTTTCCCCTGGTTGGTCGCATAGTTTTCAACGCAAATCAACATTGTTTCTCCATAAAAATTCAACTTTCCGAATTTCAGAATACACTATGGGTGCCTTAAAAAATTAGATATTTTGCAAGGTGGCCCTATCACTGTTCAGTTACATACCATACAATACAATATCATGAAATCAATCCTGTTCCTCACCCTCCCCTGTCTCCTGATCCTGACACTGTCCAATCCTGCTGCTGCAGCCCAGACAGATAACTGTCATTGTTTTCGTGAGCGCAGCTATGATCCGTCAAAAAAGTTTGCTGCAGACGACTATCTGCTGACCACCAGCTATAACTCACTTATCGCGGCAACCCTCAAGGTCTCGAAACGACAGATTGTCATGATGAAAATGAAAGGTGGTGTTGATCCTGATGATCTCTTGATTGCTCTGTATATTTCCAGCAAGACACAAGCTCCCATGGAAGCCCTGCTTGCTGTTCGCGATAACGACGGCAGCTGGCAACAGATTCTGAACTCTCCCTCCCTGCAAGGAAAAATCCATACTGATCCTGTCCTTGACACCATTGCTTCCGGTACCGAGGATCACGATATCACCGGGTTGATAACTGATGATATGATCAACAGTTATTATCATACCCAGCCGGACACAATCAGCAGTCTGCGTAAAATGAACTTCAACGACAAGGAACTCGGCCTGATTTTTGCATTACACAAACAGACCTCAACCTCTGTCCAGAAAATAATCAGCATGGCCCGGCAACAGAAGATGAGTTGGAGTGAAATTGCCCATCATTTCAACCTCAGCCCGGCCGAGGTCGGCAAGACAATACTGGGCAACCAGAATTAAAGGTGCCTTAA
>CAZKBZ010000136.1:0-6149 GCA_964551175.1 uncultured Desulfobulbus sp.
CACTGGAAACTGAGATTTCTGAAAATGACAATATTATGGAAGGCCGCACTTCCGGACCCATGCTGCCGGTCTATTTTGATTTTGATTCTGCCGTAATTGAGAGTGATCAGGTGGTGCGGATTGAGGGTAATGCTGATTTTTTAAAGGAGAATACTGCCATCAGGGTCCGTATTGAAGGAAACTGTGATCCTCGAGGCACCAGGGAGTACAACCTTGCCCTGGGCGAGCGTCGGGCACTCAATGCCAAGAAGTATCTGATCAACCTTGGGGTTGATCCGGAACGGCTGTCCACTGTCAGCTGGGGCGAGGAAAAGCTTTTGCTGTACGGTCATGATGAATTGTCCTGGGCCCAGAACCGGCGGGATGATTTTGTTATTGTAAAATAGAGGTTAGGAAAAAGGAAAAAGGGAAGAGGAAAGAGGGTCAGTGGCCGTTTCCAAATGACTACTGACCCTCTTTCCTCTTTTTCTTTGAGTCTTTGTGTTGTTGCGGTTATATAGAGTTTCAAATTCAGCCGGTTTGAAAGGCAGGTCAGCTGAATCGGGAATTTCCCGTCAAGTGCATGTGAAGAAGAATACTGAAAGGAGTGAGTTGTGAACAGGATTGTAAAAATAAGCAGTGTTACCGTTGTCTTTGTTTTTCTGATGGTTGCAGTTTTGAGCGGTGTTCCGGCCAGGGCTGCTGATACCAAGATTGCGGTTATCAATATCAAGAAGGTGCTTGTTGAGTCGGAGGCCGGGAAGAAAGCCAAGGCAAAAGTGGAAAAGAGAATGGAAGAGCTCAAGGCCAGCTTTAAAAAGGATGAAGACGCCCTGATCGCCCTGCAGAAGGAGATGGAGAAAAAATCTTCCGCCTGGAGTGATGAGAAGAAAAAGGAAAAGGCCAGGGAATTTCAGAAGAAGCGTCTGGCTCTGGCTGAGAAGCAGGAAGATGCCAACCTGGAAATGAAACAGATGCAGGACAAGAACCTGACTCCGATCATGAAAAAACTGGAGACCATTGTCACGGACGTAGCCAAGGCCAAGGGTTACTCCATTGTTCTGCCGCGTGAAGGTGTTCTCTACTTTGACAAGGCCGTGGATATAACCGCGGATACGACCAAGGCACTCAATGCCAAAATGAAATAGGCGGATTGCCGGATGACCCCGCATGATTTTTTAAAATATCTGCCTGCAACCAATTGCGGTGAGTGCGGATATCCGGCCTGCCTGGCCTTTGCCGTTGCAGTGACCAAGGGCGGTGTTTCTCCTGAACTCTGCCCTTATGTTGACAGCAAGAATCTGCCCGCAGACCTTGCTCCTCCTGAAAAAGGCGGAGGACTGGATGCTGTTGACCGTGGCCAGGAAGAGCGGGACATGGCCTTGGTGGCGCATCTCAAGTCCAAGGTCAAGGATCTTGAATTCAAATCCCTTGCCAGACGTCTTGCCGCTGACTGGTCACCGGAAGACCCTGATGTACTCAGGTTTTCATTTCTTGGTCGTCCGGTTGAGCTTGGGCGGAACTTTGTCTCCATGGGCGATGAAGAACTGGTAGATCCCAGGGACCAGATTCTGCTTTACAATTACGTTGCCTTTGGCGGAGGCAGAATCCCTGATGGAACCTGGGTGGGCATGGAAAGCCTGCCCAATTCCATTTCTAAAGTCCGTACCCTTGCCACCTACTGTGAACTGCGGCTGGCAAAACGATTCAGCGGCCGTGCCGGAAAACTGGCAGAGCTTTGTACAATGATCGATGGAGTTTCAGGTCCTGCTGATCAGAGTGCAGACGTCGGCATGATTATCTCTGTTCTGCCCCATGTTCCCCTGTATCTTTTATTCTGGGATGAAGAGCCGGAAGACGGTTTTGAGGCCAAGGTCAAGGTGCTGTTTGACCATAATGTCATGGATTTTCTTGATCTGGAGTCTCTGGTGTTTGCCGCCGAGCGTATGGCTGACCGGCTTGCAGAGTTAGACAGCTGATGGTTGCGGCGGAAAAACTGGAACAGGGGATTAACCGGTTTGCTGATACCCGGATACTTGTGATCGGTGATGTGATCGTCGATCAGTTCATCTGGGGATCGGTTTCCAGGATATCCCCCGAGGCACCGGTGCCGGTAGTCAATGTTACCCGTGAGGAACTCCTTCTTGGCGGCAGTGCCAATGTATTGCGCAATATTATTTCCCTGGGTGGTTCCTGCTCTCTGTGCGGAATAATCGGCAGCGATGGCATGGGAGAGGAATTGCTTGCTCTTCTGCGCAGAATCGGAGCTCCGGTGGAAGGTCTGGTCAGGGGAAAGCGGCCCACCACATTGAAAACCCGAGTGGTTGCCCAGGGCCAGCAGGTGGTGCGTTATGACCGGGAAAGATCCGGTGCTCCGTCCCGGCAGACGCTGAAAAAGCTTGAGGACTATCTTGCTGCCAATTTGCTCCATTTCGATGCAGTCATTGTCTCTGACTATTCAAAAGGAGTTGTCAATGAACAGCTGATGATCCGGTTGCACCAGCTTCTTGAACAGCTGCGCAGAGAAACCGGTCGTCCCATTCCCCTGGTCGTTGATCCCAAGCCCGCCAACCTGCACCGTTTTGTCGGTGCCACAGTGATTACGCCCAATAATTATGAGGCCGCTCTGATGAGTGGTATGGAAATAAATGATGAACAGGGGTTGCTTGCTGCAGCCCGTCATATCAGGGAAGAAATTGACTGCGGGAGTGTGTTGATCACCCGGGGAGAGGCCGGCATGGCCCTGCTGCAGGGAGAAGAGGATTTTGTTACCATACCGACCATGGCCAAAGAAGTCTACGATGTGACCGGTGCCGGCGACACGGTTGCAGCAACGCTGGCCCTTGGTCTGGCAGCAGGATGTTCCATCAACGACGCCGCTGTGCTGGCCAATTATGCTGCCGGCATCGTGGTGGGTAAGGTGGGCACCGCCTCGTTAAGCCGGGAGGAACTGCTGGCTGCCCTTGGCTGATGACTTTTTGTTTTCCTTTGCTGTTATCATTTATTTTTCCTGAGAAGTATCCATGCGACCACGGAGTATGACCGGTTTTGGCCGGGGAGAGGCAAGTACAGCGGAGCAGACCTGGACCGTGGAAATACGTACGGTCAACCATCGTTTTCTTGAGCAGCGGGTGGTTCTGCCCCGTGCCTACACAGCCCTGGAGGAACGGGTAAAAAAGACTGTTGCCGCCTGCCAGGACCGGGGCCGGGTCGAGATCTGCCTGTCGTTTGCAGGTACTGGTTCAGGCAGTCCCCGTCTCATGGTGGATATGGATCTTGCCCGCCAGTACCATGATTGTCTGCAGCAGCTGACGCAAGAGTTTGCTCTTGCCGGATCTGTTCAGTTGACCGACATGTTGACCCAGCGCGATATGATCAGTCTGCAGGAGCAGAACCCGAATCTTGATAAGGAGTGGCCTCTGGTCAGGCAGGCGGTGGATGGTGCCCTTGCTGAATGTATCCATATGCGTGAGCAGGAAGGCCAGGCACTGAAAGAGGATCTGCTTGCACGTCTTGACCATTTTGCCGCCATTGTAGACGAGATTGAAGCCGCTATTCCGCAGGTTCTGCTGCAACGCCAGCAAGAACTGAAAAACCGGGTTATGAAAATGCTGGAGGGTATGGATTTAGACCCTGTGCGACTGACCCAGGAAACGGCCATCATGGCGGATAAGGCTGATGTTACCGAAGAAGTGGTCAGGCTGGCCAGTCATATCTCCCAGTTCCGTTCTTTCCTGAACAGTGATGAACCGGTCGGCCGTCGTCTGGATTTTCTGCTCCAGGAGTTTCTGCGCGAGGTCAATACCCTGTCCTCCAAGATCTCCAATGCTGCAATAGCCCATCTGGGTGTGGAGATGAAAAACGAGATTGAAAAGTTGCGTGAGCAGGTCCAGAATATCGAGTAAGGAGAAGGGAACAGGAATATTACTGACAATGGACAACAGACTTATCAATGTCGGGTTCGGCAATGCCGTCAAGATCAGCCGTATTCTGGCTGTAGTCAATCCCGGTTCATCGCCGATCAGAAAACTCAAAGACGAGGCCAGGCAGGAACGGAAACTGATCGATGTAACCGAAGGCCGCCGCACCCGTGCCATTATTATCCTTGATACCGGCCATCTTGTCCTCTCCTCGGTACAGCCGGAGACAATCAACCAACGGCTGGCAGCCCTGGATGAACACCGGAAAAATCCCGGCCATCTGCTCCACCCCCTGGAAATTGAAGATGACTGAGTCCATGCTGCTGGTTCTTTCCGCTCCTTCCGGTTGCGGTAAGACAACAATTGTAAACAGAGTCATGACTGAGCTGCCCGGTCTGGTCTTCTCTGTTTCCCATACCACCCGCAGGCCGCGGACTGGTGAAAAGGATGGGTGTGACTATCACTTTGTCAGTCGCGAACAGTTCAAAGAGATCCGTGATCAGCAGCCCAGCGGTTTTCTGGAATGGGCAGAGGTGCATGGAAATCTGTATGGAACGTCCAGGCAGGATGTCGAAGCCAGGTTGGCCCAGGGGCTGGACGTAATCCTTGACATTGATATTCAGGGTGCTGAGCAGATTCGTAAGAATGAAAAACCGGTAACGGTCTTTATCGTACCACCCTCCCTGTCTGAACTGGAACGACGTCTGCGCGGCCGGGGCACTGAAAGCGATGAGAGTGTGGCTGTACGTCTTGCCAATGCAAAACAGGAGATGCAGGCTGCTGCCGACTATACCTACCTGATTGTCAATGATCAGCTTGATGAGGCGGTCAGGGTATTGCAGTCTGTTATTATTGCTGAACGCTGCCGCAGAAGACGTGCACCGGATGGTAAGCCGCTGCATGTCTTGCTCTGATGCTGCAACGGGGGCAGGGCGTAATGGCGAAACAGAACAGGCCCGGTAAAGGGTACGGTAAAACGGTCATGTCCGGTCAACCAGCCAAAGATGAGTTGCTCTGGGGGATAAACACGGTTCAGGAGACTCTGCTCAGCAGTCCTGGCAGTATCAGTGAGATCCTGGTTCAGAAGGGAAAAGGTGGACCCAAGCTTCAGGCAATTATTGATGCTGCCCGGCAGGCAGAGGTCAGGGTTCGTTTTGTGGAAGCCGAGCGCATGGGAGTACCCCGGGGGAGCAGACACCAGGGAGTTGTTGCCCGCCGGACCGAGGCAAGTTTTGTTTCCCTGGAAGAACTCATAGAGCAGGCATCGGCAGGAGCCGGCCGGATTCTGATCCTTGACTCCATCCAGGATCCCCGTAACCTTGGTTCCATTCTCCGTTCAGCCCTTGCAGCCGGTTTTTCTTCCGTCATCCTCACCCGCGAGCGCAGTGCGCCTTTGACCGGTACCGTGGCCCGGACATCAGCCGGGGCCATATCCCACCTGCAGATAGCACAGGTCGTCAATCTCTCCGTAACCTTGAAGCTTCTCAAGGAGCATGGGTTCTGGATATATGGTGCTGTGGTTGATCGTGACGGGGAGTCAATCTACAGGACGGATTTCAGCGGCAGAGTCGGTCTGGTCATCGGCAGCGAGGGGAAGGGGATTCGCCCCCTGGTGAAAAAACAGTGCGACCACCTGGTTACCATCCCCATGGACACGGATTTTGATTCTCTTAATGCCTCGGTAGCCGCGGCACTGATCATGTTTGAAGTGGTCCGCCAGGACAGGCTGTGATGGATTTGCCCGATCACCATCGCCTTTTCCATTGCAACCGCTGCAACCACCCCTGTTGGGAGCAATCCCGGCCAGCATTGCCTTTTCTGTCAGAAAGTCAGAAATAGTTTTGACTTTGAAGATATGGTGAGAGCCGCCCTGGTCCAGACCGGCTGTGGTGCTGTTGATCTCAACGGTGACTGTATTGATGCGTGTTCGCTATGCAGACTTCAATATGTCTGACAGCATTTCACAGGTTGATGCAAGGCAGGATAGAACGGAAACAACTTTTGATATCCGCTATTCTTTTGCAGAAGCCAGCGGCTTTGGCCTTTTTAACGAGATTGAGGGCTTGAGTATTCTGTTCAGGCTTGCCTGCAACGACTATAGAACAGATTATGATTTTGCAGCTTACAAGGCTGCACATGGGTACGCGTTTGAAAACGTGACGGATGACTTTATGGATTACCGTCTGTATCTTGACTATAAATTCTGACACTTGGTATCAGGTTTTCCTGTACTGTGGTGCTTCCCCAGGC
>CAZKBZ010000137.1:0-5996 GCA_964551175.1 uncultured Desulfobulbus sp.
GTAACCATAGCCTACTATAGCTTACTCAGGCGCTCAGCGCATCTGCAGCCGCCTCTGCTTGTGCAATATGCGGTTTAGAAGGAACAGGCCAATAGTACTCCAGTGATATCGATTAGAGAATCCCGCCATCTTCAAGTTTATCCATGTTCCCGTCACCGTCATATCCCGATTGAATAATGCAGTTTCTACCGATTTTCATACCTGCAGGTACTGCCGCCCCCTTCCCCACCAGGGTAATTCCGGTATAAAGATGAGAGGGAAACTCTTTATTGGGAATCTCTTTGTTGTCTCCATGGCCCACTATCGCCCCCCTGCCGATATGCACCCGTTTATCACAGATCGCAAGATCCACCCGGGCATCTTCATCAACTACGCTGTCCTCAAAAATAACGGCGTCACGGACAACAGCACCTTTTTTCACGACAACTCCAGGTGACAGTACAGATCGCTCAACAGTTCCCTCGATTATACAGCCGGCTGAAATCATCGAACAATGCACTGTACAGCCGCTGATGAACCGGGCCGGTGCCCTGTCCATGGGGCGGCCGTCCGCCTCGGTATTTGGCCTGATCCCCCACTCTTCAGGCGATATTCCGGAATCCGGCCTGATGATATCCATATTGGTTTCCCAGTAGGACTGAATGGTACCCACGTCACGCCAATAACCGTAAAAGGGATAGGCAAAAACCCGGTCTTCTTCAATGGCCCGGGGGATAATATGCATACCGAAATCATTTTCCGCCCGGTCACGGGAAAGAGTATCAAGCAGAAAATCGGTATCAAAAACATAAATACCCATGGACGCCAGGTTGGTTTTCGGCTCTTTCGGTTTCTCCTCCCAATCGATGATGCGGTTGTTATCATCCACAATACCGGCACCAAACTGGTGAATCTCACTTTTGGGAACCACCATCATGCCAATGGTTATATCCGCTTTTTTATGGCGATGATAGGCGATCATGGCATCAAAATCCATCTGGTAGATGTGGTCACCGGACAGGATCACCACCTGTTCTGCCGGATTTGCCCGAATGAAATCAATGTTCTGACGAATCGCATCCGCAGTTCCCTTGTACCAGTCGGAATCTTTTTCGCCGGTGCGCGGCGGCAGAATCTTGATACCGCGGGTTCGACCGGTAAAATCCCAGGCCTCACCGGTACCGATATGACGCATCAGGGAGAGCGGTTTGTACTGAGTAAGCACTCCCACCCTTGTCAGACCGGAATTCATGACATTGGACAGGGAAAAATCTATGATCCGGTACAGGCCACCAAAGGGAACCGCCGGTTTAGCCCTGTGGCCGACCAGGATATTGAGGCGACTGCCGATACCACCGGCAAGCAGAAGCACCAGTGCATCTTTTGCTTCTCTCATGCCAGTTCCTCCATACTCGCAAGCCCCTGCTTCGGCCATTTTTCCAGCGATATTCCGGGTGCGACCGTACAGCCACTGCCGATGATCATGTTGTCCGGCACATGGTTGTTCCAACCGATCACCGTCACCCGGTTCGGGCCCTCTGTACCACCAATACCTACCTGTACATTTCGACCAAAAATGGTATTCACATCACTGATCACCCGCTCAAGTCGGGAATTTGATTTCACAGTAGTGTTGAAAAATAGAACCGAATCGTTGACTTCCGCCCCTTTCTCCACCCGCACCCCGGGAAAGAGTATGGAATTTTTCACGGTCCCGTCCACCACACAACCGTTGTATGCCATGGAATTATCCAGCACCGCCCGGTCACCCACTTTGAGTGGCTGACAGTCACGGATACCGCGATGTTCAAGGTTGGTTCTGAGTCCCCATTGTTCCATGTCGATTTTCGGATTCTTTCCCAGCAGATCCATGGAAGTCTGCCAGTACTCGTCAACCGTACCGGTGTACCCCCAGTAGTCCCGGAATTTGTAGCCATGCACCTTCATGTTTCGTTTCATCATCATGGGAATGATGTCACGACCAAATTCATAGGATGAGGCAGACTGATTCGCCTCAAGGACTTCATACAGAACCCCGGGCTTGAAACAGAGCACTGTCAGGGAAGCCCAATGTCCTCTGGGGTTCTTCGGTTTTTCCTCGTAGGACAGCAGGCGGCCTCCCTCGTTGAAGTCTTCTGCTATTTCAGCCACCCCGAAGCGTGAGGCAGCATCCTGTTTTTCCACCCTGATAAAGGCTGCCGTCAGGTCCGCATCATGTTCATTATGATACCTGATCATATCCAGGTAATTCATCTGATAGACATGGTCACCTGAGAGCACCAGGATCTCGGCAGGATCATGGTAACGGACAAAGTCAAGATTCTGATAAACGGCATCAGCCGAGCCGCGATACCAGTGCGGGTTTTCATAATCCTTGAACGGCGGCAGGATGGAAATGCCGCGATAACGCCCGATCATATCCCAGGCAGCACCGGTGCCGATATGGTTGATCAATGAATAGGAACGATACTGGCTGAGAATAGCAATAAGTTCGATGCCGGAATGCATCAGGTTGGTCAGTGGAAAATCGATCACCCGTGCAAATCCGCCAAAGGGAACAGCTGACTTAGGACGATAATGGGTTAAGACACCCAGTTCATCAGCCCGGCCACCGGCCAGAATCATTGCCAGGGTAGAGGGTTTAAGCATACAGACACCTGCTGGAAAAGATTAACATTCTTTCAACTGGATTGTATTGCAATTCCTCCTGTTTTGGCAAGAAAATTAGAGGGATCCCTCTCTTTTATTACTATGCGATCAGATACGGACGGGAAATTTACTACATATGCTGGGTGGCGATCCGCATGAGGGCACTGGTGGTGAACTCCTGTCCTTCACGCAGGGGCAGGTTTTTCAGTGGAACCTCGGCTCGGGCGGCCTCGCGGTGGCCTCCGGCAGGACCATATTCGCCAAAGGTTTTCTGGGCAAGCTTACCGGCATTCTTACGATACCCGTCACAGCGGATGACCACCACCAGTTTTTCTCCATAAATACCTGAAATCAGCACCCAGTCGAACTTATCCACTCTGTTCAGAAAATCAGCAATGATCACCAGGATATCCGGGGTACCCACCCGGCCGACATGAGCATAGGCCCGCCCCTTGCTTGCCTTTACCTCGTTTAAAGCAATTTTGAAATATTTCAGCTCTGACCGGCGCAGCTCAGTCAGTTCAAACTTACGCACAAGGTTACGGTTGGCAATGTTAAAGACATAGCGAAAGGAGATGCCGTCGGCCAGCTGCATGTTCTTCTTTTCAAAATCCTGAGTATCGACCTTGATGCCGTAATACAGGGCCGTGGCAAGAGCAACGGACGGTTTGATACCGGCAGCACGCAGGTATTCCACCATCATGGAAGAAACAGCACCGTATTCAGGCCGGATATCGATGAATTCCGCATCCCAGCCTTCTGTTACGGGATGGTGATCAATCACTGCGTTAAAATCAAGCTTCTCGAAACAGGGATGGTGATTCGGTTGGGAGTCAAGCAGAATCCGCTTGGAATAATCCTTGACCGGCAGGGTATGCAGTCGCTCTATGGGAATCTTCAAGCGCTCAACCATGGTTATGTTGTTCAGCCGCCTGATTTCATTGGGATAGCCTATAGTTACACTGCCGACCCGGTAACTGAGGAGCCTTTTGACCGCCATGGCACTGGCAAGAGCATCAGGATCGGCACTTATAACGATGAGCACCTCATCGTTGCGATCAAAGATGTCATAAAAACCCTCCAGACGGGCCAATGCCGAATTTCGGCTGGCACTGCGAGTGACAACATCTGCTATCTTTTCAAGTCGTTTCTGCATAAAAAATTTCCTGCAAAAAAAAACCACTGGTTCACCGCAGGGTGATACACAGTGGCAAAAAATCTCAGCTGAAAATAATGACAACCGGGAAACAGGTCTCCCGGGTTACAACCTCCCTTCCGAATATATCAATACAATGATTCTTCATAATGGGTATTTCCATCCTGTTACCTGCATTTCCCTGAAAAAGATCCAGCAACAGGAACAGACAAACCATACCATAGAGGAACAAAAAAAAGCAAGTATGGTGTCTTACAGTGTGAGAATCAGTTAAACACCGGAACAGACGGGAATTTTTTCGGATCCGTATGGGGGATAAACCTGGAGCCTGAAAAACGGATCATGAACTCCTGGTTCACATTCAACTCAATGTAGGTAATCTTTCGACCTATCTCACGAGCCCGCAGACGGGCTGCCTCGTCAAGAAGAATAAGTCCGGCCCCGGTAAGCGAACTGTTGCCCACCGGTTCATAAATGGAAAGTGGCAGATCCGGCAGCATACCAAGAGTTATGGCCTGGGATGGATCTATATGTTTGCCGAAAGCTCCTGCCACATAAATACGCTCAAGATCTTTAAATTCAACGCCGACCTGAGCCGTCAGAGTCGTCAGGATTGCATACATGGCGGCCTTGGAACGCATCATGGCGTCCAGGTCGATCTGGCTGAGTACAACCGGTTCATTATTGCCGGATTCATCCGCAAAGGCGACAATGAAAACAGTTTCGCCATCCCGGGTCACCAGCCGCTTTTTGACAAACTCTCTCTGCTGCTCTGTCTGCCCTGAGAATTCAGCCTGAAACTTGCCACGCAGGTCCACAATACGGGCAAGGTACAGTTCAGCCACCAGGTCAATCAGGCCGGAACCGCAGATCCCTACGGGTGGTGCGTTGTCAATGGTCTGCAGGTTGAGCTGCCAGGAATCGCGGTCAATGGTAACATGCTCAACAGCCCCTGCATCGGCTCGCATTCCCATCCTTGCCACTCCGCCCTCCAGTGCGGGACCTGCAGCCCCGGCACATGCGATCAGCCATTCCCTGTTGCCCAGTACCACCTCGGCATTGGTGCCCACATCGATAAACATGCTGATCTTCTCCGCCCGATCAAGGCCTACGGCCAGAATCCCGGAAATCAGATCTCCCCCGAAATAACTGCCGATTGAGGGCAGGATCCAGACTGGAGCCTGCGGGTGAAGATTCAAGCCGATCTCAGCGGAAGGAAACGGATCAGGATCGTTGACAAGGGGAATATAGGGTTCCCTGCAGATATTATAGGGACTGAGCCCTAACAGCAGATGCACCATGGTAGTGTTTCCGGAGATGGAAACAGCCCGTACCCTGCCGGCAGATGTCTTCACCTGAGCAGCCAATTCTTTCACCAGATCATTAATTGTGCCAACAATGGACTGCTGCAGAATCTGCAATCCCTCACTGTCCCGATCCTTTCCCTTTTTTTTCTCGGCAAAATGGATTCGGCTCAGGATATCAGCTCCATACTCGATCTGCCGGTTGACTGCATGGCCATGGGCAAGGGTTTTGCCTGTCAACAGGTCAACAAGAAAGGCCTCAAGATGGGTTGTACCCAGATCAAGGGCTACACCCGGCAGAAACTCGGGCTGTTCGGGTAAAAAATCAATAATGGCGACATGCAGAGGCAGAACGTTGAGCACTGCATATCCTTTGAAACCACTGTTTCTGAAAGCTGCCGCAACCGGTGCCATACTGGTGAATGGAATAATCAGTCTGCGGTCAGCAAGATGTGAGGGAAGGTTTTGTGATAATGCAGCCTTCAACCGGTCAAGATCCGCAGTATTATCCTGCAGACTCGGTTCTACGGCCTGCACGGGGATGGCAGTGACCAGGGCGATGGTATCCACGGCGGGTGACACTCCGGATTATCTGTTATGTTATCTGAATTTATTAGAGGGGGGGAACCTCCATAGATCCCACCTGTAATATTGTTTCTGATCACGGGGTATGCAACTATCCTTGAATATACGAGAAACTTGTTATCGGTCGGAGTCTGCGCTTACCTGCAGGGTGCCACAGCTGTGCGTGATCGAACCTCATAATTATACACCCGTATATCGGGAGGTTCGAGCGCGTGCAGATGGGGTGGCCTGTGACCGATTACGTAATACTTGACTGTCAATCCTGCAAAGAGTACTACATGCAGTTGATGGAAACAATAAAAACTGAAAGCCCCAGGCAAGCA
>CAZKBZ010000138.1:0-5840 GCA_964551175.1 uncultured Desulfobulbus sp.
TTTCTGCGGTTCATAATTCCTTGTTCGAGATTCAATATTCGCTGTATTGATTTAACTGCTTATCGGTCGCCGGAGTGGTACGCCTTTCGTCTTTTTCTCCAGTCATCCGCACCGCTGACCCGGTCCACGAACTGTTTAATGGCCTGGAAGTAGTAGATGCCGCCGACAGCAATCAGGGAGTTATGGTCAGCACCCGGCACCACCTGCAGTTCCTTGGAGCGGGCTCCGCATTCGGCATGCAGTTTTTCCGCCTGCCAGAGCGGGATAAGGTTGTCCAGCTGTCCATGCAGCAGAAAGGTCGGGCTGGTGACACTGCTGATCTTGCCGCCGTTGTTAAAGGTCTGTTCTTCAGTGATGGACTTTAATAATGTTGGGTCGATTCCCAGTGTCCGGGCCAGGGGAAGGGTCTGGGCAAAGCCGCTTTCAATAATCAACCCCTTGATCTCCTCATCATACACCGAGGCAATTTCGATGGCACAGGCTGAACCGAGGGAGCGGCCCATGATGAATAACATCGGGCTGTAGCCGTTGTCGGCCAGGTACTGTTTAAACTTTTCATACAGAACGCGGCTGTCGGACAGCAGGGAAGAACCTGATGGTGTCCCATCACTCCAACCATATCCCCGAAAATCAGTGACCAGCAGGTTGATGTTCTGCTGAGTGTACATGGGGCCGATATCGTCGTAGTCCGGAACGATCTCGCCGTTGCCGTGGAAGTAGAGGATGGTCGGAGCCTGTTTGTCAGCTGTAAACAGGTGGCAGCCGATGGTTATACCTGGCTCCACTTCAACATCAATGTTCACCGCACCTGGAGGCGGCTCTGTTTTGGGGCTTTTTCTGGGATAAAAGAGATGCTGCCGTATTTCAGGGGTATCAAGCGGGTGCTGTGTCGTCATCGTATTCTCCAACCTGTTTTCAGGACCTTTACAGGCAACTGCTATACAGAAGAGCAGCAGGACGGCAAAGGTCGGGAGAGAAGGTTTCATGATATCATGTTACTCTGTGTCGGGTCTCCGGGCAAGACGGACAAGCTTTATCGCCAGCAGGAGAACAGGCAATCCATGGTATGCCAGATCAAAGATGTCTATGGGCCTGCTCAGTGTTCCGTTTACCAGCATGCGCAGTTTTTCAAAAAGATGCGGTTCCGGTACAAAAGGGGCTCCGCCTAAAAAGATACCGGCAAAAATCAGTATGGGCAGGGGAATGGAATCAAGCCATTTCATTTGCTGCCGTACTCCTGCAAAATAGAGCGGAGCCGTTCCGGCGCAATATTGCCGCCGCTCATGACCAGCACAACTTTTTTATGAACGAGCCGATTGCGAAGCTGCATGGCTGCAGCCAGTGAGGCGGCTCCTGCCTCTTCCGCCAGGTTATGGGTATGCGCCAGCAGCAGGTAGACAGCATGCTCAATGGCACTGTCATCGACCAGGACAAAATCATCCAGGTACGTGCGCATGATCTGCTGGGTGTTTGCAAAGGGAATTCTGGTGGCAAGTCCCTCTGCAATCGTGTGCATTTCAGCCTGCTGCATGGTTGCTGTCTGCCAGCTCTTCTGCATGGCCGGGGCCTGGGCGGACTGCACGCCGATCACCTGGATAGATGGATTTATTGTCTTGGCGGCAATGGCTGTTCCACAGACTCCTGATCCCGCTCCAACAGGTACGATAATAACATCCACCTCCGGCAGTTTCTTAATTATCTCCAGCCCGTAGGTGCCGACTCCTTCGATGAGCGGATCATCCGTCGGCCCCACAAAACAGCCTCCTCTGTCACGGGCAACAGACATTATCCATTCCCGGGCCGTGTCAAAATCCCTGCCATGTTCCACGACCGCAGCTCCCAGCCCTTTCATGGCGGCAATCTTACCGGGATTTGCGCCCTCTGGTACTGCAATGGTCGCGGAAATGCCAAAGGCCCGGGCGGCAAAAGCAATTGACTGCCCGTGATTGCCTGTTGAAGCCGTATACAGGCCGCCTTTTTTCTGTTCTGCTGTCAGGCCTGCGGCAAGGTGCAGACCGCCGCGGACTTTAAAGGCTCCCACCGGCTGGTGATTTTCATGTTTGATCCAGGTGTCGGTCCCGATCAGTTCTTTCAGGGTGGGGTAGTGAAAGAGCGGGGTAGGGGTGAGGTATTGATAAACATTTGTTCCGGCGCGTACTATATCGTGCAGGCTTACCATGTTGCCCATTAGTTTTTCTTCCACTTCTTTTTAGAGAGACCCAGCAGCTGGGTAACATGCACGGAAATTTCTTCAATGGATCTGTAGTCGGTCTGGATTGTTTTTATTCCATGCTGCATGTACAGCTGGTTTGCCTGCTTCAGCTCAGAAGTGCAGGTTGAGAGAGTGGCATAGTTGCTGTTTGGGAACCTTTTGTTACGAATCTTGTGGAGGGTTTGCGATGAAATCGTTAATCCTACGGTTTTTTTTCGATTCTTTACGATGTCGGCGGGCATCGTGTAGGTAGAGAGATGATCCGGCGTCAGGGGAAAGTTTGCTGTTTTAAAGCCCATATGGGAAGCCAGGTACATGCTGACCGGTGTTTTACCGGTACGGGAAACCCCGAGCAGGATGATATCGGCATTATCGTATCCCCCGGTTTTCTGCCCGTCATCGTGCTCAAGGGAATAGTGGATGGCATCTACCCGTGCAGCGGTTGTATTGCCGATATCAAATCCTTTTCTGAAATAGCAAGGTTCCTTCAGAGCCTTTACCTCAAGGCATTTTTCCATTTTGGTAAGAAACAAACCATAGATATCCATCATCTCAACTTCTGCCATGTCCAGAATATCGCGAACTTTTTTGTCCTTGATAGTGCAGAAGATAATTGGAAACAGGCCACCCGACTGTTCCAGGATATGGGCCAGGGCTTTTTTTGCATCTTTTTTGGATCGGATAAACGGGATTCTTTCCTCATTAAAGCCTGTCTCAGGAAACTGGCAGAGGAGAGACCTACCAAAGTCTTCAGCTAATAATCCAGTAGAATCAGAAACATAATATACATCTTTAGCTTTCCACATTATCTATTCTCCCTGGCTGACCCGTTTATGACAGAACAGACAGCGGTATTTTGGTGGATGATCTTCAGGCAGGGGGGCAACGTTGTCCGGAGCGTGACATTCTGTGCAGAATTTTTCAGCCTCCTTTTTTCCCATGTTCATGAACCGTTCATGGTCTTCATCGTGAGGCAGGTGTGCAGTTGTCTCGGGTGGAGCATTCCAGAGAAAGAGGAAGAGTCCGCCGCAGATGAGCAGGAACAGGATATTGTAAAGTAAGGTCTTTTTTTTCGCAGCCATGAATAACAGGTATTAGGTTATAGGTGTAAGGTTAAAGGCTTGAAGGTTCGTTTTCAGCTGAAGAATTCTACAGTTTAACGGAGAACAGGGGGAATGGCAAGGAAGAGGATATTTTACTTACGGCTGCCTTGAAAAATTAGATATTTTGTTCGAGTTCAAGGAACATCAGAAAATAAAAGCGCAGCATATTAGGCAGATGTGAGAATTTTATTTTCCGATGTGACACAGAAATCGGGCAAAATGGCAATTTTGCAAGGTGGCCTTATGGCTTCCTGCCTAGGTCAGCTGGTCATCTCCAGGGTGTGAAAGTTAATAACCCGGAGACGCAGCATCAGGATGAGCATTTCCATGATCAGGGAACAGAAAGCAGGGCTCTTTGCAGACAGGCTGATAACCTTGTGATGCAGTTGCTGTTTTTTAACCATGCCGGTGATAGCATCATCTGGGCTTTGGGGATTAATAATTTTGCCTGCTACTGTTTTCCCGGAAACAATGGCCGGATAAATCCCTTCCCCGGTCAGGCCAGAGGCCAGGCCGGCTGCATCACCCACCAGCCAGCTGGAACCGAATGCATATCCGCGGTAATCATAGTTGACCAGCGCAGCCCGGCACTGTTCACCCTGCAGATTATAGCCCCTTGCAGATGCCCATTTGATAAGATTTTTTTTAAGCAGGCCACCGTTCATATTGTTTTTCGGACTATAGGCACCAATAGAAACCGTTTCTCTGTGCGGAAATATCCAGCCGTATCCGTAACCAAAGGCTTTAGAGTTCAGGTGCCATTCCATTTTTTCAACTGAACCGGCAAGCTGGTAGTTGATGCCCGGGCCCAAATCAACGGCAGGTATACCCAGGCTTCGCCGGACCATGGAAGTTGAGCCGTCAGCTCCGACCAGATGTGAACAGGTGTACGTATGCGTTTTTCCCGAACCGGCTTGGACGGTAACTGTCCGGTCGTTTATTGCACAGACCCGGCTGGAAGTGACAAGTTCTGCCCCGGCCTCTATGGCCTGCTGTGCCATCCAGTTACCCAGGGTTTTCCGGTTAATGGTGGCAATAATGGGATTTTTTTCGCGTACCACCACTTTCTGGTAATTGGAAAACACATACTGCTCACAAAAGCTGCGTTCGATCAGATCTTCGGGCACCAGTCTGATCAGTCCATCCCAGGTAATTCCTCCGGCACAGACCTTGGCTCCGATTTCTTTTTTTCGTTCAAGGACAATGACCTCACGACCATGTTCGGCAAGTGTCTTTGCACAGGCAAGCCCTGCCGGACCTGCACCGATGATCAGAATATCTGTATGCATAACAGTAGGGAAGAGGAAACAGGGAAAAAATCTGGTTAATTATTCCTGTTGCCTCTTTCTTTTCCTAATCATGTATGTCCGGCTCAAAGAAAAGCCACATGGTCTCCGGGAATGCTTTTCTGAAAGCTGCTTCACATCGGTTGATGGCACGGATTATATCATCAGGGGATTCCTGAGCTGCCATGTTTGCTTTAACGGCAACGACAACATCATTGCCCATCTGCAGGGTGAGCAGATTGAAAACCTTCCTGATTTCTTCACGTTCTTCCAGGAAAGCCAGCATTTTTTTTCTGGTCTGCGGCTCTACCCCCTGGCCTATCAGCAATGCCTTCACTTCGATGCCTATAAAAATGGCTATCAGAACAAGCAGCACGCCGATACAGATGGAGCCAAGGGCATCCCACATGGGATTGCCGGTAATCCAGGTCAT
Source organism: uncultured Desulfobulbus sp. (assembly GCA_964551175.1). Classification (GTDB taxonomy): domain Bacteria; phylum Desulfobacterota; class Desulfobulbia; order Desulfobulbales; family Desulfobulbaceae; genus Desulfobulbus_C. Next base: position 5,035 of record CAZKBZ010000138.1, read on the forward strand.
GATGACTGCAAGCAGGGCAAAACTGAGACCGAGCAGGGCAGCTGAATCTTCGCCGAAAATAACCAGCAGATCGCTCTGCCGGGTTTCTTTAAACCAGCGGATAATCGAGCGATCACCCCGAACCTTGTTGACTTCGCGCATGCAGCCCCAGAGCGACATCCCTTCGGCTATCATGGCAAAGATAAGAACACCGACAGCTACCAGCGGGCTGCTGACCGGCTCCGGATGCTGCAGCTTATGTATCCCCTCGTACATGGAGTAGATGCCACCCATGGAAAACAGAATCAGGGCTACAATAAAGGACCAGAAGTAAATCGCCTTGCCGAAACCCAAAGGATAATCAGGAGAGGGGGGCTGTTTGGCCTTGCGGATGCCGATCAGCAGCAGGACCTGGTTACTGCAGTCGGCAAAGGAGTGAATGGATTCCGCCATCATGGCACCCGATCCTGTAAATATTGCTGCAACCAGTTTGGCAACGGCTATGGAGAAGTTGGCGCCCAGGGCATAGAAAATGGATTTGACTGAATCTGCTCCGTGTGACATAGGCTGTAAAAAAAGGTTTCAGGTTTCCAGTGTAAGGTATAAGCTTCTACAGGGCACCTTGCAAAATTGCTATTCTGCCCGATTTCTGTGTCACAGCGAAAAATAAAATGCTCACATATGCCTAATATGCTGCGCTTTTATTTTCCGCTGTTCCTTGAACTCGAACAGAATATCTAATTTTTCAAGGTGCCCTGCAATATCCTGCATCGTTTATGAAGTACCATAAGCTGAAAAAGTTCACCACGAAATAGACGAACCATACG
>CAZKBZ010000139.1:0-5769 GCA_964551175.1 uncultured Desulfobulbus sp.
TTGTTCCCAAACGCCTCTTAGAGTTCCTTCTGCATTTCTCAACCTGCGATCTTCTGCTGTACAGAATTAAGACACCCTGTATGATAATTAGCAAGCCATGCTGTCTCAAATTTAGACAGACGTATCTGTAAAATTAATAATCAGCATTCAATATTTTCTTTATCTCATTGATGTAATGTTGTTATTTACCTAAATAATATTTTCATGTGAAATTGGCATACTGTCTGCTTTATAGAACTTCAACCATGTAACAAAAATAATTCTATGGAGAAGACAATGAACACAATTAAAAATATACAACGCCGGCCAGCTGTATACGCCGGAACGGCAGATACAGTACATGTAACAACCTCTGCTGCTGAAGTCATGGCCTTATCCATGGTAGCTGCTGTGGCGGTCACCAGTGCAACCATTGGGGCCTGGTCTATCCTTGCTTTTGCCGGTGCCCTGGCAACCAATGGACCGACTGCTCTGGTCAGCGGGTTGATGGGGACAGTGACCGGTTTCTGAGGATTGTTTTAAAACAAGGATCATTTTTAACTGGACGGGAGAGGGACTTGATGTTCGTCTCCCCTATATTCCGCAGGACATTCTTTTCATTTTTTCTGCAGATGCTATACTGATCAAACTCAGAGCTTTTTTGTCCGTTATGTATAATTACACCCAGTTATCTCATGTTTAACTCCCCGATCATAAAATCGTTTAAACTTTCCAAACCCATTTTTGCCATTATACTCACTTCCTTTATGCTGGCAGGCCTGCTGGTGACCAATACAGTGCGGAATCTTACCCGGGAACAGAAGATCATGGAGGCATTTCTTCTTGATGAGGGTTTGACCCTGATCCGCAGTTTCGAAGCAGGTGCCCGTACGACCATGATGCATGAAATGATGTCCATTGATCCGCCGGTGGTCACCCTGGTGAAAGAAACAGCCAAGGTGGAGCGAATAGCTTTTATCACCATAATTACCGATGATGGTACAGTAGTGGCCAGTGCAGGTACCCATGATCCGACGGTAGATAGAAAGTTGACCAGGGAAGTGCTTGAAAACAAGCAGCCCGTTACCGCCATGCTTAACCTGGATAGCGATGAACCAATATTTGAAATAGCGGCAGTGTTTCAAACCCTGCCTGCCAACGGCCCGATGATGATGCGGTCCCGCTGGCATGACAGGGATCCGCTGATGAAGAAGCTTGAGCAGGGCCTGGCAGTCATTCATATCGGCTTGAAAACAGGCGAGTTTATCAGAGCCCGCAAGCAGGATTTCAGACATACGGTTTTTATGGGCAGCATTCTCTTTCTGCTGGGCAGTGCTGGTTTTTATTTTCTTTTTCTCTATCAGGGAATGCGTGTCACCAGGACAACGCTTGCAAACATGAAGTTGTATACACGCAACATTATTGAATCCATGCCCGACGGTCTGATTACTCTGGATTCGAAAAACCGCATTGTCTCCTGTAATCCCAGGGCCCTGGAATTTACAGCAAAGAACATGGAAGTCCTGAAGGGAAAGCAACCTGAAGAACTGTTCCCGGGATGGCCGGTTGATGTGCTGCGTAAAGATGGCAGTATTTCTTCCTTTACCTATTCCTTTATACACGAAGACGGTTCTGAGGTGCCGGTGGAAATCAGTGGCTCGCCCCTGCTTGATGACCAGGGCAATGATCTCGGAGCAGTTCTGCTTCTCCGTGATTTGCGTGAGATCAGATCCATGGAAGAACAGCTGTCCCGTTCCCAGCGCCTTGCTTCTCTTGGCCGGATGGCAGCCGGTATAGCCCATGAAATAAGAAATCCTCTCGGAACCCTGCGGGGTTTTGCTCAGTATTTCGGCAGCAGGGCCGAGGATAATGCCTCAAGGGAATACAGTAACCTTATGGTTGGAGAGGTCGATCGTTTAAACGCTATTATCTCTTCACTGCTGCAGTTTTCCCGGCCACGGGATCCGAAATTTGACCAAGTTTATTTAGCTCTGCTATTTGATAAAACGGCTAAACTGCTGGAGCATGATTTCAAGGAGAACAATATTACCTTTCACCGCGTATCTACCTGTGCAGACAGTATCGAGGCTGATGCTGATCTGTTGCTGCAGGTACTGTTGAATCTGTTAAAAAATGCTCTCAATGCCAGTGATGCAGGTGAGAGTGTCAGCCTGTCCTGTAAAGATGATGACCGGAATGTGTACATTACCGTTACTGACACCGGAATCGGGATGACCAGGAAGGAACGCGAGCAGATGTTTGAACCTTTTTTTACCACCAGGAAGGGAGGGACAGGCCTTGGTCTTGCAGTAAGTCACCAGATTATAGAGCAGCATCAGGGAAGCTTTGAAATCAGGTCCCGACCTGGGAAGGGAACTTCCATTACCATGGTTTTGCCAAAGCAGCAGGCCGGGTAACCGGTATGGTTTGAACAGAAATGAGATTACAGCCACAAGAAAGTATAACGCCTGAGGAGTAGTAGACGTTGCAGACCACTTTTATGGACATTTTAAATTGCTGTTCAAGAAAGCCGCGGATTTTCTGCAGACACCTGCTCAGGTTACCACACAACCAGCGAGACAACGCATGAAAACAATATTGATAGTTGACGATGATACGGCTCACCGCACCATGCTCAAGGTAAACCTGGAGGGAGCGGGATACGAGATAATTGAAGCCGATGACGGCGACCAGGTACTGCCGGCACTGGAAGAGCATGAGGTTGACCTTATCCTGATGGACCTGAAAATGAAGCGCATGGACGGCATTGAGGCCATCAAGCTGCTGCGGGAAAAGGGCAGGATGGAGCCGGTTGTGGTGATTACCGCTTTTTCCTCTGTTGAATCCGCGGTGGAGGCTATGAAGTATGGAGCCATGGACTATGTTACCAAACCGGTGGATATCGAAGCCTTGAAGATCACCGTGTCCAAGGCCCTTGATTTCGAGGCATTGCGCGAAGAAAATGAAGAGCTTAAAAAACGAATCGGTGAACAGTTTGATTTCGGCAATATCATCGGCCGCAGCCCTGCCATGCAAAAGGTTTTTGAGACATTGTCGCTGGTGGCCCCTTCGGATGCAACAGTTTTAATCAATGGTGAGTCCGGGACAGGCAAGGAGCTGATAGCCAGTGCCCTGCACCATAACAGCAATCGGAAAAAAGGCCCGTTTATCAAGGTCAACTGTGCAGCCCTGCATGAAAACCTCCTGGAATCTGAACTGTTCGGCCATGAAAAAGGCGCCTTTACCGGGGCTGACAGCCAGCGCAAGGGACGGTTTGAACTGGCCAGCGGTGGTACGCTCTTTTTGGACGAGATAGGTGACATGTCTCTGCAGACACAGGCCAAAATCCTGCGGGTTCTTCAGGAAGGCGAGCTGGAACGATTGGGGGGCAGTACCACTATCAAGGTTGATGTTCGACTGGTGGCGGCAACCCACAAAGATTTGAATGCCATGGTGAAAGATGGCAGTTTTCGCCAGGATCTCTTCTTTCGCCTGTCTGTAGTCCCCTTGGATTTACCTCCCCTGCGCGATCGGACCGAGGACATCCCGGTGCTGGCTGATTTTTTCCTTCAGCGCTATGCTGAAAAAAACAAAAAAGATATCAGGGGATTTCATCCCCAGACCCTGATGCTGCTGGCCCGCTATTCCTGGCCCGGCAATATCAGAGAACTGGAAAACACCATTGAGCGGGCTGTGATTCTCTGTCTTGGCGAGCAGATCACTCCCAGAGAATTACCACCGCAGATGCTGCCCCATGATTTTACAATAAATGACAAGCCCGTGGCCACTTCAGGTGGACTGACGCTCAAGGATATGGAACGTGAAGCCATTCGTGCTACCTTGGAGCAGACCGATGGAAACAAGTCACGGAGCGCTAAACTGCTTGGGATCGCCCGCCAGACGCTGCTCAACAAGATCAAAGAGTATGGTTTATGAAAACTGGAATGGTAAAAAAAGTTCAGAAGGAAAAGGCCATGACACAGTTTATACGCAACATTTTCCTGCTGATAATTATTGTGTTCGTGAGTCTGGCCCTGTTTTTTTCCTATAAGACAAAACGCAGGGTTGATCTGCCCACCCAGTGTTATACGGACTTTTTAAAGGATGTCGACCGCGGAGATGTTGCAGAAATCGAGATGACCGGCTCAATGCTTCGAGTGGCCAGACCTGATGGTAAAAAATATGAAACTGTGGCTCCGGATGCTGCCAGTGTCGTGGCCAAAGTTGAGGAAAAAGATGTCCGCCTGACCATTAAACGTGATTATTCCTTTTTTGTCTGGATTACCCTGCTCTTTGTCATTGCCATGATCCTTGCCTATATCGGCTGGACTGCTTTTTTGAGACGCCAGGGCATGGGAATGGGGACTGTTGAAGAGGAATTCGCCAGCAGGAAAATTATTACATTCAGCAAAGAAAACAGGGTAACCTTTGCCGATGTGGCTGGGATATCTGAGGCTAAAGTAGAACTTGAGGAGGTCATATCGTTTCTCAAGGATCCAACCCCGTATCAACATATTGGCGCGACAATTCCCAAGGGTGTCCTGCTGCAGGGACCTCCGGGTACAGGTAAAACCCTGCTTGCCAAGGCAATTGCCGGAGAATCCGGTGTTCCATTTTATTCCATTTCCGGTTCAGATTTTGTTGAAACCTTTGTCGGTGTCGGGGCTTCCAGAGTGCGTGATCTCTTTGAGGAGGCAAGAAAAAATGCTCCCTGCATTGTCTTTATTGATGAAATCGATGCGGTGGGTGCCAGCCGGAGCAATTCTGTCTCCATGGGAGGCCAGGATGAACGTGGTCAAACACTGAATGCCTTGCTGGTGGAAATGGATGGTTTTGGTACGGATGACACTATCTTATTGCTTGCTGCCACCAACAGGCCTGACATCCTCGACCCGGCACTGCTGCGGCCCGGACGATTCGATCGTCAGATCACCATCCTTCCCCCGGATGTCAATGGCAGAAAAAAAATTCTTGGTGTTCATGTCAGAAACGTTGCCCTTGGAAAAGATGTGGTTCTTGATGATATTGCCCGGGCAACCCCTGGTTTTACAGGAGCTGAACTGGCCAACCTGGTAAATGAGGCTGCATTGCTTGCCGTCCGGAAGGGTGCGCAGACCGTAACGATGGGGGATTTTGATAGAGCCCGTGATCGTATCCTGCTTGGCATTGAACGCAAGGGAATGGTTTTATCGGATAATGATCGCAAGGCGCTTGCCTATCATGAAGCAGGGCATGCTATTCTTGCCCATATCCTGCCGGAGGCTGATCCGTTGCAGAAGGTGACCATTATCCCCCGGGGTCGTGCCCTTGGTCAGACCCAGCAATTACCGCTGGCAGATCAGCATGCCTATTCCAGGGAAAAACTGCTGACCAGAATGACTATTCTCATGGGAGGACGGGCTGCAGAGGAAATCGTCTTCCACACCCGATCAACCGGAGCTCAGGAAGACCTGCTGCAGGCAACTGAGCTAGCCATAGCCATGATCTGCAAATGGGGGATGTCCGATTCTTTGCCGCCGAGAGCTTATATCAGAGAGAGTGGTGGATTTCTTGGGGGAGCGGCGGAGAGACTGCTCAGCAGTGAAGATGTAGAAAACGACATCGATAAAGAGATCAATCGTCTTCTGGAAGACAGCTATCGGAAGGCACTGGATATCTTGCTGGAACAAAAAGATTTTCTTGACAATATGACAGAGATCTTAGTCACAAATGAGACCCTTGATAAAGAGGAGCTTGACATAATTTTTAACTGTACCGTTCAAAAGCGTACAACAAAAGAGTCCTGAGCTC
>CAZKBZ010000140.1:0-2264 GCA_964551175.1 uncultured Desulfobulbus sp.
GTCTCCGTTTCATCACCAACATTATCTCCCGAACAGCTCAGTAGAGGCATTGATGAAATCTTATCAGGAGGTCCGGAGGCATTGCAGCAGGTAGAAATAGTCAAGGCTGCCCTGAAAACAATTTCCAACCTGCTTGCTGAAAAAAACAACCTGGATATGGACATACTCCTTGGTCAAATGATTGTCGGGCTGCACGGGGAGGATGAAGAACAGCGCCAGGATGCCGCCATTGTTCTTGCCTGCACCTTGAACAATCTGGCCCTTCAGAAAGAATGGCAGCGCATGAACAAGTTGCTGCCGGCCATCAAACAGACAATCTCTGTTGCAGGAGACAATGATGAGGTTGCCCAGCAATCAATTGCCGCATTGACAAAACTTGCCGCCCACCAGATCTCCCAGGAAAATTATGAGGCTGCCAGAGATACCCTGATGATCATCAGCGGACCGGCGACCTGGTATTCAACACCGCTACAGCTCCAGGAGCGTGCAGAACCTGCCATTGCAGATCTTTTCACGGAAACGACCCGGACCACACTGTTAAACACCTACCTTCACGGAGAAGAGAAACAGGAAGAGGCTGGTCGTCTGCTTGTTGCCTTTGGAGTGCAGGCGGTTGAATTTCTCATGGAGTTCCTGCGCCGGAGCAACAGTAAGACCGAACGGGTTCAGGTGCTGAAGCTGATAGAAGAAATAGGATTGCCGGCTGAAAAGAGTCTGCTCAAAATGCTGCAACAGGAAGAAGCTCCCTGGTATCTGACCAGGAATGTAATCAGGTTACTCGGTGTGTTTGCAAATCCGGATTCTTTTACCGAGATAGCACCCTTTCTGGATCATGAGGATATTCGGGTGCAGGAGGAGGTGTTGAAGGCTGCCGCCAATATCGGGGAGCGTACCCAGAAGGATTTTCTGTTGAAGGCATTGCACACGGCGCCGGAAAAACTTCTTGGACTGGTGATCTCTCAGATTGGTGATATTGCAGATGACAGTCTGGTTGCTCCTCTTGCTGCTCTGTTGGAAAAAGCTTCCAGGTTCCCTGGTAAAATCAGCGATGATATCCAGATAACAACCTGCCAGTCTCTCGGGAAAATTGGCTCCATCAAGGCATTGCCCATTTTGACGAAAATTATCTGCAGTTACACAACTCCTGATTCTGGTAACGAGAACCTTCATGAAGAGCCGATCCTGCAGGCAGCAGTAGAGGCTGTACAACTTATCGAGCGTGGCGGGAATGAGAAAGTTCCACGGACCAGGGTGAAAAAGGTGCTGGGGGTGCCCGTGGAAGCAGATCCTGTGTCAGCCAGGGAAGCGGCAATTTTACGGATTGCTGCAGCCGGTGACAAGAATCTCGCAACCCGGAAACTCTTTGAACTGATTAGCGAATGTGTACTCAAAAAAGATTTTGCCAATGCAGAGCGGCTCCGGGATCGTTTTAAAGAAATTGACCCGCTGGCACTCACTGAAATTATCCAGTCGGCTGAAATCATAGAGCAGGCAAAGCTTGAAATCAGCGGACCCGGATATTTTGAAGTATGGGAAAATCTGCTTGAGGAGCTTTCAGACGAGGAATTCAGCGCTATTTACCATGAACTGGAAACCTGTTCTCTGCAACCGGAAGAACCTCTTGTCAACCAGGGCGACAAAAATGATGAACTTTTTTTCATCAATCAGGGCAATGTAAAGGTTTTCTATAAGCAGAATGATCAGGAAGTCTATATCAAAACACTTGGCAGTGGCGATCTGGCAGGAGAGAATTTTTTTAATGCCTCGATCTGGACCATCAGCCTGAGTGCTTTGACTCCAACCAGGATATCCATTCTCAAGCGTTCCAGCTTTATTCGCTGGCAGGAGGCGTTTCCAGGCCTGGAAGAGAAACTCAGGGCCTTTTATAACCGATCAAACAACATCAAAGACCTGCTGAACGATAAAGGGTTGAATCGTAGAGCCTTTGATCGTTATCATGTCTCACGCAAGGCGCAGATCCAGATGATTGATGGGGTTGGAAACCCCATGGGCAGAGGATTCAACGGAAAACTGTTTAATATTTCAGCAGGAGGACTTGCCCTGCTGCTGAGAATTGCCCACCATGAACATGGCCGTGTTCTCCTGGGCAGAAAAATGCGGATCACCATTCCTGTTATCGGTAAATCACCAGAGATACAGGTCCCTGGACAGGTGTTGGCCGTACATTCATTCATCCCGCAGACCAATGCGCATTTAATCCATTTCACCTTTAATGAGGAACTTGATCAGGAAACTCTGCAGTC
>CAZKBZ010000140.1:2364-5705 GCA_964551175.1 uncultured Desulfobulbus sp.
CCTTTATTTGAGCAGGGTCTCATTGGTCCATATCTTGGCCCGTTCCTGGACCCGGGACAGCCAGGAGGTAATCAGTTCATTTCGTGCCGGATTCAACAACTGTTCACGTATCTGTTCACGCCTTGCATCATCGATTTCTTCCGTACTCAGACGACGTTCCGTAATTTCATATACATAGTAGGTGTTGTTTACCCGGACAGGCTTCCTGGCCAGTTTTTCTTTCCAGGACAGTTCGAATCCATCCTGAATGACCTGGGACGGTGGGGAATCCTTACCGGCAGGGTTGGAACGTTTCAGGAAATCTGTTTCATGAATCCGGTAATCATTCGTGACCGCACTCTTGAGGCCTTTCTTTTCCCGACTGGCTTCGAGAAGATCATCAGCGGCCTTGCCGGCAAGGTCAACAGCTTTTTCTTTTGTAAAATCTGCAATCACCCGTTCACGTACTTCATTCAGCTCAGGTACTGCCGGTTCCCGGACATCGTCAACAAATACTATGGCATAACCATCAGCAAGTTCCACCAGTGAAGACAGCTCACCCTTGTTCAGTTTAAAGGCGGCATCCAGAAATCCAGCATCAGCGGTGATTCCCTCGGGCGGTTCACTGCGGGAGAAAAAATCAGTCGCCATGACTTTTTCCTTGTTCATCTGGTCATACGTATCCAGGCTGCCGGCCCGCATGATCTCCTCATAGGTTGTTGAGGCGCGTTTGAAGGTGAGTCCTCTGGCCTTCTGCTTCCGTAAGTCCGCAGCGAGGTTGTCCTTGACCTGTTCAAAGCTGCGGGTGGTTGCCGGTCGAATCTCTTCAAGTTTGATGATATGGTATCCAAAGGGAGTTTCAACAAGTTCACTGATTTCACCGGATTTCATGGAGAAAACAGCCGCATCAAAGCTTGGAACCATACGTCCACGGGGAAAAAAGCCCAGGTCACCGCCTTGAGCCTTTGTCGGTCCTTCAGAGTATTTTTCAGCAAGTGCTCCAAAGTCTTTATCCTGTCGGGCAAGAGCAAGTATTTTTTCCGCCTTTTTTTTCTTTTCCTCCCTGACAAAATCCGGATCTGTTTCAGACACCTTGAAAAGAATATGGCGGGCGTGGCGCTGTTCCGGCTGCTGGTAACTCTCCTTGTCATTCTCGTATTGGACCCTGAGCTCTTCATCAGTAAGCTCTACATTGCTGCCATCCTCATCATAGCTGAAATAAAGATACTTCAGACGGATCTTTGGTTCTGAGCGATACTTTTCTTTATTCTCCTCAAACCAGGTAGCAAGTTCACTGTCTTTGATTTCGACCTTTTCTTCAAATGCGGAAGGCTCAAGAGTTACATAGCTCAACTTGATTTCTTCACCGGTATATGCCAGCCAGTCCTGGACAGCACTGTCCGGAACAATTGCAAAGGAACCGATGCTGTCCGTAACCCGTTGTCTCTGCAGATCAGCCTTCAGACCACCTTCAAAAGATGTCGGAGTCATCCTGTTCTGGCTGAGTACGGATTTATATCTGGCTAAATCAAAATTGCCGTTCTGCTGGAAGACTTCCATCTTTTCAATCTCGTTCCGGGCAGCCAGATCACTGACCATGATTCCCATCTGCTCTCCACCCTGACGAAGGAGTTCAGCCTGGATCAACTGGCCAAGCACCTGTTGCTTTATTGCCATTCCCTCCAGCAGTCCGGGCGGAACCTGACCGCCGAACTGCTTTTTGAGGTTTTCCACGGCCTGTTCATAGGCCCGCTGATACTCCTGGTATGAGATTTCCTCGTCGTTGACCGTTGCAACGGAGTTGCGGTTATTGTTCATGTTGGTGCCAACACCCCAGAAGATAAAAACAATGGCAATCACAAGCACCAATCCCTGGATCAGGGTTGACTGGGCCTGTTTACGTAACACATTTAGCATGGTTTATTACCCCATTTATAATTCACGGGTCATGAAGGTTGGTTTGAAGGTCGCATATTTAACCCATAATCATATCAGGTTGCCAGTTAAAAAGCCAATCATTGTGATAAAGACAAATGATTGACGATTCATTCAAAAAAAACAGGCTGGCCGCTTGACAAAAAAATCACCCTATAGTAAAAAACGCGTGCTTTAGCTTAAAAGTGAATAATTTATTATTCAATCCATATTACCATTTGTCCAAGGAGGAAAACATGGCAACTGTCGAGCACAATGGCAAAACCTACGAGGTTGACGAAGACGGCTTCCTGTTAAAAGGAGCTGAGGAGTGGGATGAGAACTGGGTAGATTATGTAAAAGGCGTGGAAGGTATTTCCGAAATTACCGATGAGCACCAGAAAGTTATTGATGCCCTGCAGGAATACTATAAGAAGAATGGTATTGCTCCCATGGTACGTATCCTCTCCAAGACGACTGGTTATCCGTTGAAGAGAATCTACGAGCTGTTTCCGTCGGGACCCGGTAAAGGCGCCTGTAAAATGGCTGGTCTGCCGAAACCGACCGGTTGTGTATAATCCTTAAGTAAGGAAATACACGAAGTTCAAAGGGAAGGCTGCACAAGCAGTCTTCCCTTTTTTTTGTTCCATGTACGGCTGACAGGATCATTTTTCAAGCTGAACAGCTTCCTTCTTCATTCTCTTGAGTTCTTCAGCCTGTATTGCCGCGACCATCGCCAGGTAATCCTGTTGCGTTATCCGTGCCCCGCGCAGGCCGCCCCGCAGATTGATTTCCGATAAACGGTGTGTTCCATCCGGCAGCAGCAGCAGATCCACATGGGCATGCGGGAACCCCCCCCGTTTCATCACCCGGTGACAAAAATCAAGTTGTTCACCGGTCAGCTTCCAGGGCAGGCTTTCTCCGCCGCAATGGAGATTATGGCGGAAATTATGGGGGTTATGTCTCCTGTATGCCTCAACGGTTTCACCAAGGATAACAACCCGTACGTCCAGGCATCCTTCCACATAAGGCTGAATCACGAAGGGAAAGTCCAGGGAGCCCAGGGCAACCTGGGAATAGACGTCTTCAATGGATGAAAAGCGAAGAATACCAATCCCGCCATTGGCCCTGTCAAGTTTGCAGACAATTCTGTCCACACCTGTCCGACCGTAATCTGTTAAAGCCTTGAGCATATCCTGCATGCAGTAGACCGGCAGGGTGTTTGCCACCATAAAGCGACGGAGAAGTGCTGCCTGGTAGACTTTGGAACGGCTGCAGAGCTGGGCATTGGCTGAAGGGAACAGCAGCACTCCCCTTGAAACCAGGTCAAGCAGCAGGTGCTCCTGTTCTCCGGCCAGCCTGATGCGTCCCAGAACAATATCCCCTGCCTGCAGATCATCGTAACAGTCAAACAGTTGCTGGTTGCTTTCAACTATGCGCGGCTTCAT
>CAZKBZ010000141.1:0-5677 GCA_964551175.1 uncultured Desulfobulbus sp.
CTGCCCCAGAACGTATAATCATGTTCTCCCCAGAACAGGTTGAATCCGCCGTCCAGCAGCCAGTTGTCGGTTAACTTGTAGCTGAATTTCGGCCGTGCATACCCGTCATTGTCCGAGGGCGAGTAATAGACAAACAGGGACAGGATCAGATTCTGGTCCATGAGCAACTGGGTGAGACGTCCGGTCAGCAGGTGCCGGTATTCATCGCGGGCATGACCACCGGCAGGAAGCGATTGGACGTAGTTGTCGTAATGGTTTATTATCTCGAGGTAATACTGGAAGCCACCGGTCAGCTCGTGGGCCAGTTCCCGCTCAAATCCTGCCAGAAAACGGTACTCCGAGGGACGGATAAAAGGATCTTTTCCATTGTCATCCTGAATGGAATCATAGTAGCCGGCTTCTATATTACCGATCCCGCCCAGCAGTGGAGAACGGGCCGATACACCCCAGACGTTGAGGCGTGGATAGACTGCCTTGCCGGAAGCGCGATCCATTCCTTCAGGCTCCTGCCAGAAGCCTGAGTATCCGTACAGGGCAATTTCCACAGCACCGAACTGCCGGGAAAGTCGCCCGGCTATTTCCCCGTCACTGAACCAGCGGTTGGGTTTGCTGTCATCCATGATCATGTTGCGACCCACAATCCGACCTGCAGCCGGATTATAATAGGACAGCCGTTCACCGTTGACATACTCGGACCCCTGAAAGAGCGGAGTATACACAAGATCAATCGCATACTCGCCCAGGAACAGGCTGGTCTTGAGAATGTTTGATGCCTGTTTGAGGTACTCATCATTGCGGCCGATGAAAAAGGACTGCCAGTCCTTGGGAAACATGTCGTTGATAAAGATCAGGTCGCCGGTTCCCCAGGTGGAGACCATGCGGCCCAGTTTGACATCCATGTTATCCGTGGGAGAGAAAAGCATGGAGAAATCACGGATATCAACATCCACCTCTTCCATGACCGCGTCGCCCAGCAGGTCTCCCTTGAATTTCAGCAGGAAGTTGTCAAAATCCCGGCTCAGTTCAAGCTGAAGACGACCCTCTCCGATGCTCATGTCCATTTCGTCGGCATCCCGGACAAGTCTTGCTCCCCAGCGGGTTTCAGCAAAACCGTTCAACTCAATGCCGTAATCATCATAAAGCCGGTCAATTGCTGAGAGTTCTTCATCCGCCAGACCGGGCAACGGAAGCAGGCAGAGCAGCAGTATAGCGATAAACCTGGTATTCATGGGATATAAGCCGGAGCTATTTTTTTACCTCGCGCGGCGGACGACGCAGGTAACGTTCACTGAAAATATTTTCTTTCAGGCCGATATTGTAGCGGATGGACTTGAATGTTGCCACAGTGGAGCTGCCGGCTCCAAGATCCGTTGCCTTTGAGAGGGTTACCGTGGGGATGCCATCAATCTGCTCTACCTCCAGAGCTTCAACAATGCGGTATTCCTTGCCGTTCTTATCAAGATAGACCGCTTTCATGGGCAGGAATGTTTTTTTGTCGATACTGACGGTATATGAGGAAAATTCCACATCCTCGGGTTTCTTCGGTGTATTTTTGATCACATAAAAACTATCCGTGCTGTCAATCAGTTCGTGATTGTCCTCGTTCACACCCCGCCCGGAGACATCTTCATACAGAAAGTTAGTGCCGACAAAAGAGGTCCGCTTGTCCGACGCTGCAATACGCTTGACAAGGTCCAGCGCCGGCAGGTAGAGCCAGCGGTCATCATCACGATCAACATGTTTATGAACCATGAAAACCATCTTGCGCACATCACTGGGCCTTTTGAAGTAGACGAAAAAGAACTGCTCGCCACCGTCCTCTTTATCCTTGCGCAGGATAACAAATTCACGCCTGCGTTCCCGACCCTGGCTGTCGGTGATGGTCATGGACACCTGGGCCCTGCCGTCATCACCACCATAATAGGCAGCCAGGTTGGCCTTGTTGACGATTTCTTCCACCGTCGGCTCATCTGCATGAGCCGGATAGGACATAACCAGTACACTCAGCAGACTGTACAGAAAAGTAGTCTTCAATTTCATATCGGGATACCTCTTATTTGTAGTTTTTCAGCTCAGTTAGCTGTTCAATGTGGCTTGATATTCCTTGATTTCTTTTTTAAAGATCCAGCCTCGCATCACCGTCAGCAGGGCCGGCAGCATCCAGAGAGTGGCCAGGCCGGAGTAGAACATGATCGCGGCCAGAAATACTCCCACTGTCTGGTAAGGAATAAGTGGTGCAAACAGCAGAGGAGTGAAGCCGATGGAGATAACAATTATATTTCTGAAAATGGCTCGGGCAGGTTCTTCAAACATATCCTTGATGGCTGCTGCCCAGTCGCCTGTCCTGGCCATGGTCATCCTGGTGCGCTGCAGGAAGTGAATGGCAAAGTCAACCGCCAGCCCCAGGGTAAGGGAGGAGAGCACGGCCACCGGCATATCGTAATCCTTGCCGATCAGACCTATCACCCCGTAGATAATGCCGATGGTAAAGGTGAGCGGGATCATGGCCAGCAATCCCCATACCGGTGAACGGAACAGGAAGCTCATCATGATAAAAACCACGATAAAACTTGAAAGAAAAGATTTCAGCATGCCGGAGACCATCTTGTCCTGCCAGACCACATTGATATAGGTCAGTCCGGCCCAGTCATGCGACAGTTCCACTGGCGGCGGGTTGTCGGCAATGTATTGCTCCACGTCCCTGACCACCCGCTCCATATCCTTGTTGTCACCGCTCCTGAGCTGCAGCCAGAGATTGGCCCGGCTGTAATCCGGGGTGACAAGGTGGAAGAGATCATCGGGTTTATGGCTGTTCTGGTAGGAGATCAGAGTCTGGGCTACTCCGTTGATGGTGTCAGGGATGGTGAAATGATCCGGATCGCCTGCAAACAGTTCCTGGTGGACCTTTTTGACAACATCACTGATGGTGTTGGATTTACCCACATCACCCTTTTTTACCATATATGCCTGCAGATCTGTTATGTAGCGAAGCATGTCCGGTCGTTTGAAAATTTCCTTGCGGCTGCGCAGCCGTTCCAGCCCGTCCAAGGCAGTTGACCAGCGGTCATATCCGATATCGTCATCAGCCGGCACCTTGTCCAGTTCCCTTTCCCAGGTCTGAGTCAGTTGATCGGCCAGCTCTGTCCCGGTTTTGGAAAGAACAAGTGCTTCAAGAATCTGATTGAGTACTTTCTCCCGGATGGCCGGTGATTCGGCAAGTCGCGGATCAAGATCCCTGGTCAGCCAGTCAGCAGCCTGCTGGGGCGTCATCTCAATATCTTTGCCGGACAGCACCAGGTAGGCCTCGTAGGTGCCGCCGAAATGCTTGTTCAGGACGGTGTCGGCAATCCGTATTTCATGGCTTTTCTTGAACCACTTGACCGGGTTGTCATTGACCTGGATCAGGAGAATACCGGCTACACCCACGGCCATGACAGCAAGGTTGAACAGGATCACCAGCCAGGGTCTGGAAGACGCTGTTCTGCCTATCCAGCGCAGGTGCCAGTTGAAAAGAGAGGTGTCGGTTGCCGGGTCTACGTCCTGTGAGCTTCCGAAGTTTTCCAGGCTGGATTCCTTCATCATCATGATGTAGGCAGGAATGAAGATGATGGTGAGCAGCCATGCCAGCATGATGCCGATGGCGACAAAGATGCCGAATGCCTGCACCGGCGGGATCGGGGTAAAGGCCAGGGAGGCGAATCCGGCTGCCGAGGTGAGCGAGGTAAAGAGCATGGGCTTGAACAGGTGTTCCATGACGTGTTCAAGAGTGGCCCTGCGATCTTTGCGGTTCTGGTATTCGTCAAAGAATTCGGACAGGATATGGATGGAGTCCACCACTGCAATGGGCATGATGAAGATGGGGATCATGGAACTCATGATATGCAGGGTGTTGCCGGTGCCGATGAGCAGACCCATAGTGGATATGACCGTGCACATGGCAATGATCAGAGGCGAGATGATGAGCTGCAGCTTACGGAAGAAAAAGAGCATGAGCAGAAAGATCATCAGCATGGCAAGGGGGGCTGAAATTGCCATCTGAATAAACATTTCCTTGCCGAATGTGTCCTCTGCAACCGGCAGGCCGGTGATGTAGAACTGATCATCGCCACCACCCAGTTCCTGAATTTTTTCTTTCAGCTGTGATGCAACAGAATGGGCAAAATCCTTGCTGGTAATGGGCAGATAGATGGCCAGTGCCCGTCCGTCTTCAGAGACCAGGGTTCCCTTGAGCAGGGGATTGGCCAGGGCGTAATCACGGATTTTGAGCGCCTCTTCCCGGGTTTGGGGCGGTTTTTTCATCAGCCACTCAAAGCGAACCTGGCCCAGTCCGGCCTGCAGAATGTTGTCCACGTTGTCCGGGGCAATGATGTCCCGGCTCACTACCCTGCGTTCCGGATTGTCCGGGTCAGCCAGGGTGGCTGCAAACTTGCTTAAGCTGTTTATTTTTGCCAGGGTCTTGGGGTTGAAGACGCCGTCGGGATTTTTTTCATTGACCACACCCAGTACAACTACGTCATAAAGGTTGAATTCTTTCTTGGTCTGATCATGAAAGATGCGGACAAATTCATCTTCAGAGAGCATATTCTCCGGATCCGTATCCACATGGACCCGGACAATGAGTGTCCCCAGGAGCAGGGTAAAGAGAACCATGATGGCTGTTACCAGCTTGGGTTTCTGCAACGAGAGCTGAATTATTCTGTTGGCCGGTTTCATTTTTCCCTCAAGGCTGTTTGCTGTTGCTATTTTCAGAAGCTGAGCTGCAGAAAAGCTGCTGCAATGCTTTCATTAATTCGATGATCCGTTGATCCGAAATCCGGTTGTAGATGAAATTGGCATCCTTACGGAAGTCGATGACGCCCTGGTTACGCAGGATATTCAGGTGCTGGGTGATATTGGCGCCGCTCGTTTCCACCTCATCACGGATCTCGCTGACAGACAGTTCCCGGTCCTGAAGCAGGCAGAGTATTTTGAGGCGAATGGGGTGTGATATTGATTTGAGCAGTTGTGCCAGGTCTTCAACCTGTTTGTATACCATCAGTCCTCCGGGATGATTCAAAAACGGTTTTTAAATTTAAGAATTAAAGTATTTAATTAATCACTGTTATTGTTGTGTGTCAATATTTTTTTTACAGAGGATTACTTCATAGATGATGCAGTGCGAGGAAAGCCCTCTATCCAGGGAGCGCTACTGTTCTTTGGGCAGGTTGTACCGTTCTTCAGGAGGCACGTAATAATGAGGATTGGCACTTTTTGTCGGTGTCTGTCCGGACTGGTTCAGGGCCCGGTTTATACGGCCCGGTATTCTGCTTGCCGGTTCATCCATGATAATTTCATAGGCAATTGAAAAGGCCAGCAGAGAGGTCAGAATAAGCAGCAGTCTGTTACCTCCGTACTTCTTTTTTGAGACCAGGATGAGCAGGACCAGGATCCCGGCCATGATGGGCAGGCGGTACTGCCCGATCATTGTCATCAGTTGAGTCATCATGGTGTCTACCTTGTTAGTGCCTGTTCAGAAATGGTCTTTTTGCCCGATCTCTGCGTCATGCTCAAAAAATAATACTCGGAATATCAATTATATGCCTGTGCTTATTTTTTTCGCAGTCCTTGATCTCGAACAAAAACCCTCATTTCTGGACAGACACTTGTTAACCGGTTAATCCTTTAAGCGCTCCTTTTT
>CAZKBZ010000142.1:0-5587 GCA_964551175.1 uncultured Desulfobulbus sp.
TTAATGGGGAGTTGCCTGGATGCTCAGGTCTTATTACAGGAGAGGTATATCGATTCTATTGTCGGTACCCTATAATGTGAACACGGTTAAGCCGGTTCCGGTCAATGCCTTGTGGAATTCTGCAGAAAATCATCAGAACCCAGCCCGTCGACGTATGACGTGATTTTTTTTAATACATTCAGAAAGATGGATCAAATAAAGTTCTGGCCACGAATTGCACGAATGTTCACGAAGAGGAAAAAACAAAAGATTCGTGTTCATTCGTGTCATTTGTGGCTGACCCGGAAATCAGAGGACAGATAACAGAAGGAACATGGCTTTTGTCGTGCCATGGATGTTTACAGGAACCTGATAACTTCATCCACTAGCTGTGCCATATCTGGAGGTTCAGTTAGGTCAATACCATCAGGAGAGTGTCTATGCTCAGCATGAATTTTAATATCTGCCATTGTATACCTCTTGAATAAAGTATGTTTTGAATGTTTTGGGGCCGAACCAACCTATCAAAAATTATGGGGTAAGGTCTCATTTTGACCTTTTCCACCTCATCTATCCCTTATTCTGTAAAAACCACTCAACAGTTTTCTGTACTCCTTTACCCAACTGCCACCTGCATTCCCATCCTAACACCTTACGGGCCTTACTTGTGTCGGAGAAATTTCTTTTTACATCACCGAGGCGCGGCTCTGTCTTCTCTACCTTTGGTCTGTCAATACCATTATTTTCAAAGACATTGAGCATCAACGCTGTAATTTCGTCCAGTGTTGTTTCCCTGCTGGTGGCGATCTGAAAGGTCTCGCCACCGATACTTTCCCTGGTAGCGCTGAGTACCAGGGCATCGATAAGATCATCTATGTAGATGAAATCCCTGGTCTGGGTGCCGTCGCCGTAGATCACCAGGGTTTCTCCCGCCAGCGCCTGTTTGATAAACTTGGCAACCACGCTGGATTTATGGCTGGAACCAGGCCCATACACGTTGCTGAACCTGAGTGCCACTGTTTCGATAGCAAATGATTTATAATAGGCCGAACAATACCCTTCCCCTGCAAGTTTACTAGCCCCGTAGGGCGATACCGGGTGAGGCGGCAGTTCTTCATGAATGGGCGGTTCGACTTCCCCGGCAGGGGCACCCGAGGAGGCAAAAACAAAACGTTTGACGTTGTGTGCTCTGGCGCCTTCCAGCATGTTAAAGGTACCAATGACATTGCATTCCATATCAAGGCGCGGTTGCTCCACAGAGACCGGCACGCCGGTGTTGGCGGCCAGGTGGATTATGATGTCGATATCTTTGCAGCAGGCTTTGCAGGTATCGGGGTCACGGATATCTCCGACAACGAGCTCCACTTGAAGTGAGGCGTCAGGAGTGAGGAGTGAGGAGAGGGGGGATTCTGTGAAGGTGCAGGCTGCTGCCAGATCCTCTCTGGTTCCGACTGTCAGGTTATCCAGGACTCGGATATGATTTGCCAGGTTATCGGCATTGAGGTGTTTTATCAGGGCAGTGCCGAGGAAGCCGCAGCCGCCGGTAACGAGCCAGTTTTTTGCAGGGGATGGCATATTAAAATCCTATTTTATTCCTTGGCTTGGTTTCGGTATGCAAGAGTTGTCTGATTGCATCAAAGACGATAGAGAACTGCTCATCGTGCTCAGTGAGTTTTGCTTCCAGTTTTTCAAGTTTAAGGGCTAAATCTTTGTGAGTGGAAAGTATTTCTCTTAACTGAACAAATGCTCGAACAACTTTAATACTTGCGTCAACGGCACGCGGACTGTTGAGAATACTTGCAGCCATAATGGCTCCATGTTCTGTAAAGGCCATCGGGGGATATCGCATCCCCATCTTGATGCTATTGGAGGTGCCAAATTGGCACCTCCAATTTTCCATTTCCTCCTTTGTCAGCTCAAACATGAAATCATTGGGGAAACGATCAATATTACGGCGTACAGCTCGCTTGAGTTGTTTTGTTTCAACGCCATACAATTCAGCCAGGTCTCTGTCCAACATGACTTTCCTAAATCGGATACGATATATTTTATTGGCAATACTTTCTATCAGTAATCCGTCATCCTCTACCATTTTATACCCTGAAAAATTTTATGTTCCTGGATATTATCCTTATGCTCTTCAACCACTGCAAACATGGAGTTAAGGACATCATCGGTGAGCAGGTGCGGTTCAAGACCGAGCTCCTTTAAGCCGGAATAGGTGGGATTGTAATAGTGTTCTTCTTTTTCCACCCTTGGGTTTTCTATGTTTTTCACTTCAACGTTGTGGCCGCGTGCCCGGCCCACACGAGCGACCTTATCGGCCAGTTCATTGACTGAAAAAGTTTCCGTTACCTGGTTGAAAATATTGAGTTGCCCGGAGTCGGCAGGATTGAGCATGGCCAGTTCCACGCAGCGGATGGTGTCTTTTATGTTGATATAGCCCCGTGTCTGTCCCCCTGCTCCATAAACGGTGAGCGGATAGCCGGCAACCGCCTGGACAACAAAGCGGTTGAGGACAGTGCCGAAGAGTTCATCGTAATTGAAGATTGTTCTGAGACGTTCATTTAGCGTGGTTTCATCGGTTTCAATTCCATAGACCGGTCCCTGCTGCAGATCTGTAACCCTGATGCCCCAGGTACGCACATAAAACCAGAGCATGTCCGTGTCCTGCACCTTGGTGGTGTGATAAAAGGAACTGGCCTGACGCGGGAAGAGGAAACGGTCTTTGCGGCCTTTATGTTCAATATCGAGCCAGCCCTCTTCGATGTCGATATTGGGGGTGCCGTATACCCCCATGGTGCCCAGTTTAATGATATGGCAGTCCGGGCAATGTTCGTGTACTCCCCAGGCAATATTCTGGGTGGACTGGAGGTTATTGGTTAAGGTAAGGCTTGCTGCCTCATGGTTGAGCATGGAGTAGGGGGCAGATGGCTGTTCCGCATAATGGATTACAGCTTGCGGCTGGAACTCCTGCAGCAGGGAGGAAAGAAATGCATAATCGCAGCAGTCGCCGATCCTGGCCTGAATTGTTCTGCCGCTGATGTCCTGCCAGATGCGGGTTCGTTCCAACAGGTTCGGCGGAGCAAAAAGAGATTCCACGTCATGCTTGCGGGTCAAATCGCGTCGCAGGTAATTGTCAACCACAAAGACATCATGACCTTTTACCGAAAAATTCATTGCCGTGGGCCAGCCAAGGTAACCATCGCCGCCCAGGATCAGTACCTTCATATCAATTTTCCTTTTTATCGCCGGGCCAGTAGCGGCGGCTGGGGTGATCTTCGATACGCTCCGAAACAAGCAGGTTGTTGGAGAGGAGAAAACTGCGTAGCTCATCCTTGCTCAAACAAGGTTCATCAGCGGAAATATACGGGTTTGTTACGTTATCAGTAACAATGTCGGGATAGCTGTAATCAATTTCCTGGTAAATTCCGCGGAAAGCAGGGAGAACAGCAAAATACCTGGGAAGTTCGATGGATCGTCTGGTTTCTTCAAGGCTCATCAGTTCTTCATAGAGCTTTTCACCCGGTTTTGAGCCGATTATTTCTATGGCAATATCTGAGGGCCTGTAGTCGTAAACAGGGGCAAGTTCTTCTATCATCACCTCTGCCAGATCCTGTATTCTTATCACCGGCATCTTAGTAATGAGAACCTCGCCGCCCCGGGCCAGAGTGGCAGAGTCAATGACCAGGCGAACAGCCTCCTCAATGCTCATGATAAAACGGGTCATCTCCGAATCCGTCACCGTTACCGGGCCACCCTGTTTAATCTGTTTTTTAAAGATTGGAATAACAGAACCCCGTGAACCGAGCACATTGCCAAAACGGGTGGAAGCAAAGACGGTAGTATTTATTGTCTGGTTGCTGTTGGCTGCGGTCATGATTTTTTCGCCCATCAGCTTGGATGTGCCCATGACACTTGTCGGGTTAACGGCTTTGTCGGTGCTGGTGAAAATAACTTTCTCCACCTTGTTGTCACTTGCTGCAAGGATAACATTCTGTACGCCGTTGATGTTTGACTGAACCGCTTCAAATGGGGAACGTTCACAGAGGATGACATGTTTAAACGCGGCTGCATGGAAAACAATGTCTATGCCATGCATCATGCGGGTCAATTTATCCCGGTCGCGAACATCGGTAAGGTAAAAAGAGGCACGTTTATCGGCAAGAAAGCGCTGCTCAAGGAAAAAGAGTTCACTTTCATTATTATCCAGGGCAATCAGACCGGCAATTTGGTGTTTATCGCCTAACAGCTGCTTTACCAGTTCGGAACCCACCGTACCGCAGGCGCCTGTGACTAAAATACGTTTATTTTTCAACATGGTGTCTGTAAAATTAAATGTAATAAGTTGATTTACGATGGCTTTGTAATAAACTACATTTCCTGTTCAAAGGGAAAATATGGGGTCAAAGTATTATCCTTGATTACTTGTTCTGTTAATAACTGATAAGGATGGGTACAGGCCACAAATTATTTGAAAGTTAAAAAATAAAAAGATGTTAGCCACGAATTGCACGAATGTTCACGAATAGTAAAAAAATAGAAAATTTGTGTTCATTCGTGGCTAACCCGGAAATCAGAGGACAGATGACAGAAGGAACATGGCTTTTGTCGTGCTATGGATGTTTACAGGAGCCAGATAACTTCATCCACTAACTGTGCCATATCTGGAGGTTCAGCTAGGTCAATACCATCAGGAGAGTGTCTATGCTCAGCCATTTCCAGTTTTGGCTTATGGGCGGCATTGTCGTACCGGAAAATAAGATTCCCTTCTTTATCCTGGTATTGATAAGCATAGCTCAATTTCTCAATCCCGTATTTGCTGCCGACATACTCGATTCCTTTGAGAATCGCTAATCACTCCAGCATGCGGGAGTGCAGTTTAGCCTCACCTGCCCATTCAATATATTCGAGATCTTTCCCTTCCAGTTTTTCTGCTGTCCAGTCACGTAAAAATTCTTCAGATGAAACTTTATATTTTTCTTCAAAAGATTTTATTTTTTCCCCCTAACTGCAAAGCATAGCCTATACGATTTTTTTCAGCCTGCACCGCTTCAGATAAAACTGTTTTGGCTGAAGCATGCTCAGCATGAATTTTAATATCTGCCATTGTATACCTCCTGAAAAAATTATAAATGTCAGTGACATAATATCCTTACCATTTGTTTTTCCGGTTACCACTCAAGCCCAGGCAAACTTTTTACATTTTGTAGGATAATTCTTTATGGATAACGTTGGTCATCTTGCTTCTGTCTTGGCCACAAATCGCACGAATGTTCACGAATAGGAAAAAAATAGAAGATTTGTGTTCATTCGTGTCATTTGTGGCTGACAGACCATCATCGTTTACTCCGCATAAATTCAGAAGCCAGGTCATATATTTCTTTACGATGCCCTATCGCGTATATCTTGAGTAGTTTTTCGCCATCATGAATCATATAGATGATCCGGTATCGTTTTATACGGTAGCTTCTGAATTCACTGAGATCATCGTGCAACTCTTTGCCGGCGCAGGGATTAGCTGCCGGCTCTTTTAATCCTGCCTTCAACTGTTAAACCAAAAAAAGGAAGGAAGTTGAAGTCGAGTGTACAAAAAAATCTTGTCACC
>CAZKBZ010000143.1:0-5548 GCA_964551175.1 uncultured Desulfobulbus sp.
TCATTTTCCTGTGACACAGAGATCGGGCGAAAAGGCAATTTTTCAAGGTAGCCTACTGACAGAGTAGAGTTCCTGAACGTCCCTCAACAGCGGAGAGGTGTATTGAAACTACGGTCCCTGCTTGTCGTTATCCTGCTTGGAGTCTGCATTGCTGCAGTGTATGCATACCTGACCAGGGAAAAAGCGATAGCAGTTACCTGTGCGGCGGCAGAAATTGGACCGGTTGAGTTTACGGTTGCCAATACCCGTGCCGGCACGGTGAAGGCTGCCCACCGGGCCAGGCTGGCGTCAGCCGTGGGCGGACAGATTGCAACGCTGCCGGTGAAGGAAGGGGACAAAGTAGTGCAGGGCCAGGTTCTGTTGACCCTGTGGAACAAGGATATTGCTGCCCAACTGAAACTGGCCAGGCAGGAAGCAGTTGCCGCAGATATAGCTGCAGATGAGGCCTGCATTATGGCGGAACTTGCCTCCCGTTCGGCCCAACGTCTCACCCGGCTGAAACAGAAGAAGACCGTTTCCGAGGCCAGCTATGATGAGGCGGTGACCACTGCCCGGGCCAGGAAGGCGGCATGCGAGGCTGCTCAGGCACATCATCTGGCGCTGCTGGCCAAGGTTGAAACAGTTCAGGCTGCCC
The DNA here is from genome assembly GCA_964551175.1 of uncultured Desulfobulbus sp. GTDB lineage: Bacteria > Desulfobacterota > Desulfobulbia > Desulfobulbales > Desulfobulbaceae > Desulfobulbus_C. Next base: position 635 of record CAZKBZ010000143.1, read on the forward strand.
TGGATAAAACTATCCTGCGAGCCCCTTTCTCAGGGATTATTGCCGAGGTTAACGGCGAAGCAGGCGAATTTGTCACCCCCTCGCCACCCGGGATTGCCACCTTACCGGCCATAGATCTGATCAACACGGAAACCCTTTTTGTTTCAGCGCCCATTGATGAGATTGATGCTGCAAAAATACAGCCGGAAATGAAGGCAAGAATCACGCTTGATGCCTACCCTGATCAGGTTTTTTCCGGAACTGTCCGCCGTATCGCTCCCTATGTCCTGGAGCGGGCCAAGCAGGCCCGCACAGTAGAGGTGGAAACTGAATTTGATAACGATACCCAGCCTGCCAACCTGTTGCCGGGCTACAGTGCGGATGTGGAAATTGTTGTTGCCTCCCGGAAAAAGGTGCTCAGGGTGCCCTCTGAAGCATTGATGGAAGGAGAGCGACTTTTTGTTTTCAACCCGGAGACAAGTCGGCTTGAACTGCGCAGTGTGGTAACAGGCCTAACAAACTGGCGTTTCAGCGAAATCGTGTCAGGCCTGCAGTCGGGAGAGCTGGTTATCACCTCAGTGGACCGTCAAGGGTTGCAGGACGGTGTACTGGTTACAAAAGATGACAAATCGATTGCAGGCCGTGAACAATGATCCGTCTGCAGGGGATCAGCCGCATTTTTAAAGTCGGCGGCCAGAATGTCCATGCACTGGATACAATCGATCTGCATGTTGCAGCCGGCGAATACCTGTCAGTCATGGGACCCTCCGGTTCCGGCAAATCAACCCTGCTCAATATTATCGGCCTGCTCGATTCACCTACCCGGGGCAGATACATCCTTGATGGCCATGATGTAACCAGTCTTGACGATGATAAACTTGCCCTGGTCCGTCGGGAAAAAATTGGTTTCATTTTTCAGTTTTTTCACCTGGTGCCAAGGCTCTCGGCCCGTCAGAACATTGAACTGCCCCTGCTGCTGGCCGGGGTAAACAGTCGCGAGCGAACCATCCGCAGCAACCAGGTTATTGAGGATTTCGGCCTTGCAGATCGGGCCCACCATCTTCCGGATGAATTATCCGGCGGCCAGCGGCAACGTGTGGCCATTGCCCGGGCGGTAATCAATAAACCGGCTGTTCTGTTGGCCGACGAACCCACCGGCAACCTGGATCAAAAATCAGGACTTGAGATTGTCCGGCTTCTTGAGCGTCTCAATGCAGACGGGATTACGCTGATTGTTGTCACCCATGATCTGGAGATTGGTTCCCGGGCAGGACGATTTGTGAAGTTTGTGGATGGCCGAATTGTTGCAGACAATCGACAGGAGGGAAGGGGGGAAAAGTGAGGAGTGGAGATATCCTGCGGTTTTCCCTGTTCTCCCTGTCTGCAGCCAGGATACGCAGTGGTCTGATGCTGCTGGCGATGTCCATCGGCGTGGCGGCAGTTATTGTGCTTACCGGGGTGGGGGACGGCGCACGCCTTTTTATCACCGGTGAATTTGCAGCACTCGGCACAAACCTGGTTATCGTTCTTCCGGGTCGTGCCGAAACCGCAGCGGGTACGCCTTCCACCTTTGTCGGGGAAACACCAAGAGATTTGACCATTGGCGATGCCATGTCCCTGCAGCGGCTGACAGGAATTCGTTATGTTGCTCCTGTCAATGCCGGTGAAGTGGCCATTTCCTACCAGGGTCGTGAGCGGCGGGTACCCCTGCTTGGATCAACATCCTCGCTCATGGATATCAGGCATCTGCAGCTTGAGCGGGGAAGTTTTCTCCCTAAAGGTGATCCGGAGTCCATGCATTCGGTCTGTGTGCTGGGTGCAAAGGTAAGTCAGGAGCTGTTCGGCACGGCTCCGGTCCTGGGCGCCATTGTCAGGATAGGGGACTACCGCTGCCGGGTTACAGGTATCCTGCGCTCAAAGGGGCGCTCAATGGGAATGGATACCCATGAGCTGGTGATCGTACCTGTGGCTTTTGCCCAGATGCTGCTGAACACGGAAGGGCTGTTCAGGATTATTCTTGAGGCAAAAGACTCCGCAACCATGGAGCAGTTGAGAGAGCAGATCCTGCAGCTTATCAGTAAACGTCACCATGGCGAAAAAGACATCACCATTATTACCCAGGATTCCGTAGTTTCCACCTTTAACCGCATTTTCCATGTCTTGACCATGACCGTTGCCGGCATTGCGGCAATCAGCCTGATTGTTGCAGGTATTCTCATCATGAACGTAATGCTTGTTTCCGTGTCCCAGCGGACGGCTGAGATCGGCCTGTTCAAGGCACTGGGAGCCCGCAACAGTCAGATCATGCTGATGTTTCTGGTGGAGTCCGGCCTGCTGTCACTCATAGGCGGCGGTCTGGGACTTATAATCGGCATGGGAGGAATATGGGGAGTGGGCCGCTTTTACCCGGATCTGCAGGCCACGCCTCCCTGGTGGGCCATGGCCGCAGCTCTGGGAACCGCCCTGCTGACCGGGATAATTTTCGGGTTGCTGCCTGCCCGTCGTGCCGCCCGCCTGGACCCGATACAGGCTCTGGCCCGTCATTGATGTACTGGTAACAGTTGATGCTCTTTTACGACCTGTTCCAACTTACCTTCAGAACAATCCGGACGAACCGGATGCATTCATTCCTGACAGGTCTGGGGATAGCTGTTGGTATTGGAACGGTTATCCTGCTCACTTCGCTGGGACAGGGGCTGCAGCAGTTTGTACTGGCTGAATTTACCCAGTTCGGCACCACTCTGATAGCCGTCAATCCCGGCCGGGTGACAACCATGGGCACGCCTCTTGGTGTTATAGGATCAGAACGGCTGCTTACCATGGAGGACAGCGAGGCTCTGAAAAGGCTGCGCCATGTTGATGCCGTGGTGCCCCTGGTCCAGGGAAACGGCGAGGTTGAGGCGGCCGGCCGCAGGCGCAGAATTTCCATCTACGGGGTTGGTGCGGACATGGACATGGCCTTTCAGATGAAAGTCAGCAGCGGCCGCTTTCTGCCTGATGATAATCCCCGGGCAGCCCGGCCTTTTGTTGTCCTGGGCCATACAACCAGCCGTGAGTTGTTCGGCACGGAGAATCCGCTCGGCCGTCGTATCAGGATCGGCAATATTCCCAGCCGTATCATCGGTGTTATGGAGCCCAAGGGACAGATCCTGGGTTTTGACATGGATGATACGGTCTACCTGCCCACAATACAGGCGCTGGATCTGTTTAACCGGGAGGGGTTGATGGAAATCGATGTCCTGTACAATGAGAATGCGGCGGTGGAAGAGGTCGTAGCCGCAATCAGACGCACACTGATCCAGCGTCATGGCCAGGAGGATTTCACCATTACCACCCAGCAGCAGATGCTTGATGTGCTGGGCTCGGTTCTGGATATGCTGACCGCTGCAGTGGGAGCACTGGGCGGTATTTCATTACTGGTGGGCTGCGTAGGTATTCTGACAGTCATGATTATTGCCGTGCGTGAGCGGACTGCTGAGACAGGCCTGTTAAGAGCCATTGGTGCCACCAGGCGACAGATACTGATTATTTTCCTGGCTGAAGCTATGGTACTGTCAGGTCTTGGCGGGGCAGCAGGCCTGGCGCTGGGTATCTCCAGTGCCTGGCTGCTGCATGGGTTGATGCCGGTGCTGCCGGTACATACATCCTGGGGATATGTTCTGGTTGCGGAAATGCTGGCAATTGTTATCGGGCTGCTGGCCGGCATTCTGCCGGCATACCATGCGGCCGGTCTGGATCCGGTTCAGGCGCTTCGTTCTGAATGAATATCTCATTGGGCTTTGTCGAATTATATGTTTGCTGATAGAATGCAGAAAAAGATTTTTTGCTCAGGTGAGGAAGCATGACCCGATTTATTGTTCTTTGTGTTTTACTGCTGTTGCCCTTCAGCATTTCAGCCCATGAAATTTACCTGACAAACGGAAAGCATATAACCACCAGCAGAGTTGAAAAACAGGGAGACAGCCTTCTCTATGAACAGTACGGAGGCATTGTTTCTATCGGGCTGGATCAGGTTGAAAAAATTGTGTACGGGAAGACAGCGGTCCGGCATCGGACAACCGATCGTATATCAGGTGAACGCACGCAAAAAGATATTGCTGCCCAGCTCAGGCAGACACTGGCTCCCAAGACACCCATTGAGAAAGCTAATCTGGCCACGGTTTTTATCAAGACAGCTGCCGGATCCGGATCCGGTTTTTTCCTTTCCAGTGATGGTCTGATTGTTACCAACCGGCATGTAGTGCGCGGCAGTCCGGCTGAAATGAAGAAACAAAGTCTGCAGATCGGTGAAGCTGAAAGAAAACTGAAGAGCTGGAAGCAACTGCTGGACCAGGAACAGAAGCGGCTGCAGCGCTCAGCAAAACAACTCCGCCGGAGAAAGCAGGAAATTGAAGCATATGCCCGTTCAGCAGGCAGTCGCCCTGAGCAGGTAAACAGTGCCCGGACCACGCTGCAGGAAAACGAAAAAACCCTGCACAACTGGCAAAGCCGATATCAACAGCAGGTCAGGGAATATACAACACAGCAGCAGGAGTTCAGGGAAAAGACCGGTGAGTATCGTACCCGGATGAATAAACTTGCCTCGCAGCATCAGTTTGCCGTCACTCTGGCTGATGGGACGGTCAAACAGGCAGCCCTGTACAGGATCAGCGATCGTTTAGACCTTGCCCTGCTGAAGCTGAACGGCTATACCACGCCTTTTCTCCAGCCTCGGACAGGTCCTCCTTTACCCGTCGGTACTCCGATTTATGCCATCGGCTCTCCTCTGGGCCTGAAAGGATCGGTAACCTCCGGTGTTGTCTCCAATAATCGCGGAGACTATATCCAGACCAATGCGGAAATCTATCCCGGCAACTCGGGTGGACCGCTGGTTACCGCAGAAGGGGAGGTGATTGGTGTCAATACCATGAAGAAGATCACAGACAAATTCGAGGG
>CAZKBZ010000144.1:0-5540 GCA_964551175.1 uncultured Desulfobulbus sp.
AAGATATATCTCAATATGCTGCCCCTGCCTGAGGCCCGGCGGATTTTTACTGACAGATTTAAAGAATACGCTACCGGCACCGAAACCATTGCCAGCCGGGAAGCAGCAGGCCGGGTAACAGCCGGACCTGTTACGGCAAACCTTTCAGCCCCGTCCTTTCATGCTGCCGCCATGGACGGTCTTGCTGTTCGCGCCGAAGATACCTTTGGGGCAACAGATGACACACCTCTCACCCTGAACATAGCCGAAGGTCAGGCAATTTTTATCAATACCGGCCATCCCATGCCTGATACCAAAAATGCTGTGATCATGATTGAGCATGTTCTGCTCGCTGATGACCAGGCAACCGGTATCATCCGGGCACCTGTCTATCCCTGGCAGAATGTACGCAAGGTGGGTGAGGATATTGTGGCAACTGAGCTGTTGTTTCCCTCCAACCACCTGATCACACCGCCCGATGTGGCGGCCCTGCTCACGGCCGGCTGCCTGCAGGTTGCAGTCAGGAAAAAACCTAAAATTATCATCATTCCCACGGGAACTGAACTCGTCGATCTGCGGGATACCCCGGAACCGCCTGCAGGCAAGACCATTGAATCCAACTCTGCCGTGCTGGCCGCTCTTGCCGAGCGGGCAGGAGCGGAGGTTCTGGTTACCCCGATCATTGCAGATGACCATGACACCATACAGCAACACCTGCTGCAGGCAGTGCAATCCGATGCTGACGTGGTGGTCATCAATGCCGGTTCATCCGCCGGCAGCGCCGACTATACCGTACAGGTTATTGGTGAATGCGGTGAAGTGCTGGTGCACGGGGTTACCATCATGCCCGGCAAGCCGACCATCCTTGGAGTCATTGACAACAAGCCGGTAATCGGTAATCCAGGCTATCCGGTTTCAGCCATTATCTCCTTTGAACAGTTCGTGGTGCCTCTGCTGGCAAGAATGCAGGGCAGGCAACCCCTGGACCCGATTACCGCCCCTGCCCTGCTTGCCCGTGACCTGCCCTCAAAAGGCGGCATTGAAGAGTTCCGGCGCATGATTACCGGCAGGATCGGTGAGCACCTGGTCACGGTTCCCCTGAAAAAAGGGGCCGGCGCCATCACAACGCTTACCCGGGCCAATTCCATTCTCCGTATCCCCGCCTCTTCCGAGGGAGAAACAAGGGGCAGTACAGTGGAGCTCGAACTGCTTCGTCCCCGGCAGCAGATTGAAAATACTATCCTCTGTACCGGCAGCCATGATCTCTGCCTGGACCTGCTGCATGATTTTCTTAAAAAATCCAGCCCCTATCCCCTGGCATCAACCCATGTCGGTTCCCTGGGCGGTATCCTTGCCATCAGGGACAACATGACCCACCTTGCCGGATCACACCTGCTGGACCCGGAAACCGGTGATTATAATATCAGTTATATCAACAGGTATTTGCAGAACAGGGAAGTTTCGCTGATAACTCTGGTGCACAGGCAACAGGGTTTTATGGTACAGCCGGGCAACCCCAAAAAGATAGGCTCTGTTGCTGATCTGCTGCGCGATGACATCACCTTTATCAACCGCCAGACCGGATCAGGCACCAGGGTACTGCTGGACCATGAACTGGAAAAAGCGAACCTGGACCCCGATGCAATCAACGGCTATGATGCCGAGGAGTATACGCACATGGCGGTTGCCGTGGCCGTACTTGCGGGCAAGGCCGATGCAGGTCTCGGCATTCTGGCTGCTGCCAGAGCCCTGAAACTTGATTTTGTGCCGGTAACCGAGGAGCGGTATGATCTGATCATCCCCTGCGAATTTCTTGAGCTGCCTTCCATTCGCACTGTTCTGGAAATTATTGAAACGGGTGAGTTTAAACAGGCGGTTGAGGCCAAGGGCGGATATTCCACCCGGGAGACGGGAAATCGTGTATTGTAGACAGCCTTGTAAAGAAAGGGTGCCACTATATTCAACATTGATAATTCCCTGTCCGATATCCTTTGGTTCACCTTAATTTTGCCAAATGGAGCACTGCATGACCTGCAAAACTCATATCCTGTTTTATTTAACCCTGCTTACTCTGCCGGTCGGCTGTGCTGCCCCGCCTCCCCCGCCCGTCCAGGTGCAGATACCTGACAGGCGCATTGATTATGTTGCTGAAATTAAACCACTTCTTGATAAACGGTGCGTGGTCTGCCATTCCTGTTACAACTCGCCCTGTCAGCTGAAACTCAGCTCTTATGAGGGGGTTGACCGGGGCGGGACCAAAAACCCGGTGTACAACTCCACCCGGCTCACTACCATGGATCCGACCCGGCTCTTCATTGATGCCCTGACAACAGAGCAGTGGCGGCAGAAAGATTTCTTTTCCGTTACAGAGTCCAATACCGGGAACGGCTACAACAACTCCATCATGCTCCAGTTTCTTTCCCACAAGATGACACATCCCAAAAGCAGCGGAGACTACCATCCCGAGGCAACAGATCTGACCTGTGCAAAAGATCAGATCGAGTTGGGCAGTTACCTGGAAAAACCCCTAACCGAGGCATGCCGTTTGGCTTTCCACCGCTGCAGCAGGAAGAATTCGAACTGATAGCAGGCTGGCTGGCCCAGGATGCACAGGGACCGACTCCTGAACAGCAGAGAGAGATAGTCAGCCCCAAACCTGATGATGCAGCCGCAATTGCCGTCTGGGAAGAATTTTTCAACAGACCTGATCCAAAGCATGGGATGACGGCGCGCTACCTGTATGAACATTTCGGTGCAACGGGACGTACGGGGAGAACTGCCGCGCACCATGTGGGTTATTGACTATCCCCTGCTTGAGCGTATCTACTATGCCCTGGTTGCCGGTTTTGATGTGTATGGCACACTGGGACATCAACTCGCGGTCCGTTTGTACATGGATACCCTGCGGGTGGAGGGTGAGACCTATTTCCTCAACTTCATGCCTGCAGACAGACGTGCAAAAATGATCCAGTCCTGGTATACAGGGGTCAAACCAGCTGATATCCATACTGTTTCCTCCCAGATGCCCACAGCTGTCAAATACGCTACAGCCGACCCCAAACGGGAGTTTATCGAACATATCGTGGAAAAGGAAATTCCGACAACAGCTGACATTGCATTTGACCGGGTAAACTATCTCTCTGCAGATGAAAAGTACCCGTCGCTCCCGAAACAGTACAACACCCTGGACGATGCCCTCCAGGGGTTCCGGGCAATCACCGCACCCGGTTCCGCCATACTGACCCACTTCAACAATCACAGCGCCAACCTGGCCTATGTACGGATACGGCGTGACAAGGGTGATGACCTGGTTCTCTCCATTGTGGTCAACCGCTGGCACAACAACGTCACCTACCTGTTCGGCGAAAACAATGTCCTGGACGCGAGCAAGGACCGGGCAGATATCCTGCCGGGTTTTATCGGCTCCTATCCCAACTATTTCTTTAACGTTCATGTTGATGATCTCCCGGACTTCCTGCATCTGCTCTCCAGCAAGAAGATTGAGGACAAGGACATTGAACGTTTCATCAGTTACGGCATCAACCGGTCCAATCCCCGGTTCTGGCAGGAATATGACTGGTTCCAGCAGCGTTTTTACAAAGAGCAGCCCACTCAGGCAGGAAGATTTGACCTGAACAGGTATTATCCAACCGCAACTGTGAGTACCCATTAACAAGATATGCCGCAGTTAATCGTCAATCAGAATGGGAGTAATTACCGGGTAGTTTCGTTTGCGCATACCCTCAGTATCGGCAGAGACCCGGATAATGATCTTGTCCTTGATTCCCTGCAGGTCTCCCGCCATCACGGCAGTGTCAACAAAAAAGAGGACGGCTTTTATCTGGTCGACTGCGGGAGCACCAATGCGATCTGGTTTGGCAATGAAAAAGTTACCTCTGCCAGGCTTGAAAATGGCTCAACATTCCGCATAGTCGATTTTTTCCTTACCTTTGTTGACGAACAACAGCACACGTCGTCCCGTGTCTTTTCCGGAAAGAAAGAGAAAGAGGAACAGCAACATCTTGATCTGCTCGACAACAAGACCATTCTCTTTGGCCTGGAGTCTTTCCTGCCCTCCGACATACAAAAGGGAACGGATGGCAGCGATATTGTTGACACCCAGTTCAATCAACTGCGCAATGCCTTCAACCGGCTTGCCAGGGCAGATACTGAATCAGAGTTGCTCTCACTCCTGCTGCACTCATCCCTTAAACTTACAGGTGGACAGTGCGGTTTTATCGCCACCCTGGATACTGAGGGTGAACTTGTTTACCGGTCCCTGGAAAACATGGACCCTGACAGCCGGCAGATGCTGCGCAATGATCTTATCAGCCGGGCCATGGCAACCGAGACAACGGCTATCAGCAATATGACGCTTGACCATATTGGTTCTGCCGTGACCCGGAAAAACTTACCTGCCAGTCCGGTCCTCTGTTCACCCCTGCTTTTTGAGAACCATGTTGAAGGATGCCTTTACATTGAAGGTGGCGACCGGAAATCGACAGCACCTCTTAATACACAGCAGATCGAACTGTTGCTTTGCCATGCATCAACTCTGCTTGAACGTCTCCGCTACCGGGCCCGGATCAACCTGGAAAAACAGGGGCTCAAGAGCAGGCTTGCGGCCACGGATGAAACAATCATCCACAGTGAATCCATGCTGCGGCTGTACGAGGATATCAGAACAATTGCTCCCATCAACGTACCGGTACTGATCCTTGGTGAACCGGGCACAGGCAAGGAACTGGTGGCATCTGCCCTGCACAGCTTCAGTAAGAGGCAGGGTGGTTTCGTGACGTTGAACTGTTCAGCCATTCCGGAAGGAATTTTTGAAAGTGAACTGTTCGGTTCGGTCAAAGGGGCTTATCATAACGCGGTAGATAAACCCGGCAAGCTGGAAATGGCCCATAACGGAACGTTATTTCTTGATGAGATTGGTGATATGGACCTGGCCCTCCAGCCGAAACTTCTCCGTTTTCTGGAAAACAGTGAAATTTGCCGTCTCGGTGACACCAGGGTAAAAAAACTTGATGTCCGAATTGTGGCTGCCACCAACCAGGATCTTGATACCATGATGCAGGAAAGAAAATTCCGGGAGGATTTTTTTCAGCGTATTTCCTGCTTTGTTCTCAAGGTCCCACCGCTTCGGCAGAGAAAAGAGGATATCGAGCCCCTGATTCACTATTTTCTCAACGTATTTGCCAGGGAATACGGCTGGACGGTTCCCGCCATATCAGCAACGGCTCTGCAGAACATGGTTGATTATTCATGGCCCGGCAATATCCGGGAGCTGCGAAACACTGTTTTGCGATTAAGCGTGCAGGCTCGAGGGAAAAAAGTGACAACCGATGACCTGGCTCGTATTTCAGATTTTTTTGGTGAAAAAACGCATCAGCGGGTAGCGACTTTTCCCAGCCTGGAGGAGATGGAAAAAAAATACCTCTGCAAAGCCCTGGACAGGACCGGCTGGAATATTTCCGAGGCAGCCAAGCTGGTTGGTATTGCCCGATCAACTTTTTACCAGAAGATGAAAAAATTTCAGATCAGCGCGGACAAACAGT
>CAZKBZ010000145.1:0-4300 GCA_964551175.1 uncultured Desulfobulbus sp.
CCCGCCTGTTCCGCTATTATTTCGTCGGGGCGTAGCGCAGCCTGGTTAGCGCGCCTGCCTTGGGAGCAGGAGGTCGGAGGTTCGAATCCTCTCGCCCCGACCATGATATCAAGGACTTACGGTATGTTCCGTAAGTCCTTTTTTGTTTGTGGGTGCAGCGCATTCGTTAAGGGTTATGCTGTCGAGTCGATCCAGAGGAAACCGGTCCCAGTGTTCGTATCGTTGCGAGGTGGGTTCGTTCATACCATTGCAGGGGTTCACTGTTGTCGGCAATGCCGCGATAGGTTTTGTAACACTGCCGGCACCAAGGGCATTGGAGACAAATTCACATTATCCTCTTGACAAGTTATCTCAAAGGGGTAGAATGTCAACGCCTTAAACAAACGTTTAATTAGTGAATGAATTATGGGAAACAGCAGGAAAAAACAGACAACAACGGAATCCAGGGAGCGGATCCTTTCTGCGGCGGTCAGCCTCTTTGCCCGTCACGGATATGGGAATACAGGTCTTCGCGAACTTGCAGCGGCAGCGGACGTCAACCTGGCAATGATCAACTATTTTTTCGGTTCAAAGAAAAAACTGCTCAAAGAGATCCTGGATATTTTTTTCTTCGGTTATCTGGCGATCGCACGGAAGGAAATGGCTGGTGATGATGACCTGCCCGTCAAACTGCACCGCTTTATTCACAGCGCAATCAGATACTTTGCCGCTCATCAGGACTATCTGCTGGTCACTATAGCCGAGATACCCCATGATGATCCTGAAATCACGGAGCACAAGGCAATATGGGGCAGACAAATGGCCGAGACTATTGGAAAGCATCTCCAGGCACAGGCTGACAGTACCGGCGGAGAGACCCTGCCTCCAATCGCCTTCTGCTCCATGCTGACCTCGATGATGGCATCCAGATTTCTCTTTACCCCGGTTATGGAACAGGTGCAGCCGGAGCAACTCTCTGCAACTTCCATTGCAGAGTACGCGGATATTATCAGCACGGTTTTTCTTGAGGGCGTCACTTCCATTATCTGTACATCAAAAAGGAAACAGAAATGAGCATAAAAAAACGTATTGAATCGATGTTCGAAGCCTGGACTCGAATTATTATCAAATTCAAGTTCCCCATTTTGCTGCTTGTTCTTGTTCCGACAGTTCTCATCGGCTCACAGATTCGTTTTCTGAGCATAGATACCTCCAACGAGGGTCTTCTGCACCCGGGCGACCCTATCCTGACGACCTATAATGAATTTCGTGATCAGTTTGGCCGGGATGACTTACTGGTACTGGCCATCAAGAGCGATAACATCTTCACTATTCCCTTTCTCACCAAGCTCAAGCAACTTCATGACAGGCTGGAAGCTGAGGTTCCCCATGTTAATGACATCACCTCCATGGTCAATGCCAGAGATACCCGGGGCCAGGGCGACACCCTGCTGGTGGATGACCTCCTGGTTCATTTCCCGGAAAACGAACAGGATCTGGCTGAGCTGAAAAAACGGGTCATGGCAAATCCGGTCTACCTGAACCAGTTGATTTCAGAGGACGGCACCTTTACCACTGTTCTCATAGAAAGTGACACCTACTCTGCTGCAGGCATGGAAGGTGATGATGCACTGGCTGGATTTGACGATGCGTTGAGTAGCTCTGCAGAGGATGAAAACAATGGCGGGACCGGGCAGCCTGAATTTCTTACTGACCAGGAAAACGCTCAGATGGTGGCAAAGGCCAAGGAAATTGCCCGTTCCTTTAACGGGCCCGGCTTTGAAATCTCCATGGCAGGCAGTCCCATTGTCACGCATATGGTCAAACAGTTGATGATGAAGGACATGAAAAAATTTCTCCGTCTGGCCGTTCTTACCATCGGCATCTGCCTGTTTGTCATGTTTCGTCGCATTTCAGGAGTGTTGCTGCCCCTTCTGGTCGTGGCACTGACCCTGGTCACCACCCTGGGGCTGATGGCAAAATTCGGTATTCAGTTCAAAGTGCCGACTATCATTCTGCCATCCTTTCTGCTGGCCGTGGGCGTTGGTGCCAGTGTACATGTGTTATCACTGGTCTATCAGCGGATACGCAAAAATGACAGCAAGGAAGAGGCCCTGGTGTACGCCCTGGGACATTCCGGGCTGGCCATTGTCATGACCTCGCTGACCACGGCTGCAGGACTTGCATCATTTGCTGCTGCCAAGGTTGCACCCATAGCCGACCTGGGAGTTTTTTCTTCCGTGGGTGTTCTCCTTTCCCTGTTTTTCACCCTTATTCTCCTGCCGGCATTACTGGCAATTTTTCCTCTGAAACAAAAAGCACGGGACAATCAGGATGTCGGTCAGAGCAGGTTCGACCGTTTTCTCGACTGGGTTGCCTACATCACCACAAGCCGGCCAAAGATGATTGCTCTCCTTTCCCTTCTGATCGTTTTTGCCTTTGCAGCCGGGATCCCCAAGCTCCGCTTCTCGCACAACCTGCTGGCCTGGTTGCCGGAACAGCTTCCGGTTCGGATTGCCACCGAGGTTATTGACTCCAACCTGCGCGGCAGTGTTGCACTGGAAGTTGTCCTTGATACGGGCAGTGAAAACGGTCTGTATGATCAACGCGTACTGGAGGCCATGGATAAACTCGGCGGGGAACTGGAAAACTTTCAGCAGGATTCCCTTTTTATCGGCAAGGTAATTTCCGTCACCACTATCCTGAAAGAAATCCACAGGGCACTCAATGAAAACCGGCCGGAAATGTACAGGGTTCCTGAAAATGCAGCCCTGATCCCCCAGGAATTTCTTCTCTTTGAAAACTCGGGTTCCGATGATCTCCAGGATTTTGTCGACTCCCGTTTTTCCAAGGCCCGGGTGACCATCAAGGTGCCGTGGCGTGATGCACTTTCCTATGTACCGTTTATTCAGGAAATCGAGAGCCGGTTCCAGAACGCATTTGCAGATATAACGGTTGACGGCAAGCCTGTCACCCTCACCACCACGGGAATCATGTCGCTCTTTGCCCGCATTCTGCACGCCACCATGTATTCGGCAGCCCAGAGTTACGGCATTGCCATTCTTGTGATCACCGTTATGATGATCCTGCTCATCGGCGACCTGCGCATGGGCCTGATTGCCATGCTGCCCAATATCAGCCCCATCCTTGTCGTCATGGGAATCATGGGCTGGTTTTCCATCCCCCTGGACATGTTTACCATGCTGGTGGCCTCCATTGCCATCGGCCTTGCCGTGGATGACACCATTCACTTTGTCTATAATTTCAAAAAATATTATCAGGAAACCGGAGATGTACACGAGGCTGTCGCCCACACGCTTCATACGGCCGGACGGGCCATGCTGACCACGTCCATTGTCCTGTCTATCGGTTTTTTCCTCTTTATGCTCGCTTCCATGCATAACGTGTTTAATTTCGGCATGCTGGTGGGACTGGCCATTGTTATTGCACTGCTGGCAGACTTTTTTCTGGCACCATCGCTCATGGCTTTGGCTTTACAGGGATCTAAACTTCATGTAACAACTGAAAACGGAGAAAAATAATGACTTACACAAAATACGTAAGCTGCCTGGCTGCACTGCTCATGCTGCTGGTTGCGGTGCCTGCGGCCCAGGCCTTGACTGCACGGGAGATCATGGAAAAAGTTGATGCCCGCGATGACGGGGACAACATGATCTCTGATGTGAAAATGATTCTTATCGACCGTCAGAAAAATAAACGGATTCGGGAGATGAAGGTCTTTTCCAAGGACAAGGGAATGGATACCTGGAAGATGCAGTTTTTTCTCTCGCCTGCAGATGTCAAGGATACCGCATTTCTCACCTATGACTATTACGAAGGGGGCCGCGACGACGACCAGTGGCTTTACCTGCCCGATCTGCATAAAACAAAACGTATTGCCACCTCTGATAAATCCTCTTCCTTCATGGGTTCGGATCTTTCCTATGCGGACATGACCCGCCGGGTGGTGGATGAGTGGAAGTATAAACTGCTTAAGGAAGACAAGGTGGGAGAGCATAAGGTCTGGCTCATTGAGGCGGTACCGGTCAGCGATGAGGTGCGTGACCGCTACGGCTATTTAAAGTCCGTGCTCTTCATCCGTCAGGACATCTTCATGGGTGTTCGGGCCGTACACTGGCTGAAGGAAGGCAAAAAGATAAAGTACCAGGAAAACAAAGGGATCAAGCAGATTGACGGTATCTGGACCGCCACTGAGCTGCATGCCAAGACCACGAAAAACAAGGTTACCCTGCACCGGACCATAATGGAGTATTCCAATATCAAGTATAACCAGAATCTGGATGACACCCTGTTTTCAGTC
>CAZKBZ010000145.1:4400-5530 GCA_964551175.1 uncultured Desulfobulbus sp.
CTTTCCATGCTGCGTACCACCGGTGCACTGGGAGGAGATTTCTCTTTCGGCTCCTGGCGGGCCAGGGCCAGCGGCCATGTTTTTTATGATGGGGCCTATTCAATCCAGGGACGCGATCAGTACAGTGATCGTCTGCTTGATGAGTACGAACAGGAACTGGAATTTGATGAGCTGTACCTGGCCGGCAGTCTCAGCAGCAGCCTTGATCTGAAAATCGGCCGCCAGGTGGTTGTCTGGGGCAAAGCCGACAACCTCCGGGTGACGGACATCCTTAACCCGCTGGATAACCGGCTGCCGGGCATGGTGGATATCAAATACAAGCGTCTGCCGGTCACCATGACAAAACTCGACTACTACACAGGTCCGTGGAATCTGAGCGGTATTGTTATCAATGAAATCCGCTTTGACAAGACTCCTGTCTATAACAGCGATTTTTATCCGGGAGATGCCCCCATGCCTCCGGAAAAAAAGCCGACTAATTTTGCCTTTGACAGCCAGCAATATGGACTGGCCGTAAATGGTATTTTCAGCGGCTGGGATCTTTCTCTGTATCAGGCCTGGGTGTACGATAACCGTGCCCATGTCACCATGGATGCCGGCAAACCTGTACGGATGCATAACCGTGTATCCATGACCGGATTAACCGCAAATATTGCCTTTGGCAACTGGCTGTTCAAGGGAGAAGCCGCCTGGTGGCAGGACCTTGAATATGGTGCTCTCCCGGAACAGGATTTTGACAGGGTTGATCTGATGGCAGGCATTGAATACACTGGTTTTTCCGAGACCATGTTATCTCTGGAATTCGTCAACCGGCATATCATGGACTTTGACGACCGCCTGGCATTATCTCCTGATTTCAGTCAGCAGGATTTGCAGCAGACCGCCCTCATGTTTTCCAGAGATTTTGTCAACGATACCATTCAACTCAAAATTCTCTGCGCAATTTTCGGCGCCCATGGTGAAGACGGTGCCTTTGAAAGATTTCAGCTCGAATATGATCTCAATGATCATGTGACCTTGACCGGCGGTGTTATTTTTTATCAATCCAGTGACCAGGGTGCTTTCAGTGATATCGAGGACAATGACCGGCTTTTTTTCGAGTACAGTTATGCATTTTAACTGAAAAATAG
>CAZKBZ010000146.1:0-5495 GCA_964551175.1 uncultured Desulfobulbus sp.
TTTGATTTGATAACATAGAAGGATAGAACAATGAGACATAGAAAAGCGGGCAGAAAGCTTAACCGTACTGCCGCACACCGTAAGGCCATGTTGCGCAACATGGTGACCTCTCTGTTTGAGCATGAGCGTATCGTCACTACGGTACCAAAGGCGAAAGAGGCCAGGCGGGTAGCGGAGAAGATGATTACCCTGGGTAAACGGGGTGATCTTCATGCACGACGGCAGGCCATGGCTTATATCCGTTCCAAGGGTATCGTTGCCAAACTTTTTGATGAAATAAGCAGTCAATATGCAGACCGGCAGGGTGGCTACACCCGTATCATCCGTACCGGTAACCGTTATGGTGATGCTGCCCCCATGGCCATTGTTGAACTGGTCGGATATGAGGAACAAGTTGCCGAGGAAGTCGACACGGAAGATGAGGAGTAGGCGCAACTGACGATTCATCTTCACCATTTTAGATCAATTCCGGCCGGTATGATATGTCATACCGGCCTTTTTTATGGTGACTGTTCATGTCTGTCAATCAATCGCAATCAGGTTCAGAGAGATCACCCATAGGGTGGGCAGAGCAGTTTCAGTTTCGCTGTCATCCGGGCGTTAGCTGTTATCAGGTCTGTTGTCACAAGGTGGAGCTGAGACTTTTTCCCGTGGATGTGCTGCGTTTGAAGAATCATCTTGGTCTTCATTCAGCAGAGTTCATGGAGCAGTACACAACACTGGCTCAGGGTACGCATCCTTTTTTCCCCGCCGTGATGCTCAATATGGAGGACTCCGAAGATTTCCCCTGTCCATTTCTGGTCAAAGAGGGATGTTCCGTGTATGCGGACCGACCGTCTGCCTGCCGCACCTATCCACTTGAACGGGCTGTTGAAAAGGGCAGCAGACGGGGGCAGCACAAAAGTCACTATTTTAAAATCATCCATCCCTACTGCAGGGGACACCTCGAGAATCATTTCTATACTGTTAAGCAGTGGGAACGACAACAGCACCTGCTGGAATACAACCTGCTCAATGACCTGTGGGCAGAGGTAGATGCTTTTTTTGCCACCAACCCCTGGCAGGGAGAAGGTCAGGCCGGACCCCGTCAGCAACTGGCATTCATGGTCTGTTATAATATTGACACCTTTCGCTCCTACATGCAGCAGCACAACCTGCTTGTCCGCTACCGGCTGGACCGTGATCGACGGAGGCGTATAGAAGATGACGATCAGGAACTGCTCAAGTTCGGTTTTGACTGGCTGCTCCATGTCCTGGGCGATCGCAGGACCCTGGTTCCCCGTTAATGCATTCAGATGTTTTTCTGGATGTTGCTGTATCTCTTTGCATGATTCAGACCTGAGTGTCATGATAATCTTTCTGTTTCTCTGCGTTTTCAAGCAGATTTGCTTGTCGTGAAGATTCGGATATGGTAATAGAAGATGTTAATGTTTGCTAAATTTCCGGTACTGTGCCGGGTAATAACTACACACATCCCGCGTGCGTCCTTTGGTGTTCCTTTGCGGAATCGGACATTGGGATGGAGGAATAACCATAAATTAAGGAGATAGTAATGGCAGCACGAGTAACTATGCGGCAGATGTTGGAGGCTGGTCTTCATTTCGGGCACCAGACCAGGCGTTGGAACCCGAAGATGAAACCGTATATCTACGGTCCGCGGAACGGTATTCATATCATCAACCTTGATGAGACAATGAAACTGTTCCGTAAGGCGTATGGTTATATTACAGATGTGGTGGCCGATGGCGGGACTGTAATGTTTGTCGGCACAAAGCGGCAGGCGCAGGCTATTATCAGGGAAGAGGCGGAACGTTGCGGCATGTTCTTTGTCAATCATCGCTGGCTCGGCGGTATGATGACCAACTTTCAGACCATCAAGCATTCCGTTGACCGGTTGAAAAAGATTGAGGCAATGCAGGAAGACGGTTCCATTAACCGCTTTCCCAAAAAAGAAATTCTCAAGATGGAAAAGGAGCGGGTGAAGCTGGACCGCAATATCGGTGGTATCAAAGAGATGCGTGTGCTGCCTGATGTCCTGTTCGTCATTGATCCCCGTAAGGAGGAGATTGCCGTTGGCGAGGCCAGAAAATTAAACATTCCTGTAGTTGCCCTGACCGATACCAACTGTGATCCCGATGGAATTGATTGCATTATTCCCGGTAATGACGATGCTATCCGGGCTATCAAACTGATCGCCTCTCAACTTGCCGATGCCGTACTGGAAGGCAAGGCACGTCGTGGTGAGGAAGAAGACGCCAGTGTGGAGGAGCTTGAAGCGGCAATGAGCAGTGAGGAAGCCGTACCGGCAGAGAGCAGTGATGAAGCTGCCCCTGCTGAGAGCGCTGAGGAGAAGCCCTCTGAGTAATTTCCCTGCTGAAAAAATACAGAGGAGTTGAAGGGGCTTTTTATCAAGCCCCTTCTCTCGTAAATGGGTTTGGAGACATCGGGCAATGATCTTGATCATGTCCGACTCAAACATTTTGATGAAAGGAGAACATACCGTGAAAATTACCAGCCAGATGGTCAAAGAACTGCGTGACAAGACCAATGCCGGCATGATGGATTGCAAAAGAGCCCTGGGTGAGACCGAGGGCGACCTGGAAAAAGCTGTTGATCTGCTGCGTCAGAAGGGCCTTGCAGTTGCTGCCAAGCGTGCCGATCGAGCAACATCTGAAGGAGTGGTTGAGTGTTATATTCATGCGGGCGGTAAGCTCGGCGTTATGGTCGAGGTTGGCTGCGAGACCGATTTTGTTGCCAAGACCGATGATTTCCAGGCATTTGCCAAAGATATTGCCATGCATGTGGCTGCTGTCAGTCCGGTGTCTGTCACCCGGGAAGAGGTGCCGGCCGAGATGCTTGAGCGTGAGAAGGAAATATACATCAAACAGGCCAAAGATTCAGGCAAGCCTGATAATATCATTGAGAAGATTGTTTCCGGAAAGGTAGAAAAATACTTGTCTGAAATCTGTCTCATGGAGCAGAAATTTGTCAAAAATCCCGACCTCACGGTTCAGGATCTGCTCAATGAGCTGATTGCCAAGATGGGCGAGAATATCTCTGTTAAACGATTTGCCCGTTTCCAGGTTGGCGCGTAACTGATGATGTCTTTATCCTGCCGATTTCCAGCATGCTGAAGATTCCTGCAGCGGTTTTGCGTTATCCCGGTTCCTGGGATCTGTCAAAAAAAGGCATTTTTCGCGTGGTTTCAGCAAACGGCAGCAGACATCATTGCCACACACGTTCCATGATCTTTCGAGGTGCTCCGGAATGAAGTACAAACGTATCCTTCTGAAAATCAGCGGTGAAGCCCTGATGGGTGAAGGTGCCTACGGCATCAGCCCGGAGATGATTCAATTCGTGGCCCGGGAAATCAGATCGGTTCATGATGATGGTGTTCAACTGGGACTGGTGATTGGTGCAGGGAATATCTTTCGAGGTGTTTCCGGTGCAGCCGGCGGCATGGACCGGGCATCTGCTGACAACATGGGTATGCTGGCAACGGTGATTAATGGACTTGCCATGCAGGACGGTCTGGAGAAGGCCGGTGTCGCCTGCCGGGTGATGTCTGCTATCACCATGCGCAATGTCTGTGAACCGTATGTCCGTGCCCGTGCTCTGGAACATCTGGACAAGGACAGGGTGGTTATCTTTGCTGCCGGTACGGGAAATCCCTATTTTACCACTGATACCGGAGGAGTGCTCCGGGCCCTTGAGATCGGGGCGGATGTACTCATGAAGGCTACCAGGGTGGATGGGGTGTATGATCGCGATCCGGAAAAGGATGAAAATGCGATCCGTTTTGATCGGTTGACCTATACCAGGGTGCTGCAGGATGAACTGCGGGTTATGGACGCGGCAGGGATCTCCCTTGCCCGTGACAACAATCTGCCTGTTTTTGTCTTTAACATGAAGAAGGCCGGTAATATTGGACGTGCAGCGGCTGGTGAGGATATTGGGACCCTGATTACCGGTTGAGTGGGATGTCACAGGTCTCAGCTGTCAGCAGTTAAGGGATACTTGAGAGCCGGAAGTTTTCATTGTAAAAGAATCCTGACACCTGACTGCTGATACCTTTAAAAACAATGGAGGAAGTCATGGCAAACGATGTTGTTGACCAGGTCAATGCAAAGATGGAAGCAAGTGTGGAGGCCCTGAAACGGGAACTGGTCAAGATCAGGACCGGTCGTGCCTCTCTGTCCCTGCTGGATGGAATCAAGGTGGATGCCTATGGCTCTATGCTGCCTGTTGATCAGGTGGGTACCATGACCATCCCGGAGAGCCGGCTGATCGTTATTCAGCCCTGGGATCCGCAGATGCTGCCGGTTATTGAAAAGGCCATTCTTTCTTCGGACCTTGGCCTGACTCCGGCCAATGATGGTAAGGTGATTCGCCTTACTATTCCCCAGCTTACTGAAGAACGGCGCAAAGAACTGGTCAAGCAGGTCAAAAAAATTGCCGAAGAGTTCAAGGTGGCAGTCCGGAATGTCCGACGTGAGGCAAATGACGCCCTCAAGAAGATGAAAAAGGATAAGGAAATCTCGGAAGACGACATGTTTCGTCTGCAGGAAGAGGCGCAGAAGGCGACAGATACATATATCAGCAAAATCGAAGAAGTTGCCGCAGGTAAAGAAAAAGAGGTGATGGAGGTATAATCTCAACGTCGTTTTCTTTAATGACAAAATGTCTTTAAAGTCTGTGACCTTGTGCAGAATCTTCCGCCTGTATCTATGCAGGAATCGAAACCTGAAATTGATCCGGTGCCTTGCCATGTCGCCATCATTATGGACGGCAATGGCCGATGGGCCCGGCAGCGCAAACGCCCCAGGCTTTTCGGGCACAAAGCCGGAGTGGATTCTGTGCGGGCTGTTGTCGAGACTGCCCGCGAGATCGGTGTCAAGCACCTGACCCTGTATGCCTTTTCAACTGAAAACTGGCGTCGTCCGGGTGTTGAAGTCAAGGGCCTTATGTCTCTGCTGAAAACCTATCTGCAGGCTGAGCTGGACAATATGAAAAAGAATCAGATCCGGCTGGGCTGTTTTGGCCAGAAGCACCGGTTGCCGGAAGATGTGCAGCAGATACTGGTTCAGGTCATTGCTGAAACACAGGACTGCAGTGGAATGCGTTTAAATCTGGCGCTCAGCTATGGATCCAGGGCAGAGATTATTACCGGGCTCCAGGAAATAGCTCGCAAGTGCAGCGCAGGAGAGCTTGATGTAGGTGATATTGACGAGCAGCTGCTCAGCGATTATCTCTATTCTGCTGGTCAGCCCGATCCTGACCTGTTGATCCGTACCGGAGGTGAGCATCGGTTATCGAATTTTCTGCTCTGGCAGGTTTCGTACGCGGAAATTTTTTTTACAGACACGATGTGGCCGGATTTTCGCAAACCACAATTTCTGGAGGCAATTCGGTCCTTTGGTACCCGCCAGCGTCGGTTTGGCCGAACAGGCGAGCAGCTGGAGGGCAATTAGGCTACCTTGAAAAATTAGATATTT
>CAZKBZ010000147.1:0-5474 GCA_964551175.1 uncultured Desulfobulbus sp.
CCTTCCCTTTGGTGCTGTCCGGTTGAGTCATAAAGGTGCAGGGTTATCGTTTGTCCTTCATCAGCTTATAATTAATGGCATCCACCAGTGCCTGCCAGCTGGCCTCAATAATATTGATGGATACACCTACCGTTCCCCACTGGGTTGTTTTGTCACGGCTTTCTATAAGAACCCGGACTTTGGCGCCTGTCCCGTGCTCGCCGGACAGGACCCGTACCTTGTAATCAATAAGCTCCATTTCCTCAAGGCTCGGATAAAAACGGGTCAACGCCTTGCGGATGGCCTTGTCAAGAGCATTTACAGGGCCATCACCCATGGAGGCGGTGTGTACTTCATTTCCTTCCACATAAAGTCGGATAGTTGCCTCAGTAAGCGGTGATCTGTCCATGCGGTACTTGTTGTTCATTACCCGAAAACCTTCAAAGGTAAAGAAGTTGGGATGTATTCCCATGGCCCTTCGCATGAGCAACTCAAAACTTGCCTCCGCCCCTTCATACTGGAAGCCCTGGTTTTCAAGTTCTTTCAGTTCCCTGATGATAACAGCCATGGCCGGATCATCACTATCCAGCTTGAGACCGTATTTCCTGGCCTTGTGCAGCACATTGGATTTACCGGCCTGGTCGGAAATCAGGATTCGACGGATATTACCCACCTTTTCCGGTTCAATATGCTCATAAGTGAGCGGATTGCGCTGCACCGCACTGACATGGATACCACCCTTATGGGCAAAAGCGGATTCGCCGACATAAGGTTGGTACCGGTTGTGGGGTAGATTGGCCAGCTCATTGACCAGGCGGGACACGGAGTAGAGCTTGTCGATCTTCTTGCCTACTTCAGCCTCCAGACCCATTTTAAAAATAACGGCCGGGATGATGGAGGTCAGGTTTGCGTTACCGCAGCGTTCACCGTAACCATTGATAGTGCCCTGCACCTGGGAAGCACCCATGGAGACCCCTAACAGGGCATTGGCAACAGCAGTCTCGGAATCGTTATGGGGATGAATGCCGATTTTGACATCACTGTTCTGTTCGACCAGGAATTGCTTCACCCGTTCAAAGATGGGACCGATTTCATGGGGAAGAGTTCCGCCGTTGGTATCACAGAGCACCAGGGTTTCCGCCCCACCCCTGATGGCACGACCCAGCGTGGCCAGGCAGTATTCGCGATTATTTTTAAACCCGTCAAAAAAATGTTCTGCATCATAGATCAGGTGTTTTACCTTTGGCCGCAGGTAAGCCAGGGAATCTTCAATGATCTGCAGGTTGTCTTCCAGCTCAATGCGCAGGGCATCGTAGACATGGATATCCCAGCTCTTGCCGAAAATAGTGATCGCCGGAGTTTCAGCAGCCAGCATGGCCTGCAGGTTGGGATCCTTTTCAGGAGGGTTTTGAAAATGACGGGTTGAGCCGAAGGCAGTAAGCCTGGCGTGCCTGAGTTCAACACTTTTCATTTTATCAAAAAACTCAACCGCAAGCGGATTGGAGCCGGGCCAGCCGCCCTCGATAAAATCTATCCCGAGTTTATCCAGCTGTTTCGTGATCCGAACCTTGTCGTCTACAGACAGGTTGAAATTTTCGGCCTGGGTTCCATCCCGCAGTGTTGTATCGTAAAACTCTATTGTCTGTGCCATCGTGTACTCCTACTCTTCCTCAACAGGCATGTTCTCTTTATCCAGGGCAAAGGCGGAGTGCAGTGCCCGCACGGCAAGCTCTGTATATTTTTCGGCAATAATACAGGAAACCTTGATCTCTGAAGTTGAAATCATCATCATATTTATACCTTCATTCGCCATTATCTGAAACATTGTTGAGGCAATACCTGAGTGATTGCGCATGCCGACGCCGACAATAGAAATTTTGACAATAGCTTCATCTCCGGTCACTGATTCAGCTCCGATTTCCTCGGCTACCTGTTTCAGTATTTCCATGGTTCGTGCATAATCATTGCGCATAACCGTAAAGGTCATATCGGTTAAATGACTTTCCCGGGTATTCTGGATGATCATGTCGACAAGAACACCGGCATCGGATATGGGCAGAAAAATCTTGGCAGCAATGCCCGGCTGATCCGGAACTTTTTTAATGGTAATTCGTGCTTCATTCTTATTATAGGTAATACCGGAAACCAGCATGGATTCCATAATTTTATCCTCCTCTACAACCCAGGTACCGTCTTTTTCTGAAAATGTGGAACGAACATGCAGTGGGACCCTGTACCGTTTGGCAAGTCCGACGGAGCGGATCTCAAGAACCTTGGCACCAAGGCTGGCAAGCTCCAGCATTTCGTCATAGGTGATCATATCAATTTTTCGTGCTTCACTGCAGATGTTGGGATCAGTGGTATAGACGCCATCAACATCGGTAAAAATTTCACACACATCTGCCGACAACGCTGCAGCCAGAGCCACGGCAGTGGTATCGGAACCGCCCCGGCCAAGGGTGGTAATATCGCCGCTGTCGGTAACGCCCTGAAAACCGGCAATGGTAACCACTTTGCCCGCATCAAGATGTTTACTGATAAGCCCGGTGTCGATTTCACGAATCCTGGCCTTGGTATGCATGTCATCGGTGTGAATGCGGACCTGATCGCCAAGCAGGGAAACAGCGTCACTGCCCGCGGCTTTGACGGCCATGGCAAAGAGCGAAATAGTCACCTGCTCTCCGGTAGAGAGCAGCATATCCATTTCACGCAGATCTGGTATTTCCTGGATATCGCCGGCCAGTCCCAGTAATCGGTCCGTCTCACCGGACATGGCAGAGAGGACCACGACCACCTGGTGGCCCTGCTCCTGATAGCTGAGCACTCTTCTGGCTACGTTTTTTATTTTTTCCGTGGACCCCACCGAGGTTCCGCCGTATTTTTGCACTATCAGCGCCATGATAATTCCGAAATTGCTTTAAATTATAAGTAATTATCTTTATTGTGTTTTCACAGGCATGTAAATTTTCAGAGAAAAAAAATACATACTCTGGTAAGAAGCTGAATTATTAAATTTAAAACGTATTCATAAATTTGCAAGCTCAATCAAGAGCCGGCTGGATTTATACTGACAAATGAATAAACCATGAGAGCCGAACCCTTTCATATTGTCCTGGTGGAACCGGAAATTCCGCCTAACACCGGGTCCATTGCCAGGCTCTGCGGAGCAACAGATTCGGTGCTGGACCTTGTTCATCCACTTGGTTTCAGTACCGATGACAAGCATCTGAAACGGGCAGGTCTTGATTACTGGCCCCATGTCACGATAAACCACTGGCAGAGTTTTGATCAGTTTCTTGAAAGCCGGGATGAACGTAAGTTGTTCTTTCTGACCACCAAAGTTGACCGTCCCTATTACCAGGCCTCTTTCAGTCCTGGAGACTACCTGATATTCGGCCGGGAAACCAAGGGACTGGGTGAAGAAATTCTTGCGCTGTATAAGGACCGCTGTTATACCATCCCGATGATGAATGCACACATCCGCAGCCTCAACCTGGCCATGAGCGCCGGCATTGTGTTGTATGAGGCCTTGCGCCAGTTACAAAGTCGTTCTTAAAAGGAGAAACAATGGTTGATAGAATTTATAACTTCAGTCCCGGACCAGCCACCCTGCCCTACCCTGTTCTTAAAGAAGCGGCCAGGGATATTGTTAACTTTCATGACAAGGGAATTGGCCTGATAGAGCTCAGTCACCGCTCCGGAGAGTTCATGGCCGTTGCCGAAGAAACTGAAAGATTGATCCGCGAACTGCTGGCCGTTCCCGACAACTACAAGGTGCTGTTTCTGCAGGGTGGTGCATCATCCCAGTTCTTTATGATTCCCATGAACCTGCTCGGTGGAGGCGGAAAAGCGACCTATCTTAATACAGGCGTCTGGTCAAAAAAGGCGATAAAAGAGGCAAAACTTTTTGGTGATATTGAAGTACCATTTTCCAGTGAAGAGACAAGCTTCAACCGGGTCCCGGCTGATGATGAATATACAGTAGCTCCCGACTCTGAGTATCTCTATCTTGTTTCCAACAACACTATCTATGGTACCCAGTTTGCACAGTTTCCTGAAAAAGATACCATGCTGGTTTGTGATATGTCTTCAGACATCCTTTCCAGACCTCTGGACATTTCCAGGTTCGGGATTATTTTTGCCGGTGCCCAGAAAAACATGGGACCTGCCGGGGTAACAACAGTTATCATCCGGCAAGACCTGCTGGACAGGACTCCGGACAATGTACCCACCATGCTGCGCTACCAGACCCATGCAGACAAGGGTTCCATGTTCAACACACCTCCGACTTTTGCCATCTACTGCGTAGGGCGGGTCATGAACTGGCTGAAAGAACAGGGTGGTGTGGCTGCTATGGAAAAACGCAATCAGGACAAGGCGGCTCTGCTCTACAACGTTATTGATGACACTGATTTTTACCGGGGCCATGCGGAAAAAGGATCCAGGTCATTGATGAACATAGCCTTTAATCTGCCCACACCCGAGCTGGAGGCAAAATTTATTGGTGAGGCGGCTGCTGTTGGCCTGGACGGGCTCAAAGGACATCGTTCCATCGGAGGATGCCGGGCCTCCATCTACAACGCCTTTCCAAAGGAAGGAGTGGAAAAGCTTGTGGAATTCATGACTGAATTTGCTCGGAATAATTCATAGAATTCTGCAACATTTCCTGGAGTGATATTTTTTTCACGTTTCCCGTATTCCGTGCATTACGAAGGCAACATCATCCGTCCTCCCAGTGAGGCGGGAGCCATTATCCTGCAGGTAACCACCGGTTGTTCACACAACCGGTGTACATTCTGTGGAGCCTATCGGCAGCAGAGCTTCCGTATCAAGGATGATGCTGTTGTTAACAGTGACCTTGATTTTGCAGCCAACTACTGCACGAGGCAAAAAACTGTTTTTCTGGCCGACGGTGACGCCCTGGTTATTCCCCAGCAGCGTTTGCTGAGCCTCTTTGGCCGGGTAAAAGAAAAACTGCCCTGGGTACGCCGTATCAGTCTGTATGCCAACTGCCGGGACATTCTCAACCGTTCACAGGATGAACTTTCTGAACTGAAGTCTGCCGGACTGGGTAGAATATACATGGGCCTTGAGAGCGGTCATGACAGGACACTGGCAGCAATCAACAAGGGAGCAACCTCTGCAGAGATGATTCGTGCCGGTCGCAGGGTGAAAAAGGCAGGTATCTTTCTCTCTGTCACCTGTCTGCTGGGCATCGGAGGAATCCGTTATTCACTGCAGCACGCAGCAGATACGGCAGCGGTTCTCAATGAAATGCAGCCCAGCCAGATTGCAGTGCTCACCCTGATGCTGCTGGACAATACCGAACTTGGCCAAATGGCCGCAGCGGGAAGTTTTCAACTGCCGGACAAGCTCGGTCTTTTTCAGGAGCTATACACGCTGATCGTGGGACTTGCAGGACTGAGATGCCAGTTTCAGGCCAACCATGCCTCCAACTACTTTACCCTTGACGGTCGTCTGCCAAGAGATAAGGA
>CAZKBZ010000148.1:0-5434 GCA_964551175.1 uncultured Desulfobulbus sp.
GGCCTGTATTGATTGTTAGTAAAAAATGGCTACAGTAAAACATTTAATCTACCATACCAGGAAAGGGTGGTAAATGATTTTGTCAAACCAGGTGAAAAGGAGACAGCAGAAATGATGCAGATAGCACCCGTGGAAACCTTGCAGCGTATCTTTTCAGAGAGTCGTACTGTTGCGGTGGTGGGACTTTCACCGAAAACAGAGCGGCCCAGCAACCAGGTTGCGCTGTACCTCCAGCAGGCAGGTTTTCGCATTATACCGGTCAATCCCGGTCAGACGGAAATCCTGGGGGAACCGTGCTATCCGGATCTGCTGTCAATCCCGTCCCCGGTGGATGTGGTGGATATCTTCAGGCGTGCTGATCAGGTGGAACCAGTGGTCCGGGAAGCCATAGCGATTGGTGCCGGAGTTGTCTGGATGCAGCAGGGAATCATCAATGATGCGGCCGCAGCAATGGCGGAAAAGGCAGGATTGACCGTAATCATGAACCGCTGCATGAAGGTGGATCACATGCAGCTGATCAGAAACCAGAAACCAGAGGACAGAAACCAGAATTCTGTCCTCTGAACTCACCACATGGAACCCAAGTATATTTCCATCCGTGGCGCGCGGATGCATAACCTGAAAAATATTTCCGTGGACCTGCCGCGCAACCGACTGGTAGTGTTCACCGGTCTGTCGGGATCGGGCAAGTCAACCCTGGCCTTTGATACTCTCTATGCCGAGGGGCAGCGGCGATATGTGGAGTCGCTGTCCACTTATGCCCGCCAGTTTTTAGGTCAGATGGACAAGCCGGATGTAGACCAGCTGGAGGGGTTGTCGCCGGCCGTTTCCATTGAGCAGAAGACCACTTCCAGAAATCCCCGCTCCACCGTGGGCACGGTTACAGAGATCTACGATCATCTGCGTTTGCTCTTTGCCAGAGCCGGCCGGCCCCATTGCCCCCAATGCGGCCTCCCAATCCGTTCCCAGTCCATTGAGGACATGGTCAACACCCTGCTTGCCAGATCTGAGGGGGAAAAGGTTATTCTGCTCTCCCCCCTTGTTACCCGCAAGAAGGGACGTCATGAACAACTGCTGCAGACGCTGCGCAGGGACGGATATGTCCGAGTGCGCGTGGATGGTGAGATTGTAAGTTTAAGTGATGAGATACAGCTTACCAAAAACAACCATCACACCATTGAGGTGGTGGTGGATCGGCTGGTGTTGAAAAACGGAATCCGCAGACGGCTGGATGAATCGGTTTCCACGGCAGTACAACTCAGCGAAGGAACCATGCTTGCGCTCTTTCCTGATACGGGCGAGGAACTGCTTTTTTCCGAGTCAGCAGCCTGTCACGCCTGCGGGATTTCCGTACAGGAGCTGTCCACCCAGCTGTTTTCCTTCAATAATCCCCAGGGAGCCTGTCCGGAGTGCAGCGGTCTTGGCGTAAAACAGTTTTTTGATGAGCAGCTTATTGTACCGGATCCCCGTTTAAGCCTTGCCCGGGGGGCGGTTGCTCCCTGGACCAGGCGCAAGCTGTCCACCCACTCCAGCCAGTGGATTGCTGCCCTGGCGGCCCATTTTGATTTTGATCCGGCTACGCCCTTTCATAAACTGCCAGCCAGAGCACAAAAAGCGATACTATATGGGACCGGTAAAACCAGGATAGAGTTCAGGCACAGTCGCGGCCGCAGGTATCTGGTGTCCACTATTCCCTTTGAGGGGATTCTTCCGCGCCTGGACCGGTTGTTCAGGGAGACATCTTCGGCCAGGGTACGTGAGGAGATCGGCCGGTTCATGAACGAGCAGCCCTGTCCCTCCTGCCATGGCGCCCGTTTAAAGCCTGAAGCCCTGGCAGTACGCATCGGACCCTGGTCTATTGAGGAATTGACGCGAATGTCCATTGACCTGTTGATCAGTGAGCTTGAACAGGTCGAATTTACCGGCAGGTACGAGGTTATTGCAGCACCCATTGTAAAAGAAATTCTGGAGCGGCTCAGTTTTCTACAGGGTGTGGGACTCGGTTACCTGTCGCTTGACCGCAAGGCAGGGACACTTTCCGGCGGCGAAGCCCAGCGGATCAGGCTGGCTTCCCAGATCGGCTCCCGGCTGGCCGGGGTACTCTACATCCTGGATGAACCCAGTATCGGCCTGCACCAGCGCGATAACAACAAGCTGATCAAGACCCTGCTCAGCCTGCGTGATTTGGGAAATACGGTCATTGTGGTGGAGCATGATACCGATACCATCGCCACGGCCGATCATGTGCTTGATATCGGGCCCGGTGCCGGTGTTCATGGCGGTGAAATTCTTTACTCCGGCCCGGTGCCCGGGTTGCTCGACTGCAGGGAATCGCTCACCGGCGGCTATCTTTCCGGTCGTCTGTCCATCCCGGTACCGAAGAAACGGCGCAGGATCAGAAAAGGAGCAGCCTGGGGAGTGACGGTCAAGGGGGCAACCGTGAATAACCTGCAGAACCTGAAGGTTCGCTTTCCCCTGGGAGTAATGACCTGCGTGACCGGTGTATCCGGATCCGGAAAAAGTTCGCTGGTCATTGAAACACTGTTCAAGGAAGCCCGCCGTTTTCTCCATGAAGAGGCCGCAGGCAGGTCCATGCTGACCGGCCTGAACAATATCGACAAGGTGATTGATATTGACCAGAGTCCCATCGGCCGGACGCCGCGCTCCAACCCGGCGACCTATACCGGGGTGCTGACTCCGATCCGGGAACTGCTGGCCCGGTTGCCCGAATCCAGGGCACGCGGCTATAAGATAGGTCGGTTCAGTTTCAATATCAAGGGCGGACGCTGCGAGGCCTGTGAAGGAGACGGGGTCATCAAGATCGCCATGCATTTTTTGCCCGATATTTACGTGACCTGCGAACGCTGCCTGGGCAAACGATATAACCGGGAAACCTTGGAGATCAGATACCGGGGTAAAAATATTGCCGATATCCTGGCCATGACCGTGGAAGAGGCACTGGATTTTTTCCGGAATATTCCACCCATTAAAAACAGGCTGCAGACGGTTTTTGATGTGGGGTTAGGGTATATTACCCTGGGCCAGTCTTCAGTCACCCTGTCCGGCGGGGAGGCCCAGCGGGTAAAGCTGGCCCGGGAACTCAGTAAACGGGCCACCGGCAGAACCCTCTACATCCTGGATGAACCCACTACCGGGCTGCACCCGGCAGATATCCAGCATCTGCTGGTTGTGCTGGGCAGGCTGGTGGACAGCGGCAACACAGTGGTGGTTATTGAGCATAACCTGGATGTGATCAAAACAGCGGATTATATCATTGACATCGGTCCCGAGGGCGGGAACGGTGGCGGCAGAATTGTTGCCGCCGGTACACCGGAGGAGGTGGCCGCAGTGCCGGAATCCTACACCGGCATGTTTCTCAAGCAGACCCTTGGGCTGGATAATTGAGAATGGTGCGGCGGTCAGGGAACAGGTATCAGGTTTCAGCGGTCAGCATTTCCGCACGGTGATGCCGATTGATTTCAACTCATTAAGGGTGCCTTAAGAGAAATAAAAAGGATAAACCCGGTAGTAACGAAAAAATGGCTTGAGTCAGCAGGCCATTCAATGGTTTAATAAAAAATTACTGATTTGAATTGTCAGGTATCGGTATCCGGCAGCGAGCTGATACCTGATACCTGATACCTGAAACCTGAAGGAAACAACACATGACTGAAGAAAAGCCACAACAGGAGATACCGGTTTTCCGGATGCAGAAGATGTACATTAAGGATCTTTCTTTTGAAAGTCCCAATGCGCCTCGAATTTTTCTGGCCCAGGGCCAGGAGCCCAAGGTTGACTTCAACCTGCAGCTCAGTAACACGAAGATTGATGATGACCATTACGAGGTCACCATTTCCATTACCGCCAAGATTCTGGATCAGAAGGCCGATGATACTGTGATGTTTGTGGTGGAACTGGAGCATGCCGCCGTTTTTCTGCTCAAGAATATCCCGGCTGAGCACATGCAGCGGGTCATGGCGGTTGACTGTCCGCTCATGCTCTTTCCCTTTACCCGCCAGATCGCCTCCCAGGTCTCGGTTGACGGAGGATTCATGCCGTTTTTGATGGAGCCCATCAACTTTGTTGCCCTGTACGAGAATTCGCAGCAGGAAAAGGGAAAACAGAATTGAAAAAAACAGGGAATAGGGAAGATAAAAAAAAGCCCCTGCCGTTGTACAACGGCAGGGGCTTTTTTTGGGGGAAAGAAATTTTTTTTTATTTTTACAGAGCGGTAGTCACAAAGTTGTCCATCAGCGTTGTCGTACCCTGGGTAATGGCCTGGTCAAACAGTGCATCAAACTGACGGTCCGCCATAACGGATTCCGGTGAAACCTTGACATCAACCCGGTTGGTCCAGACAACATTGCCGGTGTAGGCATCCTGCACCCAGATACGCATCTGGACAACAGCCTGGTCCGTCCGTCCGCCATGTCGTGCCATGTGGCCTATGCCGGCTCCAACAGCACCCCAGAAGAAGGTATTGGCTCCCGGGCTGTATTCGCTTGACGCCCCTCCCCATGGTCCCTGCACATTGTAGCCGATGATTGCGCCATAGGTACCGCCGGCTATCATGTGACCCCAGTCGTCATACTTGTCGGAGTCGGCAAAACCAAAGAGCATCTGGTTGGTGGAACCGATGGCAAAGGGGAGAATGCCCCGTTTCAAAGGCGACCAGGTATGCTCCTGCCGGGTCTTGAATTCCAGGATCCGGCCTCTGATAATATAGTCGGCACCAAACTTGCGACCAATTTTTACCACGGTCTGTGCGGTAAGGCCATGGGTACCAGGGCTGCCGGCAACGGTCTGGTGCTTGCCGGCATTGGATACATTGATATAATTCTGGATATGCTCTTTCATCACGCCTGACCAGTCATCATCCTGCAGCTCATAGGCGAGCGAGGTGGTCCTGCCCTCGTCGTAGGCAGCAAGGCTGATGATCTTTTCATTGACCAGGTAATGGAACACATCTTCCTGGATGGGCAGGTTGAAGCCGTTTGAAACCAGCTGATCGGTCAAGGCCTCGGTGATTGCCATGTTGCGTCGATGGGCCGATTCAAGGTCGTCCGCGTAACTGTAATCCGCAAAGGGCAGGATAACAGCAGTCATTCCCTTGCCTGCGGCGTTGGGGCTTACCGGTGTCGGAACTTTCAGCGTTTCAACGGTCGTCTGGCCGCAGCCGGTCAGTATTCCAGTCAACAGTAATCCAATGCTGAAATATTTGATTACTTTCATACGTTCTCTCCTGAACAAAATGTCATAAGTCTTAAGTAGTGATAAGCGCTGGCTATCATCATATAATGCGCGGCCTGAGTAAAATAATCAGTTCCCGTTTTCTCATCACCTTTGTCTCATATCCTGTAAGATATTTGAGGATCGGCACATTGGCCAGTCCCGGGAACAGGTTTTCTCCTTCTGTTGATTCCACGGTACTGAT
>CAZKBZ010000149.1:0-5334 GCA_964551175.1 uncultured Desulfobulbus sp.
ATCCACAACGGGTTTGCATGGGTGTGGGTGGGAAAGAGGTCGCCCAAATGGACAACGCATCCCTCTGATCCCTGGATTTCCACCAACTGGTAGCCACGGGTATGGCCCCCTGTGTGGCGGACCGTGATATTGTCGAGGACCCGGGCTTCCCCGTCCACAAGTTCCAAAAGGCCGCTGTCTGCAAGACCGCTGAAATTTTCCGGCCAGTAGGTGTGTATGGAACGGATATTGGGGTGCAGTACATCATCCCATTCCTTTACCTGGACAATATGCCTGGCCCGGGGAAAGGTAAGTTCCGGGGAGCCCTGACTGTCTGCCATGACTACGCCGCCTGCATGGTCAAAGTCGCAGTGGGTGAGAATAACCACATCTACATCCTGCCGGTCCAGGCCGAAGGATTTCAGCTCATCAACAAGTGCCCAGTCCCGGTAGACCCGGAAAATCTCTTTTTGTTTTTCTGTAAATTTATTGCCGAGACCCGTATCGATCAGGATATTATGGCCTGCTGTCTGCACGAGCAGGGGCGCATTAAGCAACCTGATGTTGTTGTTTTCATCTGCCGGATACTTTTTGTTCCACAGCACCTTGGGCACGGCCCCGTACATGGTGCCGCCGTCAAGTTCAAAGTCACCGCCGCAGAGCCAGGTGATCTGTATGTTGCCAAGTTGCAGGGTTGACTTCATACTTCTTATTTCGTGCTTTCCGGTTTATCCTCTTCAGGAAAATGATCTTTAATCAGAGTATACAGATAGTTGCTTGTCTCTCTGATAACCCTGGTGCAGTTCGTGTGACGGCTGCTGTCCGGATCCGTGTAGAACTGTTTTACCGCCGCGTGATCTGTCCAGTTCAGCCCGGCAATATCAGAACAGTTGGATCCTCCGTATGGTTTGGTAATTCTGGCAAATTCCCTGACCATCCTGTAGCTTATTTTCCACATCAGTTTATGATCGCGCGCCTGGGGTTCTGTTTTTCCCAGCGTAAAACCGATAACTGCCAGGGCACCGGAAAGCGTACCGCACATCTGGCCGGTGCTGCCCATCCCCCCGCCAAAGGGAGCTACCGCCGCTATAAGCTCGTCGGAAGGTGCATCCTCTTTGAACAACCTGGCGCACGCGCCAAGAATTGCCTGACTTCAGTGGAATCTTTCTAAAAAAAGCTCAACCGCATGATCCGCCATTTTTTCCTGATCCGTCATATTCTTCCTCACATTGTATTCTGAAATCGAAGTGATATATCGTTTGTTGGAATTACTGCTCCTTACAACCAGACAATCATTGCATTATCCAACCGGCAGAAGCCCTTGTTCCGGTAGATGCCACTGCCTTCTTTGCTGGCATTGAGCTGGACGCGGTGCAACCCTTTCTGCCAGCAGTGGGTCAGCAGATGGTCAAGAATTCCTGATGCAATTCCGCGGCCCCGCATGGATGGTACAGTATAGATGCTGTGCACAAAACCGACCTCAAAAGAGAGGTCTTCCGGTACGGGTGTCGTTTGTAATATGGATACCGCTCCACTGGCAACCGGTTCCCCCTGATACTCTGCAATCCAGGCCACGCAGGAACCATCAGGCAGCTGCTGCTCAAGTTTTACTTTCTGTGCAGCTTCAAGCTGCTTGAAAACGGGTGCAGGAGTTGAATTCTCCATAAAGGATGGCAGAGTCACACAGCAATCAGGGCCGGAGCAGCAGCTGTCCTTAGGCCCGTTTTCTTCTCCTGCAGCACGCATTTCTTCGAACATGAGCCGGTGATGACTGGCCAGCAGGGGGATGTCCGCAGTCACCGCACGACGATACGTAATCTCGACCATCATAGGATCTTCCTGTTTTGGCTAATTCAGGATTTATAAAAATTACGCTAATTTTGATCCGTTGGGAACTACTTTGTCGGGTACGGCAAGAACCACCGAGTTGTCATCCTGAATAAAGCCGGTGATCAGACATTCAGACATGAACGGGCCGATCTGCCTGGGCGGGAAGTTGACCACCCCGATAACCTGCCTGCCCACCAGTTCCTGTACCGTATACAGATCCGTGATCTGAGCACTGGATTTTTTCAGGCCGATTTCCGGACCAAAATCAATCTGCAGCTTATAGGCGGGTTTGCGGGCCTCGGGGAATTCTTCCGCCTTAATGATGGTGCCCGTGCGCAACTCAACACGGCTGAAATCATCCCAGCTGATCTGCTCCATATGATAGGTGCGGCTGTTTGAGGTTGAAGGTGCTCAAGATATTTATAACCTGAACACCTTCACATCTGATTTCTGGTGTTATTTCTCAGGGTAGCCCATCTGTTTCAGGGACTCCGTGATCTCATCAAGGCTGGTCGGATCATCAATGGTGGACGGCATCCGGTATTCCTTGCCCGCGGCAATGGAACGCATGGTGCCGCGCAGGATCTTGCCCGACCTGGTTTTGGGCAACCGGGTGACAATGGCTGTTTCCCGGTAGCAGGCTATGGGACCGATCTGGCTGCGGATCATCTGGATGAGTTCGGTTTTCAGCTCCTCCTCGTCACATTCCACACCCGCTTTGAGGACGACCAGACCAAGAGGTTTCTGCCCCTTGAGAGAATCATCTGTTCCGAAAACCGCGCACTCAGCCACATGGGCATGGGTAGCAATGACCTCTTCCATGGCCCCGGTGGACAGCCGGTGTCCGGCAATATTGATGACATCATCAATGCGGCCCATGACAAACACATAGCCGTCTTCATCAATATAGCCGCCGTCACTGGTCTCGTAATACCCGGGAAAAGCCGCCATGTATGAGGAAACGAAACGTTCATCATTGCGCCACAGGGTCGCCAGTGTGCCAGGGGGCAGGGGCAGCTTGACAACGATATTCCCCTCCTGATTGGGACCCAGCTCATTGCCCTCGTCATCAAGAATTTTTACGTCATATCCGGGAACCGGCTTGGTGGGCGAGCCGGGTTTAACCGGGAACTGTTCAATGCCCATAGGATTGGCCACAATAGCCCAGGCGGTTTCCGTCTGCCACCAGTGGTCGATGACAGGCACATCCAGCAGTTTACGGGCCCAGTGGTAAGTATCCGGGTCAAGCCGCTCTCCGGCCAGGAAAAGGGCCTCGTAGTTGGAAAGATCATACTGTTTGAGCAACACACCATCGGGATCTTCTTTCTTGATGGCTCTAAACGCTGTAGGTGCGGTAAACATCACCTTGACGTTGTGCTGGGAAATTACCCGCCAGAAGGCACCGGCATCCGGAGTGCCGATCGGTTTTCCCTCGTAGACGATGGTAGTGCAGCCATACAGCAGCGGGGCATACACAATATAGGAGTGGCCGACCACCCAGCCCACGTCCGAGGCTGCCCAGAACACATCACCGGGCTCAACATTATAGATATTTTTCATGGTCCAGTTCAGGGCTACGGCATGACCGCCGTTATCACGCATAACGCCCTTGGGCATACCTGTGGTGCCTGAGGTGTACAGAATATAGAGCGGGTCGGTTGCCGCCACAGGCACGCAGTCGGCAGGCTGGGCATCCTTGGTGAGCTCCTGCCAGTCCAGGTCACCTTCCCCGCTCAGGTCCGCCTGCAGAAAATCGCGCTGAAAAACAATGGTTTTTTCCGGTTTATGATCAGACTGGTCAATGGCTGATTCAACCAGAGGTTTATAGGCCAGCTGCTTCTTGCCCTCAATGGCGCCGGAGGCACAGATAATCATCTTGGGCTGGGCATGGTCGATACGGATGGCCAGCTCGTTGGCGGCAAATCCGCCAAAGACCACCGAATGGATAACCCCCAGGCGGGCACAGGCCAGCATGGCCACCAGAGCCTCGGGAATCATGGGCATGTAAATGATGATGGTATCACCCTTTTCAGCTCCCTGGGCCTTAAGTGCTCCGGCAAAGGTCGCCACCTGGTCACGCAGCTCGGAGTAGGAAATCTTGCGGATAGTGTCGCTTACCGGGGAGTCGTAGATTATGGCTGTCTGTTCGCCTCGTCCGTTTTCCACGTGGCGGTCCACTGCATTATAGCAGGTGTTCAGCTCACCGCCGCGGAACCAGCGGTAAAAAGGAGGATTGGAGCGATCCAGTACACTGTCCCATTTTTTGTACCAGTCAATGGATTCGGCAGCTTCTGCCCAGAATTCTTCAGGATTCTCTATGCTCTTCTTGAAAATTTCATCATACTTCCCCATTGTGTTCTCCCACGATAGAAATAACGGTTATGCTGCGGGTGACAGCGGCAGCTACTATGAGTAACAGTCTATACCCAAATAAAGAAATTTTACCAGAAAATAAATGCGTTGTTAACGGTTTTGAGGAAAATTACGTAAGTTAACGTCTCATCATTCAGGAACACCGGTAGAGAGAAAACGATGAAGAAAGCGCTCCACTGTTTCTTCAATAACAAGATCCGGCTGATATATGTCCATCAGGTCGGCAAGATGATTATTGCTGTTGAAAAATTCCAGTGTGAATTTGTCATAATACTGCCAGATGTAGAGAACTTCTCCAAAACTCTCACCCATAAACGGCTTGAGATGATTAAAAAAAGAATCATGCAGTACCAGAACCCGCAGCTTCCTGGCTCTGTTCTCCGAATAAAACGGCTTCAACTGTGCAAGGGTAAGCAGTGCCGTCAGCTGTGCTCCCAGCTCTTTCTCCACACCGGCAAAGCCTCTGGTCTCAACAATCGGTCTTTTTTCAACTACGGAATGCCTGCGACCCAGCATCAGGGCCAGATCGCCACCAACATACTCTCCCCACTCCGGTTCAAACCGGAAGCTGCCAGGAACCTGAATATCAGGAAACAGTAACTGGATACGTTCCATCAGGGTTTGATAGGCGAGGTAGGCTCCCTGGTAATTCCAATGGGTATCACTCTTATCATAGAGTCGTATCCTGGTTTTATTCTGCCTGAGACGTGATCTGACATCAAGGAAAACTTTTCCGTCACTATCCGGCCTTGCGGCCAGCAGTTGATCAAGGCGTCCTGGTTGCTGTAACTCCAGATAGTGCTGCGGTAGGTATTGGGGATAGATACTCTGTTTATTCGGTGCAACCAGGAAGATGTATGCCGCACCCCGCTCCTTGAACCATGCCTCTTTTTGGCGCAGTTTACGCCAGAACAGCTGAGTGTCGTCTTCTGAAAACCGTAACTTTCCTTTAAAATCATCAAGAACCCGCTCGCTGGAAAAATACAACCAGCCATCTCTTCCTTCAACCACATAGGGAACCCCGCTGATACCAAAACGTTTGCTTACTTCCCGCTGGTAACGATGGATCAACCACTCCCGCAGTCCGAAGTGATCCTGGAAATAGCTGTCAAAGGCCCGGGTGAAACCGGCTACTGAATCCAGGCCGGTAAT
>CAZKBZ010000150.1:0-5329 GCA_964551175.1 uncultured Desulfobulbus sp.
AGTTGTTATCCTCATCAGCAGCGATGGTGCCTGGGAAGCAGAAAATGAGGCACGAGAACAGTTCGGCAGACAACGGCTGAAAGATCTTGTTGCCAAAAACCATCATCTGTCACCGTCTGCCCTACTGGAGCGCATAACCGCAGCCATTGATGAATTCAGGGGAAGCATCCCCCTGCATGATGATATCACGCTGGTAGCAATCTCCATTGACGGTGGTGCTGCATCCGCGTAAGCGGTCACAGACGCCCCATCTTCGCACGGTCACGTCTGCCCGCATAGAGGGGGCTATAGCGGTCAGCCGCGCCTGCACAAATATGGGGCACCTGTGAACGCTTACAGTTCTGAGGCAGTGAAAACGCATGATAACAAGGCCTGTGATTAATTTACATAGTATTCCAGTCGGAAACACAATATAAGGCATCATGAGTACACCTCAGTCCCCTACCCCTGTCACCCGTAAATCGTTATTTTTCTGGGCATTCAAGGGGAACCTGAAGATTCAGTTTCTGCTTCTGCTGTTGATAGTGGGGATTGTATTTGCCCGGGTTGTTCCTCTGGAAATGCAGAAGAGAATTATCAATGAAGCCATTGTCCTTGGCAAATTTGACAGCCTGCTTCTCTATTGCGCTATCTATCTGCTGGCGGTTACGGCCACCGGGGGCATCAAACTCGGGATCAACTACCTGCAGGCACTCATCGGCGAGCGGGCCATACTTGCCATGCGACAGGAGCTCTATAACCACATTATCACCCTGCCCCTTCATTTCTTCCGCAATACTCAGCCGGGAATGGTCGTCTCCTCACTGATGACGGAGTTGAATACCGCAGGTACCTTTGCCGGTATGGCACTGGCGGTTCCCTTATCAAACATCCTCACTCTGCTTGCCTTTGCCGGTTACCTGCTCTGGTTAAATCCCAAACTGGCCCTGGCCACTCTTGGCATCTATCCTGTTGTTGTCTTTCTCATCCCCTGGCTTCAGAAAAAAACAAACAGGTTAAACAAGCAGCGGGTGGATCAGTCTCGACTTGTGGCCAGCCAGATTGCTGAATCCATTACCGGGGTGACGGAAATAAATGTCCACGGGGCTTACCCCCAGGAAGAACAAAAATTCAATGGTCTGGTTAAAGCACTGCAGGCTATCAGAATCAAGTGGTCCCTTCTGCGTTTCAGCATCAAAACCGTCAACAACTACTTTGTCAGCCTCGGGCCCTTTGTGGTGTTTCTCTTTGGCGGCTATCTGGTGATGCACGGCCAGCTTGAACTCGGTTCCATGGTTGCATTCCTGTCTGCCCAGGAAAAACTCTATGATCCCTGGAAGGAACTCATTGAATACTACCAGGTCTACCAGGATGCCAGAGTCCGCTATCATCGGGTCATGCAGTATTTTGATCTACCTGCCGGTCATACCCCGGACACCTGCATGCAGCCGGTGGAAAAACTCACCGGCCGCCTGCAGGTATCCAACCTCTGGTATACAACAGCAAACGGGATCACATTACTGAACAATGTATCCTTCTCCCTGCAGGCCGGGGAGCATATGGCGCTGGTTGGTTTTTCAGGCAGCGGCAAGAGCACTCTGGTGCACTGCATTGCCAAGATGTTTGACTACAGCAGCGGTTCTATTCTGCTGGACGGGCATGAAGTAAAGCAGATGAGCAAAAACGATATCATCCGGCATGTCGGCTACATCTCTCAGCATCCATTTATCTTTTCCGGTACCATCCGTGAAAATCTGCTGTATGCCCATCGGGCCGCAGGCAGTATCAAATCCTCAGAAGAATACCGGCCGCCAAACCTGGACCAACTCATTCTTTCACTGCAGCAGGCAGGGCTCTTCGTGGATGTAATCCGCTTCGGCCTCGACAGTTTTCTGAGACCGGATGAAACGGCAATGATTGAAAAGGTCATTCGAATGCGGAAAAAGTTCAGAGAAGATGCTCGGCAGTCTCTGGGGAAATATATAGAATTTTACCGCAAGGACCGCTATCTGCACTATGCCAGTGTCGCAGAAAATATTATTTTCAGTACACCGGCTGCGGATTCTTTTTCATTTTCTTCTCTTGGCACAGACCCACGGTTCAGAACGTTTATGGACAAAATGGGACTGACCGACAGCCTGCTCTCCCTTGGTGTTGACCTGGTAAAGCAATCACTGGATATTCTTTCAAACCCGGAGGGAATTGATCTCAACCTCGACACCATTCTGATCCCGGCCGACCAGCTGGAAACCTGTCAAATAATACTCAACCACCTGGGAGAGAGGACACCTGACACTCTTTCCGCAACAGAGCAGAGTTTTCTCCTTGGGCATGCGTTACGATATATACCGGGGATTCATAAGCTGGCTCCTCTTAAGCCTGAATTGAAAGAACGTATCCTGTTTGCCAGAAAAGAATGGCCCGGGTGGAGTGAAAAGAATTTTGCCGGCACATTCAATTCATTTGAGGAGACATCCTACATTCCTGAACAATCCATTCTCAACAATATCCTCTTCGGCAGGATAACAACCCGGCAGAACGTTATTCAGGAAAAAATAAGTCAGGCAATTATTCGGTTGCTGATAATGGAGGATTGTCTTGAATCCATTGCAGAAGCCGGCATGGACTATCACCTGGGAAGTATGGGTAACCGGCTTTCCGGTGGGCAGAAGCAAAAACTTGCCATAGCCAGGGTGCTGCTGAAAGAACCGAAAATTATTCTCATGGATGAATCGACCTCGGCTCTTGACAACAAGTCACAGGCCAGAATCCAGGAACTCATTGAAAATAACTGGCGGGGAAGACGAACGGTTATTGCCGTTGTCCATCGCCTGGACAGCATTGAAGGGTTCAATAAAATTGGAGTGATGAAAGGGGGTAAACTTGTCGAACTGGGAACATACCATGATCTGATCGAACAGAAAGGGTTACTCTATGAGCTTGTTCATGGAAATAATTAAGGTTACCTTGAAAACTCTGTATTATGTAAAGGCACCCTAAAGATTAATAAAACTCTATGAAGAAAGTTGAGGAATTTCAAATACTGAATGGTGGCCAGGGGTTGGATCAGTTGAGGCTGCATCTTGAGAGGATAGCTTCCTCCTGGAGTTTGTCAAAAAAACAGTTGTTTGAAATAAACCTCATTATCGAAGAAATTTATACAAACTATACAGAGCATGTTGAAGACAACCGGATACATCCTGTTGAGATCAGATTATGCAGGGAAAAGGATACACTTGTTATCACCATTACCGACCATGGCCCGGAATTTGATCCCACAGAACCAACAGACCCGGATGTTACCCTGCCCATAGACCAGAGAAAACCAGGCGGATTGGGTTTGTACCTTGTACGACATTACGCGGACTCTATTTCATACACTAGAACAGAGAACACCAACAGGCTGCAGATTGTGAAAAAGCTAAATTAACGGGATGGGAATGGAGATGAATATTACCGTAACTCAACAGGACGATCTGATGATCGTTGCTGTTCAGGGCAGGCTTGATTCCGAAGGATCAACGGAACTGGAAAACTGGTCGGAGAAGACCTTTGATCCTCCCGGATGTGATGTGATTATGGATTTTTCCCGGCTGGATTATATTTCCAGTGCCGGGCTCAGGACAATATTGAATCTGTCAAAGTTAATGAAAAAATATTCCCGGAAATTTTCCATTTGCGGTGCTCAGGCTCACGTGAAAGAGGTACTGGAAATTTCAGGCTTTGACACCTTTATTCCTCTCTATAAATCTGTGGACGATTATTTATCATAACAAGTTGTGTTACTGAATAAAAAAGGGAAAGCGCACATGCTGCACGCCTTCCCTTTTTTTTCTTACCCGGGATAGTGGTTATTTATCCGCAGTGTCTGTGGCAACCTGTCCCTGGTAAGCGGGATTGGCCCGCCAGTTAGTGGAGGGAGTGGTTGATGTCGTATTTCCCTGCATTCCGGTACCCCTCATTCCCCGGTTCATCATGCCCTGACCCATCATATTTGTATTCATGGGACAGGTGCCACCGGTCATGTTGACCTGCTGTCCACGGTTGAACTTTCCTCGATTTCCTTGACCCCAGCCGGACTGATGCGCTGCGGCAGCAGTTGCAAAAAGAGCCAGAGTTCCAATCGTGATCAGTACGATGCGTTTCATTGTATTTCTCCTGTTTTTGTTTTGTTCTCGATTATCAGTGTATTACAATCCGGTTAATACCTGAACATATCCTCTTGCCAGTCCCAGGGGACCGCCGGCAGCTACCAGGCCGCCCACCAGGGATGCAAAGCTCCACAGCCCGACAAGGGCTCCACTGGCAAAAAATGCAGCGATGATTGTCCCATTTATTTTATCTTCAGTGGTTAAGGTTGTAGTAACTGCTACATTTGCTCGTGTTACTGTTCGCGTGGTTTCCGTTGCTCTCATGATTGACTCCTTAAAATTTGTTGCATTCATATTGAGTTTGTTGCTGTTATTTTTTGTTGTTTGTCCCTTTAATTGCATCATGCGTGCCAGTTTTGAAAGTCAAGGCTTTTAATAAAATAATCATTTTATTTCAAGAAGATACATGAGATACAAAAATAGTCTTTCTCCAGCACATGAAAATCCTGCCTAATTTAAAGGCAGGTCATTTTCTCGCATTGCATTAAAAATGTCTTTTTTTTAGATACCGGCAGGAAAAGCCTTCAGGGATAATATGAATGAACTCCGGCTGCAGGATGTGCAAGGGAGTATTTCAGATATTGTGGATTTACAGAAAACTGTCAAAAAAAATGTTGCAGGGCGCCTGTTAAGAGCAAAAAGACAATCTCCTCCGGGCTGTCTGATTATTCAGGGTAGTAGAGCCTGGTTATTGATCAACTTCCTTCATCACCTATCCGTCCTGCACGCAGGCCATTGGCAACGGCCAGCAGTTCACTGGCCTCATGGACCAGCACAGCCATGGCAACTGTAATAAAGCCGCCTACACCGGCAGGAATCAAAACTGCCAGCACGATAAGGGCAAAGATGATATTCTGACGACTGACGCGTCGTGCCTTCTGTCCGATCTGCATGGCCTCTTCAAGCTTGGCAAGATCATCTGCCATCAGGGCAATATCAGCGGCTTCAATGGCTGCATCCGTACCTGCAGCGCCCATGGCAACGCCGCAGGTTGCCGTAGCAAGTGCCGGTGCATCGTTGACCCCGTCACCCACCATCAGGGTCGGTCCCTCCTGCAGCAGTTCTTCAACCGCCCGTACCTTGTCATCCGGTTTTAAACCGGCCCGGACATCATCAATACCGGCATGGGCAGCTACCGTTGCCGCAGTTCGTGGATTATCACCGGTCAGCATGACGGTGCGAATACCCAATCCATGCAG
>CAZKBZ010000151.1:0-5323 GCA_964551175.1 uncultured Desulfobulbus sp.
TTAGTCATATGTGAGCATTTTTTATTTTCCTGTGACACAGAGATCGGGCGAAAAGACAATTTTTCAAGGTAACCTGCAGCAGATGGCGAAAAAAATGACAGTATACGACCAATCATCATGGGATAATATTCTTACACAGAGGATAGATATTCATTAATCTCTTTTTCAATCTGCTTCTCAACCTCATCCCCCAAAAAATGGATTTTGACCACTTCTTTGAACTGACAGGTACCTATGGTGCACTCAATGCAGCCTATTTCATATTTACCGAGAATTTCGCCAATCTTCGGATGCTCATCAATAACCTCTTTAATGGGTCTCTCTCCAATGCCGTCCTGAAGTTCCACAATTCTGCTCCTTTCAAATACATTTTCAGCCGCATCGGGTCTTGAACAGACCCTTTTCTGATGCTTCTCTGTCAGTACCTCTCTAGTGCCTGTCCAGAAATGAGAATTTTCGTTCGAGGTCAAGGAATGCGAGAAAAATAAGCGCAGGCATATGAGTGATATTCCGAGCATTATTTTTTGAGCATGACGCCGAGATCGGGCGAAAATGCCATTTCTGGACAGGTACTCCCTAACATTCCGACGATCAATCCAGCAGCAGTTTCTGTCCTTCAAGTTTCTGAATCCAGGAAATTTCCTGGGTCACTTCCAGAACACCCATATATTCATTATTGTCATTATAGACCGGAAAGTAGCGGATCAGAACCTTTTCATCACGAAAATCGATCCAGAACTCAGCCTTATCCATGGTCCTGTTCTTAAACCCTTCAACGATCTTGAGAACTGTATCCACCGACTTTTCCGGATGACATTTATGCACCTTGCGACCGATGACCGAGCGGGTACGAGCAAAAATCTTTTTCTTATCCAGCCGGTTAAAATAGGCTACCGTGTCATCGGCATCAACAAAGGTTACCTCCACCGGCAGTGTCTCCATGATCGCGTGGAGCTGATCCATACTGAGATTCTCCACCAGTCTCATTTTTGTACCACCTTCTTCAACCTCTGTAAGCATGGCTGCAAA
The DNA here is from genome assembly GCA_964551175.1 of uncultured Desulfobulbus sp. GTDB lineage: Bacteria > Desulfobacterota > Desulfobulbia > Desulfobulbales > Desulfobulbaceae > Desulfobulbus_C. The sequence continues at coordinate 1,030 of CAZKBZ010000151.1, forward strand.
CTTCTCTGAAGCCTGTTCACCGTAATGCTGACGGTCTGAATTCCGGAACTCCTCAAGAAGATAGGCGAAATCATCTTCATTCAGGATCTGGCGGCCCATGTTGTAGAGAATATCGTTTTCCTTCCAGATGTGCTCGGCCCGGATAGTCAGATACTCCAGCCCCTCTTTGACAAACTCGGCCTTTTCATCATCAGAGGCTGTACTTAATGTATCAAGAGCCATCTGCATCCTGGCAAGCAGCTTCCTCTCAAGATCATGTTCCATCAACATCACGCCGATAGGACCGCCCTCAACAGGAGCACCCCGTTCACTCATGCGGGGGAAAAGGAACTTCTCCTCTTTTGTATTGTGGATCTTGTCACCAAACTCCAGCAGAAAATCTATGGCCCTGGCAGTCTGTACCTTGTCATGTTTTCCCTGCATCACCTTGTTCAGGTTTGTCTTCAAAACTTCCATGGCCCGTTCGATCATTTCATGTTCTGCAACCAACCAGTCGTCCCATCGGGAAAATGCAACCATTACCTTACCTCCTGAAAAAATATTGATATCATTTCAACTCAACATACCACGTATAATTACCTTGAAAAATCAACGCGTTACCTCTCAAGTTCTCTCTTAAAAAAGTAAACGAGAGAGTTCTTTATGCAAAAGACAAACAGTGGGCAGGGAAAAGGGAACAGAAAAAAGGAAAAAATTTCCAGAATGCTCTTTTCCGGTTCACTATTCCCTCTTCCCTTATTCCATTAAGGCTGCCTTATAATCTTCGTTCTCATTCAAGGTCATGCGGGCGTAGATTTATTGTTCATGAACATCCTGTCCTGTGCTGATCGCCTTTACCTCCGGCAACTCAGCCCAGCTGGTTGTATAGGCCGGCGACTTCCGGGTCTGTTTCATGCTCCATTCCCGGGCCAGGCCGGAAGAGCCATAGCGCAGCACGTCCCGGCCCCAGCGGTTGTTGATCCGGTCCAGGGCTTTCATCAGAGGTTTATTCCTTATATCATCTGACGGGATAAAAAGATGCTGCTGCTGCATGGTTGCCCTGCTGAGTCCGGTGAGCATGATTCCGGCCTTGTTGTACGGGTAGCCCGGCTTGTATAACGAGGTCAACTCCTGCAGGCCGGCCTTGATCAAAGTCGGAGTACAGGAAGTTGCCCGGGACAGGGCAATCATCCGGCTGCCGGAAAACTGCTGAATATTCGTGCGAAAACGGCTGGTGGCCAGAAAAACATGCAAATTGATGGCAGCAAGGTTCTGGTCACGCAGTTTACAGGCTGCAATGGAAATGTAGCTGGACACGGCCTCCTTCAAATCCTGCAGTTCTGTTATCGGTTTACGGAATGACCTGGAGCTGACAATGGACTTTCTGGCTGGTGGACACTCCTCCAGCGTAATACAAGACTGCCCGCGCAGCTCCATAAGCGTGCGCTGTCCGGACAGGCCGAGAAGCTTTCTGATATGGAGCTTATCGCTGTTTTTCAGGTCAAGGGCCGTGTAGACTCCCTGCTGATTGAGTTTTCCGGCGGACCGGCGTCCTATTCCCCACACCTTGTTCACCTTGATGCCGGCCAGCACCGCATCCGGATCCGGACAGCTCTCCAGGTCAAACACTCCCTGGTAGCCCGGATATTTCTTGGCAACCGAGGTGGCGATCTTGGCAAGCGTTTTTGTACTCCCCAGACCGATGGACACGGGAATACCCACACAGCGTCCTATCCTTTCTTTCAGTTTCTGGCCGCGTTCGGTCATGGTTCGGCCATACTGTGCAGGCAGCCGGACAAACGATTCATCTATGGAATAAATCTCCACCTCCGGCTCTTCCTGCTGCAGAATCATCATTACCCGGTGGGACAGATCTCCGTACAGGGCATAGTTGGAGGAAAATACCTGCACCCGGTGTTTGCGTAAGAATGCTTTTTTCTTGAAATAAGGGTCACCCATGCCAACCCCCAGGGCCTTGGCCTCATTGGAACGGGCAATAATGCAGCCGTCGTTATTGGACAGAACCACCACGGGCCGGTTCCGCAGATCCGGCTTGAACAGCCGTTCGCAGGACACGTAGAAGTTATTGCAGTCGACCAGGGCAAAAAAAGGAGCATCCATACAATACGCAACGTCAGGTGGAAGACAGCAATTTTCTATCTGTTTGCATCACTGAACCGCTCATAGCACAAAATACGACACCAACATTTATTATCACAGGAAAGTTAAGGAGTTCCTCGCATACCCTCAAGAAAAGCAAGAACATTATTTCCAAGGACCCTGTGATTGTATCCCCCTTCCAGGAGGCCATAACAGCCACCCCTGTTACGGAGTGCTGTTTCGCGCACCATCTCTCCCATCGCCTTGTAATCGGCGGTATGCAGCAGACCGCCCCAGTCGTTCACATGGTGATCAAAACCGGCTGAGACCGCTATAACATCCGCCGTGGTCCTGCCAAGGGCCTTGTTAACCTCTTCGAGATAGGCTTCACGTTGATGAGATTCCGGGTTGAGAATCTCCACCCAGGGTTCTTTTCCCAGAATATTGACGTTCCCGTCCCCATAGTGAAGGTCAAAGTCCAGAATAAAGGCCTGCTCAATATGGTGCTTTGCCCGCAGGTGATAGAGGGAGACAGCCATGTTGTTGAAATAGCAGTATCCCCAGCAACTGTTGCCGGATGCATGATGTCCCGGCGGCCGGATCAGACCGAAAGCCGGTTCCTTCATCCCGGTCTGCGCTGCCTGGATTGCTCCACCTGCTGCCAGGGCTGCAATTTCGTAAAGCCCCAGACGGCGAATCTGTTCGATATGTGCCTTTGCATGGGCAGTCAGAAGATCATCTTCAGAGGCAGCCTCACAGGAAACAATTTCGGCAAAAGGGGTAATCGCCTCTACAATTGCCTCCATCCTCCCCGTCTCTGCAGCGTTATCAGTGGAATATTCTTCATAAAAATCCGGATGAAAATAAACCTTCATTGCGCAGGAAACCTCTTCAGCGTTTGTCAAATCAATTCCCCGAAAACTACAGAATAAAATTCTACAACCTGCACTGTTTTTCAAGGAAGACTGAAATTTTTCAGAGTAATCTTTCTTTACAGGCCACCTTGCAAAATTGCTATTTTACAAGGTGGCCTGTAATCTATATTGAACCTTAATTGTTTTTTTATCGTATACAAAGAAAAAAGGTCCGCCTCGCTCCTGCATCCACAGGAAACCCGGAACCTGCCTGCCACCTCCGATCTCAGAAAACTGGAAAAAAATAGATTTCAAGGAAATTTTTCTGGATAGGTTGTCCATGCAGAGCTTGACATTCCTCACCTTACTGATAATATGTATTATTATAATTTACTTACCAAATCCTGCTTCCAGAGGTTGTAATATGCAAATTATCATTCAGGAAAAAGCCAGGCAAATGCTGGAAAACACGTTGGAACCGGAGGAGTTTCTACGGGTTGCCGTTACCGAAGGCGGTTGTGCCGGCCTGACCTACAGTGCCGATATTGACCGGGAGATGAAGAAAAAAGAGAGTGTGATCCTGCAGAGTGGAAATATTCGGATCGTATCAGATCCGGAGAGCAGCCGGTATTTAGACGGCTTGACTATAGATTACTCTGATGAACTGATTGGCGGCGGCTTGCAATTCACCAATAAACACGCCGGTACCACCTGTGGCTGCGGCGCAAGTTTTAACCTGGCCGGATTTCCCGTTGTCGAAAACGGCAAGTGCGGTCAACGGTAAAAGCGTAGAACATGAACTATGCTCCATGGGAAAAAAGGGGAAAGATTTATTCTTTGGGTAAGTAATCCTCTCTTACCGGGGAAAACACTTCAACCAGAACGGAATCTTCCAGGGCCTCGGCCCCATGCTCCCGGTTCCCGGGAATACACCAGCTGTCTCCGGGATTACAGACAATTTCCTTTGAACCGGTATTAAACTTCACCTGGCCTGACACAAGGTATCCTGTCTGTTCATGGGGATGACTGTGCAATGGTACGATACTGCCCTTTCGCAGCCTGAACTCTGACATCAGGGTATTCTCGCCATAAACCAGCGTCTTCTGCCGGATGCCATCCAGTGGGGTCGCATATCCACTGTTACTGTATTTGTTGAACATTGAATCTCACCCGGACAGGGAAAAAATGGTGTAAAATTGGTGCCAATAAACAAACAGGGACTTAAAGCCTGAGCAGCTTAAGTCCCTGTTTTTTCTGGTCGGAACGAGAGGATTTGAACCTCCGACCACTTGACCCCCAGTCAAGTGCGCTACCAGACTGCGCCACGTTCCGAAAAATCGTGATCTGTTGTAGCATCTGCG
>CAZKBZ010000152.1:0-5289 GCA_964551175.1 uncultured Desulfobulbus sp.
ACAGACGAGCCCTGCCGGTTCTATTTTGTTTGACTTAATTGAAAAAATAATTATTATCATATAATGACAAAAGGGTGCCTTGAAAAATTAGAATTTTCGTTCGAGATCAAGGAACGGGAGAATTAAAAAGCGCAGCATATTCGACATATGTGAGCATTTTTCATTTTCCCGTGACACAGAGATCGGGCGAAAAGGCAATTTTTCAAGGTAGCCAAAAGCTGGAAATACTATTGTGGCCTAATTTAATTAAGGAGACATTATGACTGAACGAAGCGGAGTAATAACATTTATGGGAGATCCCCTGACCCTGGTGGGAGACGAAGTCAAGGTGGGAGACAAAGCCCCTGACTTTACCCTTCTCAAGAACGATCTTTCACCGGCCTCCCTGGCCGATTATGCAGGTAAAGTTTTGATTCTGACCCTGGTTCCTTCGCTGGACACCCCGGTCTGTGATACTGAAACCAGGCGTTTCAACAGTGAGGCTGCCGCCCTTGGAGATGATGTTGCTATCCTTGCCGTCAGCATGGATCTGCCCTTTGCCCAGGGACGCTGGTGCGGAGCCGCAGGTGTGGACGCAGTAGAGACCTTGTCTGATCACCGGGATGCATCCATGGGCGAGGCTTATGGAGCCCTGATCAAGGAGCTACGACTCCTCAGCCGTGTTGTTCTGGTTATCGACCGGCAGGGAACCATCACCTATGTTCAGTATGTAAAAGAGATCACCGAAGAGCCTGATTATGAAGCAGCCCTTGCCGCTGCAAAGGCTGCAGCGGGATAATTTCGGCTGACCCTTTCGCCTGCAACGTACAGAGTTCGGGTTTCAAGAAACTGAGCAACATCAGAGAGTGACCATAAAAATGAAAAGAAGGAAGCAGTGAATCTGCCCTGCGTGCGGAGCAAACAAACTCCATGTTACAGCCGAGGTCGGAGAGTGCAGTTGAAAAAAAGCTGATTTTTTGGGTTTTTTGTACCGGTTTTCAAATCTCTTGCATGGTTGCAGGCTACCCTGCAGTATAATCGCATCTTGCTGATTATACTGTTTTATAGCAAGGCGTTATTTTAAGGAAGGTACCAGCAGGAAACAATCAGAAAAACCAACGCAGCCGCAGTTCAACCTTGTTGTCGGTCATTTTTTCACCGTATTCAGTGGAGGAACCACCGATGAGCATGGAAAACCGCAGCCGCAGTTCCCAGTTGGTAAAGCCGGTATAGATAAGCTCCGGGATGATGGAACCGCTCTGGTCATCCAGGTTGACGATTGCCGTCAGGCCGGGAGTGAAATACAGGATATCAAAAGGTTCTTTCAGGGTGAACCTGGCATACAGGTAGTTGCGTCCAACATACGGCCTGGAATATCCGCGCAGGCTGAGCTCTCTGGTCTTCTGGAAAAATGAGTCTGCAGCAGCAGGATTCGGATCCAGTTCTGCCACGCGTTCATAAAAAAGCGTCCGCTCCTCTTCTGTATACCCGTTACCGTTGTAATAATATTCAATGGTGGTGGTCAGATCGTTTTCCGTCAGATAACGCAGCCCGAGCAACCCTTTGAAGACGTCATTCTCTTCCTGCCTGGTGGTGCCGTCTGCAAGCAGAAGCAATTTTTTCTCACTTGAAATAAAGGATGCTTCACCATGAATTTCAAAGTTGGTACGGATATTTTTTGAAAAATCCGCTCCTATCCGGGTGGATCTGCTGTTGCCGGTGAAAAAGAGAAAGTCAATGTCTGTGTTCCGGTACAGAAGATAGAGTTTTGCCGCCAGGTTGACATTATCCTGATCACCAAAATCATCGTTCAATCCGCTGTAAACGGGCAGGAGAACAGTGGTCAGGGCAATGTTTCGCAGAGAGCTGTCAAAACTCTTGATCAGGTCAAGTTCTGCAGTGATGTAGCCTTCAAGTGCTTCCTGGGGATCGTTCGGGTCCTTTGGCCGGTTGATAAAGCCGGCCGGATTCCAGGCGTAACCTTTTCCCCAGAGAGATAACTGTTTTCCCAGGTCAATGGTCGTGTTTTTATTTGGCTTGATTCGTGCGTACGCCTCGTAAATATCGGCAAAATCGATCCAGCCGTAATTGTCCTGCTGTCCTCCGGCCTTGAGCAGCCAGTTGAAGCTGGTGCTGCCAAGGGCATATGATCCGTCGATCTGGAGGCTGGGGCTGAACCGGTCGATGGTTGTGGGCGGCTGGCCCGGAAAGTTAAGCGTTGTTAATCCCGCTCCCTGGTCAACATCCAGGTGCTCAAATTTCAGCTCAACATAGCCGCCCCATTGCAGCGGTTTTTTTTCGATCTCATCCAGCTCAAAGACGAATTCATCATCCGTTTCCGCTCTCACCGGTAAGGCAAAGAACAGTAGGGCAAAAAGCAGGCAGAGACAAAAAACAACCCTACCTGAGTTCATCTATTTTTGACATGTAGTTGAGTGTAAACACTTCGTCAGCAACCTGTTTTCGTTTGATCTTGGCAAAAAGCATGACAGACTTGTACCCCTTATGCAGCGGGCTGTCGGTTTCCAGCATGGACGGCCTGACCAGCCCTTCGCCGAAATCCTTGATCTTGCTGTAATGAAGGGTTTTAATCAGCATGCCGCTGATGGCGTAACATTCAACGGTGATCGGCAGCAGTGTTTTTTTGTCAGCCGTCATCTTGAGGGTATCGTAAGCCACTGAACCTGTTTTGGCCTTGAGATCGAGCAGGTAAGTATCTCCCTGGTCCTCAATACTGCTGACCGTATACTCCACACTGTAGTCAAGGCGCAGGATATCGGAATTATTAAACACGCCGCCCACCACCGACTGCAGGCTGGTAATGCGAATAGGTTTACCCACATTGGGAATGTAAAGCCACATGTTGTCGCCCTGGCGCAGGGTGGTCCGTCCCTTTTCGCTGGCCGGTTGCAGGAACAGGGCCACTGTGGTGGAAGATCCTTTTTTTACCGTGTAGAGAACAAACTCTTTTTTGCTGCCGTCCGGTTCCACGTTGATCAGCTTCCGGTACATCTCATAAGACTCCGGCTGCATTTTTTTGTCTATCTGAGCGAGGATTTCTTTGCCGTCGAGAGCCAATGCCCAGGGCGGCAGCAGAAAGGACAAGGCCAGCAAGGCGATGATTGTTTTTGTAAAGCGCATGTCTGTTCTCCTTTATACGTGACGCAGGGCAGTGATCGGGTCCATTTTCGAAGCCTTCCAGGCCGGCTGCAGGCTTGCCAGAACGGCAATGGCAATAACGATCAGAACAACGGTTACAACATCACCTGCACCGATGTCCGGAGCAAGCAGCAACCCTTTCTGCCTGCCGAAATCAAAGCTAATCTTAAAAACATTCATTGCGGAAATGGCCACAAGACTGATCACTACTCCGATAACCGTACCGAAAACACCAAGAAAAAAACCTTCCGCCACAAACAGGGAAAGAATTTTTCCCGGCGGCGTGCCAATGGCTGAAATGGTCCCGATTTCATTGATGCGTTCATAGACCGCCATGATCATGACATTCATGATACTGACCAGGACAATGGCCACCAGCATGATTTTGATAAAGAGCGTCATCAGATCAATCATGCGGGAAATATTGAAAAATGGCGACAGTTTTTCCCAGGTATGAACTTCAAAGACCGGTTTCCCTTTTTTGTTTTTGATCGAGCCGAGCGTGCCTTTCAATTCAGTAAAGACAGTCTCCAGCTCATTCATATCCTGCAGACGAACAGCGACTTCGCTGACCTCCTTGCCCTCAATGCGGAGAAGTGTTTTTGCATCCTGAATATGGATAAGTCCGTCCCTGCCGCCCGGGCCGGAAATACCTTCCAGTATGCCCCGGATTACAAATGGCTGCCCGTTGACCGAACCGTCCTTGTTGGTGGCAACCAGAACAATGGTATCATTTATTTTAACCTTCATTCCCTTGGCAATGAGTTCCGGAACCAGGATTTCACCTTTTTTCAGCAGTCCTTCTTTTTTACCCTTTATGATGCGGTCCTCCAGCATGGGAACCGTCTGGATTTCCTGCTCAGGGTTTACTGCATTTAAGCGGATATTGGTGGTTTCCTTGAAGTTACTGAACATCGCTCCAAGCTTAATCCGCATGGAATAGGCTTCAATACGTTCATCTCCGTCCAGGAGCTTCTTGATCTTGGCGATCTGTTGACCTTTAAGATTACGGTCAAGGGGCAGGCTGTCCATGGATGCCATATAGCCTTTACGATGAATCTGCAGGTGGCCCAGCATGGAATCGGTTATCTGGCCGATCATCATGGCCTTGAATGATCCTGAAATAGATATAAACAGTAACACCGCCACCACACCAAGGGTGATCAGGGTCGTGGTGAGCAGGGTCCGGCGTTTGTAGCGCAGCAGGTTTCGCCAGGCGAGTTTGAGTATGTTAAGCATGATTACCTCCATTCCCGCCATTCTGCGGCGACAGCAGTCCATCTTCCAGGTTGAAAATAATTTCAGCACTGTCAACGACTCTGGGATCATGGGTGGAAAAGATGAAAGTGGTCCCGAATTCATCGCGCATGGCTTTCATCAGGCTGATGATGCGGTTGGCGGTCCTGCGGTCCAGGTTGGCTGTGGGTTCGTCGGCCAGTACCAGTTCGGCATTGGTCACCAGGGCACGGGCAACGGCAACCCGTTGTTTCTGGCCACCGGAAATCTGGCCTGGATACTTGTTTCCCTGATCGGACATGCCCACCGCCTCAAGGAGCTCCTGCACGCGTTTTTTTCGATCTGCTTTAGGCCAGTTCTGTACCATCTGGAGTGGATACTCAATATTTTCAAAGACCGTCAGCACCGGGATCAGGTTAAAATCCTGAAAGATAAAACCGATATGTTTGCCCCTGAACCGTGCCGACTCTCTCGAGTCCAGCAGGCTGACATCCTGTCCGGCAACGGTGAGCGAGCCCGAGGTTGGCGGATCAAGGCAGCCGATCATGTTCAGCAGCGTACTTTTGCCGCTGCCTGAAGGGCCGACAAAGGAGACAAAACCACCGGCCTGGATACTGAAATCAATGCCTCGTATGGCATTAACCGTTATCTCACCGGCAATATAATCTTTTTTCAGATTCTGTGCTTCAATCAGCGCCATGTAACCTCCTTTACTGAGATGAATATGTATTTCAACGGCTGCCTTGAAATAACAGGATGGTAATTTTAGAATTTAAGCCAACACGCTATAAAGCAGAGAGCTTAAGGCTACCTTGAAAAATTTGATATGTCGAAGTCTACGCTATCTGCTCGAATTCAAGAAACAGCAAAAAATAAAAGCGCAGCATATTAGGCATATGTGAGCATTTTATTTTT
>CAZKBZ010000153.1:0-5199 GCA_964551175.1 uncultured Desulfobulbus sp.
TACAGTACGGACCAGGGTTTGGGCATAAAAATCTGGCTGTACAATCCCAGGGCATAACGATCGGTCATACCTGCTATAAAATCACAGACATGGCGGTGCAGCCGCTTTTCTTCTTCTGCACTGTTCACCGGAATGCGCTTGGCAAAAGGTTCCGCTGAACCGTTGGGAAATTCATGCTCCAGAAAAAACTCATACAGATCACGGATTATCTTCTGTGCCTTTTCAAACTCATTATGGACCAGCTGGTTTCGGTACACGTTGTTGTAAAGAAAGGTTCGCAGGTCACGGATAGTTTCCTGCATTAGGGTGCTTAAACGCAGACGGCCGTCATCCAGACGCAGGGTTTCGGTGATCAGGTCACGCACCATGGCATCAATGCGGCGGGAAGGGTTATCCCCCACCACCCGGCGCAGATGCATGGGCAGGTCGGTTTCCCGTATCATCTCCGCCCGCAGGGCATCATCCATGTCATGATTTAGATAGGCAATGATATCGGCAACCCGTACTGCCTGCCCTTCAAGGGTGGCAGGTAATGCCCTGGAATCTTCAGGCAAAATATCTCGATATCCCTTGGAATGCTTTATAATTCCGTTACGGACTTCCCAGGTAAGGTTCAACCCTTTGCCATGATTCTCCAGGAAATCAACAACCCGCAGACTCTGATTGTAATGTTTGAACCCGCCCGGATGGAGCATGTTAAGACTGTATTCCCCGGCATGACCAAAGGGAGTATGCCCCAGGTCATGGCCAAGGGCAATGGCCTCGGTCAGGTACTCGTTTAACCGCAGACAGACAGCAATAGTACGTGCTATCTGGGACACCTCGAGAACATGGGTCAAACGGGTCCGGTAATGATCTCCTGCAGGAGCCAGAAAAACCTGGGTTTTATGTTTGAGACGGCGGAAAGTCTTGGAGTGGAGAATACGATCACGATCACGCTGAAAAACAGTGCGCAGATTGCAGGTGTCCAGCTCCTTGTGGAACCGTCCCCGCGAACTGCTGCTCAGGCAGGCATGGGACGACAGGATCTGCTTTTCCTGCTCTTCAAGCTGGCTGCGGATACTCACATCTGGCCTCTAAGGAGAAACAACAGGTTACCTGCCAGGCAGTATTAGCAACAGCCAAGGGCAACGACAAGGTTTTTCTGCTGCAACTCCATCGCAGTGCCGGACTGTCCGGAAAGGGATTGACTTCCAACCTGCTGTTTGTAATAGTTATTATGTAATTTTTTCAGGATGGACCATGCGAAAAAGATAAACAGAAAATTTAAACGGTGTTTCCCGTGAAACCTTTTCATACATTTCCCCGTGAAGCAAAAGCACAGGTCAGGTACGTGCTGACAGATATTGATGACACCCTGACCCTGAACGGGAAACTGGTGGCAGTCGCTTACAGCGCCATGGAACGGTTGCAGGAAGCCGGCATCAACGTTATTCCCATTACCGGCCGGCCGGCAGGCTGGTGCGATCACATTGCCAGAATGTGGCCGGTGGCAGGCCTGGTTGGTGAAAACGGAGCATTCTATTTCCATTACGACCACCAAAACCGGAAAATGGTGCGCAGCTTCTGGCGCAGCGATGAACAACGGCGGGAAGACCGACGACAACTTCTCCTTCTGCAGGAACGCATCCTGTGTGACGTCCCCGGCTGCGGGCTGTCTGTTGACCAGCCGTATCGCGAGGCTGACCTTGCCATTGATTTCTGTGAAGACGTGGAACCATTGCCCATGGAGGCGGTTAAAAAAATAGTGGCGATTTTTAAGTCCGCCGGTGCTGTTGCCAAAATCAGCTCAATTCATGTAAACGGCTGGTTTGGGGATTACGACAAACTCTCCATGACCCGGAAATTTTTTTCCGAGATATTCCAGGTTGATGTAGACAGCCGGCAGGAATCGATTCTCTTTGCAGGAGATTCACCCAATGATTGTCCCATGTTTGCTCATTTCCCCAACTCCGTAGGCGTTGCCAATATCCTGCAGTTTACGGATGAACTCTCGTGCAAACCTGGCTGGATCACAGAGGAAAAAGGCGGTTATGGTTTTGCGGAAATGGTTGATATTCTGCTGGACCGCTGATATTCGGACAAGCTGCTCTATATAACCCGTGTTCTGATATTGGTCACCAGCAATTCTGCAAGAATGACAACCACAAAGATACTGAGCAGTATGACAGAGACACGGTCCCAGTAAAAAAGATTCAGTGCGGTATCAAGCACCATGCCGATCCCTCCTGCTCCCACAAGTCCTATGACTGCGGATTCTCGGACATTGATATCCCACCTGAATAAAAAAATCCCCCAGAAAGCAGGAGCCACCTGCGGCCAGTACCCTTTAAGAAAAACACTGAACCAGGGTGCACCGGCTGCTGTCAAGGCTTCGATGGGACCAGGGTCTGTTTCTTCCAGGGCTTCAGCAAACAGTTTGCCGACAAAACCAACAGAGCGAAAACCGATACAGACCGTGCCGGCAAGAGCGCCGGGACCGAAAATGGCTACAAACAACAGTGCCCAGACAAGCGAATTAACCGACCTGGATGAGACCAGGATGAGCTTTGCCAGCCAGTTCAGCAGGGGAACCTGCACAATATTCCTTGCGCCCATGATACCAACGGGTATGGCCATTACCAGGGCAAGCAGGGTTCCGAGGCTGGCAATATGCAGGGTTTCCACCATGGCCGCATGAATGCCCTCCCGGTAATAGCCCAGATCCATCGGCCACATTCGGCTCAACAGGTCGGCAACCTGAACCGGTGCATCAAAAAGAAATTCCGGAATGACCTCCACCGTACGCAGCGAAATGGACAGGGCCGCCGCAAAACTGAGAAAAACAGCAAACCTTGCCAACCGTTCACCAGAGGTGAACCGTTCCCAGGTATGTAGCGATTCTTTGCTCACTGGAACACTCTTTTGACCTGGAGCGAAAGAAACTCGCTCACCATGACAAGTGCAATAATCGAGATGAGGATTGCGGCCAGAAAATCATAGTCAAAACGCTGAAAGGCGGCAAACAGGGTGCCGCCGATTCCGCCCGCCCCGACAATGCCGACCATGGTTGAATTTCTCAGGTTGGCATCGAACTGGTAGGAGGCAAAGCCGATGAAACGATTCTGTACCTGTGGCAGGACCGCGTAAATTATGACACTGATAAACGGCGCTCCTGCTGCCCGAAGTGCCTCAAGAGGTTTTAATGAAATCTCTTCGATTGCCTCGGCAAACAGTTTGCCGATAAAACCGATTGAGGCGAAAATCAGAGTCAGAATACCTGCAAGTGGACCGAAGCCCACGGCCTTGACAAATAAAATGGCAAAAATGACCGGATGAAACGAACGACACAGGGCTATGAATACTCTAAACGGCCAGGTTACCCAGACCGGCATCAGGTTACGTGCAGCAAAGAGACCCACCGGCAGGGAAAAAAGCACTCCAAAGGCGGAAGCGATAACGGCGATTTCCACCGTCTCCAGCAGGTTAGCAACAAGCAGTTTCCAGCGCGAGAAACTGGGTGGTATCATCTCACCCAGAAACACGGCCCCATTGCCAAGCCCCTCAATAAAACGTCCCCAGGAAACATCAAGGTAATTGGCAGCGTAGACGGCATAAAGAACCGCCACCAGCCAGCCGGCCCGTGCCCACCAGTTCACCTTGAAAGGGCTTCCGTATACCGTTTTAACTCCGGCTGTCATTGCAGCCATTCCTCCCCACCATATATTTCCTTGAGATTCTCCCTGGACAGCTCCGCCGGCGGACCATCAAATATAATGCTACCTTTGGACAGACCGATCACCCGCGTGGTGAACCGCTTTGCCAGATCAACATCATGGATATTGATGATCAGCGGAATACCATGGGCCTCTGAAAGGGCCACGAGCAGCTCCATGATCTCCACACTGGTCTTTGGGTCAAGAGAGGAAGTCGGTTCATCAGCAAGCAGAACATGGGGCTCCTGGATAATTGCCCTTGCTATTCCGACTCTCTGGCGCTGACCTCCCGAGAGACTGTCCGCCCGCTGCGTGGCAAACTCCGTTAAGCCGATGGCATCGAGCAGATCAAATGCCCTTTCAATTTCTTCCTGAGGATATTTTCGCAGCCATGCCCGCCATGGTGCCACGTAACCAAGGCGACCACTGAGAACATTTTCCATCACCGACAGTCTCTCCACCAGGTTGAACTCCTGAAAGACCATGCCGATTTTTCGCCGCGCCTTTCGCAGCTCTCGACCATGAAGCTTGGTAATATTTTCCCCGCTTACATAGACATTACCTGAGGTTGGAGGGATCAGCTTGTTGACGCATCTGATCAGTGTACTCTTCCCGGTACCTGAAGGTCCGATAATGGCAACACTGCTGGTACCATGAACCTCAAAGCTGATATTTTTCAGGATCGGTTTGCCGGCAACATATTCCTTTACCAGGTTTTCAATTCGAAGTGATCTCTGGGGCTGTTCTTCGCTTGAGGTTTGCTGCTCAATGGTCATGTTCATCAACCCGGAAATTACCGGGCAGCCTTCATCTATGAATAGGGCAAAAAAAAGAGCACCACCCCCTGATTACTGGATAGGAGGTGGTGCCTGCGTAGCCGGATTACTCTTTCTTCTTGGCTTTTTTCTTTGCCGCTTTGGCAGCATCCTTTTCAGCCATTTTCTTCAAGCCGGCCTGGTTGTATGATGTGCCGGTTGAAGCAGCGATATCACGGATTACCTTCCAGTCTTTCTGGTAGGTTACAGGAAAAAAACCGGTCAGCTCCGCCGAACGTTTCCTGCATGGCAGGGGTGAAGCGATAGGAATAAAAGGCATCGATTATCGTTTTGGCAAGATCAGGGTTCAGATCGTGGGCATAACCAAAAGAAGAGGTCGGGAATTTCGGGCTGGTGAAAACAATGCGGAAATCATCACCATTAATCCTGCCGGCAGCAGCCATCCGTTTAAACACATCCGAGGCTACCGGTGCCGCATCATAGTCGCCATGGGCAACACCAAGAATTGACTGGTCATGCTTGCCGGAATAGACCACGGTATAATCCTTGTCCGGAACAATGCCATGCTGGGGAAAGATGGCCCTGGGTGCAAGGTTGCCGGAGTTGGACGAGGCGGAGGTATGGGCGACCCGTTTTCCCTTGAGATCTTCAAGGCTCTTGATGTCGCTGTCTTTCTTGGTCACAACAATCAGGTTATACCCTTGAAAACCATCCTCATAGCCCTTAAC
>CAZKBZ010000154.1:0-3600 GCA_964551175.1 uncultured Desulfobulbus sp.
TATTTCTCAAAGTAACAGATGCACGCAAAACAGGACAGTACAGAAAAACAAAATAACTTATTAATAAGAACAGGAATTATATTTGTCCATAGAATTTGTTTATTTCTGAGGAAAAAATGTTTCCTGATCTTCAGATGTGTTATGGGAAATAAAAAAGGAAGTCAACGAGAAAATCTTGCTAACCAGCATGGCTGGACCAGGTTTGCCAGCCACAACGAACAAAGAAAATCCGTCACCGCAGCATGGCAAGATCAGTGCTACGTGGAGACTTTCATATAAACGTTTTTTTAGTGGAACTGGGCAGTTTGCCGAAAAACAATCTGTAGTCACCGGCAAAACGTCCAAGATGTGAAAAACCGTATTTCATGGCGGCCTCTGAAACAAACGTGTTGTCCGGGTTTCTTCGCAGTTCCCTGCCGACTTCGTTGAGGCGTAAAATGTGGATATATTCCCTTGGTGAAACACCAAAACACTCCTTGAATGCCATCTGCAGGGTGCGCGGTGAACAGCCGACTGCCGTACAGAGGTCATTGACCGTCAACCGGCTTCGCAGGTTGGCCCGGATAATCCTGTTCGCCTTGCCGGCCACGCCCAGGCGATGGGGCAGCTTGAGGGAAATATCAAATCGGACAGCCAGCAGGAGCTGCTCTATAACCATCTCTTCCAGAAAGAGTTCCTGGACCGGTGTAAGGGGCATGGAGAGATTCTGCAGCCGATGGACAATCGAGTTCAGCAGATTGAGGATTTTGTGCTGTTTTTCCGGATGAATATATACAATTCTTTTGTTGATCAAACCGGCAAGTGAGCGGCCGCCGAGTTGGATGATTTTTTGTTTCACAAGTTCCGGGCTGAACACCAGGGTAAGAAACTCCACTGCATCCGACGAGATAAATTCAAACACCTGGTCGTGCTGCACAATCATACAGTGTCCGGGTTCTGTCATACTGCCGCAGTAATGGATCGGTTTGTCGCAGGGGAGAAGAAAGCTGAAGGAGATATGTCCCTTGGTGATGGCCCCCTGTACCATGACCCCGACATTGTAGGTGGTTCTTGAGATCTGCATCCGGCCGGTGTGCACGACCTCAACCCGGTTATGATAGGCCCCCCGGGTAAACTGCCGGATGTCCAGGTCCCAGAAAACCGCTTCTTTCATCATCGTGTCGGGATCCTGGTGCACCTGCTCAATGGCCAGGCCTGTCGGAAACAGGGACGGGTGGGATTGAGCGGAGACAACAGTTGCCGGATTTGTTCGAATTTCCCGACAACAGGACAATGGGCTGAGCATTGGATATACCTCCTGGATGGGAAGGGGTCGATCAGGACTGCATTCTCCGGTACAGGCTGTTTACGCGCTTTCTGTTCCTGGTCCTTGCGAATGAAGCTTATTCTTTCAGCTCATGTGGGCAAAACCTTTGAACAAGTCACACCGTACAGCCACTGAATCCAGCCTGCCCCGGAATTCTTCGGAACAGGCTGGAC
The DNA here is from genome assembly GCA_964551175.1 of uncultured Desulfobulbus sp. Lineage (GTDB taxonomy): Bacteria > Desulfobacterota > Desulfobulbia > Desulfobulbales > Desulfobulbaceae > Desulfobulbus_C. Next base: position 1,480 of record CAZKBZ010000154.1, read on the forward strand.
AGCAGCGTTATCAGTCGATATTTCCTTTTTCATACTGATCATACAGGTAGCCGCCGATTGCACCCACGCCGGCGCCGATGGCCGCTCCTTGACCGAAATTGCCGGTCAGCGATCCGATCAGTCCGCCGGCGGCCGCACCCATTCCTGTGCCGCTCAGGGCCCGGGTGCCGGTTGTGGAGCCGCAGCCGCTGAGCAGAAAAAGGGACAGCACCACACCAAGAGACATCATTCTCACTGTTCTCATAGTATCCTCCGATTTGTAAGGTTATTTTATTTTTTCTGACAGGGATATTTTTCAGCCAGGGCCTTGACCAGACCCATGACCGGATATTCATTCATCAGTTCTTTATTGTTTTTGTTCTTTTCAGCCCACTGGACAAAGGCAACCTGACCGTCTTTGAGCGTGGTGCCTTCAGGGTAACAGATCAGCCGCGGCAGGTGTTTGGCATCGCTTATACCGTTATGGTACTGGACTGCGCCTGCGATAAATCCACGGCAGGCATAAGATGCGGAAGAGAAATCTCCGTGCGCCGGGTCTACGGAGCAAAGCATGTACAGATCTTCAGTGGTCAGGAAATCAAAGTCATTTTTTTCAAGGGCGGCAGCAGGCAGTACTGACAACGACAGCATACATCCTGCAAACAGCACACTTTTCAACAGCAAACGTCGGTTCATCACACTCAGGTCCTCCTTGTAAAGATTTTGGAAATTGAAAATTTCAGGATCGTAAAACGATAGACATCACTCCACCGCATTCCTGCTATTGTTCTCCGGCCTGGTGTTTCCGTCACCCGTACGGGTAGGCCGGATACAGCACAAAGGTTATATTCCTTGTTCCTCATTACAAACCATTTACTGCCCAGCCTGCTGCTGTGCCCTGCGTCCGAACCCGTTAGCCCAGGGATTGGCTGTCATGCCGTGCAGGAGAATGCTGAGTATGACTGTCACTGCCACGACCTGGGTCAGGATGGATTCATGGGGCAGGTCTTCGTTTATGACAATGACGCAGAACACCACGCTGGCCAGACCCCGGGGCCCGAACCAGCCCATGAAGAGCTTGGGCTCGGTCTTGATCCCCATACCCGACACCGAGACAAAGACCGGCAGCATGCGGATCAGGGTCAGGCTGAGGAGGGCATAGATCACGATCGGCCAGCTGAATGCCTTGACAGCGGGGTTGACTACCGAGGCACCGAAAATGACCCAGGTGATCAGGGAAAAGAGTTTTCCCAGGCTTTCCGCCTCATCCAGCCAGGACTCACGTTTTTCACCAAGCAGACCGTCAAAGAGCAGGCCGCCGGCAAAAGCCGCGATAAAACCCGAGCCGCCCAGGTACTGGGCCATGCCGAAACAGCCCAGTGCCAGGGCCGGGATCGACACCATGGACCAGACCTTGTCCACCCAGCCGCGGTCCGTGACCCATCGGCCCATCAGCACAGCCGCAAGGGTGAGGCCAAGTCCGACAGAGGCCCCGATCCCTATTTCAGCAGCAAAATGTGAGAAAATCATGCCCACGCTGGCTCCATTTTCCGCCTGGCCGGTGGCCAGTTCCAGGAAAATCATGAGGATGGGCACGCAGATACCGTCGTTCAGCCCGCTTTCCACGTTCAGCCCCTCACGGAACTCGGCCGGCACTTTCGGGTTGGTGACCACCGGCATGCCCAAGGCTGCATCGGTGGGGGCCAGCATGGTTGCCAGCAGGGCGATTTCAAGGGCAGCCATCTGCCCGAAGAGCAACTGTCCCACCAGGTAGCCGAGCGCGATGGTAAGCGGCAGGCCGATGAGGAGAAGGCGGACAGGCAGGCGAGAGTTGCGGCGCAGCACCTGCATGTTGGCGCTGGCCGCATCGCTGAACAGCACCATGGCCAGAGTCAGTTCAGCCAGGGTCTTGATCTGTTCCGAATCAGAGGCCAGGGGGAGCAGGTTGAACCCGTGGGGGCCGACCAGCACGCCGAAAATACAAAAAATAATAGCACCGCTGACCCAGGTTTTTTCTACTCTGCCGGCAATCAGGCTGTAGATGAATGTGAACAGACCAAGAACGGCAAGGGTTTCATACATGTTGCTTCTCCTCGTTTTTCAGCCAAAAGACAGAAACAAAATGAGATGATCTAAAAACGG
>CAZKBZ010000154.1:3700-5105 GCA_964551175.1 uncultured Desulfobulbus sp.
AAAAACGGTTTCTGTCTACCCGAATTGCGCATTTTTTGGATATTTTTCTGTATAGATCGGCACCATGGACAAGCCGCCAACCAATTTGGATGGTGAAATATTCCCAAAATCAGCATATTTTCGGTTTGTTCGAGGGTTCCACCCGGACCGTTTCTCTCGCCTTGAGTTCGTCAATGACCTGCTGGACATTTTCGATGAGCAGGGCGGCAAGATCGTAACTGAACCCCTCCTTGGCGACTACCCGCAGGATGGAGACATTCTCGCACCCCCTGGCAAGGGTGTAGGCCGGCACCTGCCAGCCGTAGCGGCGCAAACCATCGGAAATATCGTACACCGTGAAATCATAGTGCTTGTCGTCCTTGAGCTTGAAGGCGAGCAGCGGCATGCGGATATCATCCATAACCACCTCGCCCAGCTCGGATTTCTCCACCATTTTTTTGAGCATCTTCACCACGTTGAGGCTGGCCTTGTGGATGTTCCGGTAGCCGTCGAATCCCAGGCGCACAAAGTTGTAGTACTGGGCGATGACCTGGGAACCGGGCCGGGAGAAGTTGAGGGCAAAGGTCGGCATGTCGCCGCCCAGGTAGTTGACATGGAAGATCAGTTCCTCGGGAAGGCAGGACCAGTCCCGCCAGATGGCCCAGCCCACGCCGGGGGCGACCAGGCCGAATTTATGGCCCGAGACGTTGATGGACTTGACATTGTCGAGCCGGAAATCCCACTCCAGGTCCGGATCAAGAAAAGGTGCCACAAACCCGCCGCTGGCCGCATCGACATGGATGGGAATATCATGGCCTGTGCGGGCGTTATACCTGCTTATCAGCCTGTCCAGCGTCTTGATGTCCTGGTATTCACCGGTATAGGTGGTGCCGAGGATACCCAGCACGCCGATGGTGTTCTCGTCACAGAGATCGACCAGGTCCTGCATGTCGACCCGGTAGCCGTTCTCTTTTTTCATGGGCGCGTGCCGCAGCTCGATGTCCCAGTACACAGCAAATTTTTCCCAGCAGACCTGAACGTCCGACCCGGTGACGAAATTGGGACGGCTGGTCTCTTTCCCCTGGGCCTTCCGTTTTTTGCGCCAGTTCCATTTCAAGGCCATACCACAGAGCATGGCGGCTTCACTGGAACCGATGGTGGAGCAGCCGCAGCCGTTTTCCCTGTCATCACTCCTGGCATGGAAGAGGTGGGCGATGATATTTGTGCAGCGCATCTCGATTTCGGCAGTCTGCGGATACTCGTCCTTATCGATCATATTTTTGTCAAAGGACTCGCTCATCAATTGCCGGGCCTCCGGCTCGATCCAGGTGGTCACAAAGGTGGCCAGGTTGAGCCGGGAATTGCCGTCCAGCATCAGTTCGTCATGAACCAGCTGATAGGCGTTTCTCGGGGTCATCTCTTCCCT
>CAZKBZ010000155.1:0-5102 GCA_964551175.1 uncultured Desulfobulbus sp.
TGTTTTTCGCTGTGACACAGAAATCGGGCAAAATAGCAATTTTGCAAGGTGGCCTTAAGGTGCGCGAGGTAGTTGAGCAGGGTGTGGCCGTGCCATTGCTCAAAATGATTTTAACAAACAGGAGTTGGCTATGAACAAGAATCTGGTTATTGGGATCCTGGCAGTGCTGCTGGTTCTGGGTTTCTTATGGGGACAAATGGGGAACAGGTCTGGAAAGGCGGCCAAGAAGGATTTGAAGACAGCGATTTCCCAGTTGGAGCAGGCTAAAGAAGAGGTTGCCAGGCTGCAGACAACAGCACAGATGAGTGAAGAGCAACTGGCCAAGGCTCAAAATGATCTGCTGAAACTTCGCAAGGCCACCAAAGTTCTGGAAGCAAAAATTTCCAAAAGTGAAGCTCTTGTGGCAGGCCTGAACAGGGAAAAGGAAAAATTGGCCGAACAGGTCGACAAGATGAAGCATTCGCCAGCCATGGCACCTGATAATCAGCAGCAGATTGAAGCATTACGGAAACAGGTGGCTGATCTTCAGGCTGCCCTGCAGGCAGGTAAACAGCATCATGCCGCTGCAACTGAAAAAGCAAAGGAAACAGAGGCTAAGGCCGAAGAAAAGCACGCATTGATGTGGCTGAAAAGTGAGGTCATTCCTGCTGAACCGGCAGTAATGAGCAGTGAAGAACTGCGGGCAAGACTGGCAGCGGCCCAATCGTCTGTCAACGAACTTCAGGAAAAACTTGCAGCAGCTGAAACTGAGGTTGAGGCACAGGCACAGAAGTTTGCCGCACTACAAAAAGAACTGGAAGAAACCAGGGCAAAGGTTAAAGGGGATTACACAACCAAAGTGTGGATCAAGAGCGAACTCAGTCCCATCGAGCAGGAAACGCAGGTAAAGGAAAAACTGCAGACAGAGCTTGCCAAAATGAAATCTTCTTATGCAGAGCTGCAGGAAAAACTGGCCATTGCCGAAAAGGAAGCACAGAGAGTACAGGAACTCCAGAAAATACTTGCCCAAAGTGAATCCTCTATCAAGGAACTGGGTGAGAAGCTTGCCCTTGTTGAGCAGGGACCGCAAAAGGCTCTTGAGCTGCAGGGGAAACTCGCTGAAATGGAAGCCTCTTTTCAGAAACTGCAGGATAAGCTTGCCAAGGCTGAACAGGAGGTTGCCAGAGTAAAAGAACTGGAAGGGAAACTTGGTGAGAGTAAAGCGTTTATACAGGAGTTGCAGGAAAAGCTTGCACAGGCTGAAACAACGAATCAGGAGCTGCTGGGGAAACTGGACGAGGCTTCCCTGTCCATCCGCGAGTTAGGTGATACGGTTGCTGCTCTTGATCAGACAAAGCTGACCCGCAAGTACAAGGCATTACGTGCCCAGGTAACAGGCCTTGAGCTGATGGTGGAAAAGAGAGACGCGGCCCTTGAAGAGATGAATAAAAAGCTTGACCATTGGAGGATCAACAAGGATCTTTTGTTGGCAGAAATTGCTGATCTACAGGGTCAACTGGAGAAGCTGCAGGAAATGAATAGTGGTCTGTTGCGGGATCTTGCCGCCAAGAAAAAGGAACTTGCAGAAGAAAAAAAGAGGAACTGAGCCAAATCCTGATTGCGCAGTGTACTTCATTGCCATGACTTGACAGTAGTCCACAGAAGATTTGAGCATCACCTGAATGGTTGCGGATATTACACCACAACCATTCATCTCACTTCAACTGACAGCTCAATGCAACCGTCCTGCAGCACTGTATGAAAAGTCTCCCTTTCCCAGGCAGCCATCCGGTATAGATGGTGCCACCAGATCATTTCCCCTGTACCTCTTCTTTGCTGTTGCCATTGACAAAGCCGTTGATGTCGCTTACTTGTTGTCATCTGTTTCGAGCAAATAAACCTGTTCTATATTATAATACAATTGATTGGGTGTATGAAAATGACTGATATCACATCAAAAAAAATTGATACTGCTTCCTGTACCCTCCATTTTCTGGAAACCGGAAATCCTGAAGGCAGGGATGTTATCCTGCTGCACGGCATGAAATTTAAAGCGGAAAGCTGGCAGGAATTAGGCACTCTGGAAAAACTGGCTGCAGCAGGTCATCATCCGCTGGCCCTGGATATGCCGGGATTCGGAGGCTCCCCTGCCTGTGAGGCTGACCAGGATACAGTAGTGGCAGATTTTATACGTACGCTTGAACTGGAGCACCCGGTGTTGATCGGTCCCTCCATGGGCGGTCGAATTGCGCTTGAGTTTGCCCTTAACCATCCCGGTATGCTGGGCGGTCTGGTTCTGGTCGGCTCTGTCGGAATTGAGGAAAACAAAGACAACCTTTCTCAAATCAAGATACCTGTTTTCATTGTCTGGGGCAGTGAAGACCAGATATCGCCCCTTGCCAACAGTGACATCCTGCTCAGTTCCATCAAGGGTGCAAAGCGACTGGTCCTGGAAGGTGCACCCCATCCCTGTTATTTTGACCAGCCTGACAGCTGGCACACAGCACTCATTGAATTTCTTGACACTGTGTAACTTATGAATATATATAATTTTTTTAATTAATCACAAGACCTGCAGATGAGGACAGTTGATTCTTTGCAGACCCTGTGTACTCAGTGGTAGAACAGTTGCGTTACCATATTTATTATTTTGTGTTGAATTGAGACCAGAATGGGAAAAACACTGATCATAGCCGAAAAACCCAGTGTGGCCGCTGATATTATCAAGGCCTTGCCCGGGACTTTCAAACGTTCCAAGACACATTATGAAAGCAAGGACTACATAGTTTCCTATGCCATCGGGCACCTGGTCTCCATCGGTTTTCCCGAGGAAATCGACCCAAAGTTTCAGAAGTGGAGTCTGGACAACCTCCCTATTCTGCCGGAAAGCTTTCCCCTGACTGTGCTGCCCAACACCAAAAGCCAGTTCAATGCGCTGAGCAAGCTGATCCGCCGCCGGGATGTGGAGGTGATTGTCAATGCCTGTGATGCAGGACGCGAGGGAGAGCTGATTTTCAAATACATTCTCAAAAAGGCCTTTACAAAATCCGTGGCCGGTAAATCCATCCGCAGGCTCTGGCTGCAATCCATGACCTTGAACGCCATCCGTGAGGGGTTATCGAACCTGCGGGATAATGAGGAAATGCTGCCCCTTGAGGATACGGCTCTGTGCCGGTCCGAGGCGGACTGGCTGATCGGTATCAATGCCACCCGGGCTCTGACCAGTTTCAACTCTCGCCATGGAGGTTTTCGAAAAACACCCTGCGGCCGGGTGCAGACCCCGACCCTGTCTCTGCTGGTGAAACGTGAGGCTGAACGACGGGCTTTCAAGCCGACAGACTATTGGGAACTGCACGCTACCTTTACCTGTGAAACCATCAGTTATGAAGGCACATGGATTGATACCGGTTATACAAAAGATCCGAATCATCCCCATGGCCGTCAGAACCGGCTCTGGGATGAGAAAAAGGCTGCAGCCATTGTTGCAAAATGCACGGGCAAAGAAGCTGTTGTTGAAGAGTCCAGTAAAAAAACAACGCAGTCTGCCCCTTCACTGTATGATCTGACCCTGCTGCAGCGGGAGGCCAATTCCCGGTTCGGTTTTTCAGCCAAAAACACCTTGGCCCTGGCCCAGGCCCTGTACGAGCGTCATAAGGTTATTACCTATCCCCGTACAGACAGCCGCTGTCTGCCTGAAGATTATCTGCCAACGGTCAAAAAAGTAGTTGGACGGCAGCAGCAGTGGCAGTATGGAAAGTTTGCCGACCAGGCCCTGAAAAAGGGGTATCTGAAAAAGACAAAACGTATTTTCAACAACAAAAAGATCAGCGATCATTTTGCCATTGTTCCCACCGCCGGCCTACCCGGCAATCTGACCGAGCCGGAGTTGAAGATTTACCAGATGATTGTACAGCGGTTTCTGGCTGTTTTTTTTCCGGCTGCGATCTTTCATAAAACCCGCCGTCTGTCCGTGGTTGAGCAGGAGACATTTCTTACCGAAGGAAAGATCCTGGTGGAGCCGGGCTGGAAGGTTATCTACGGGGCAAAGGCAGGAGCAGGGGATGCAACGACCCTGCAGGCCCTGCCCGAAGGAAAACCGGTTGTCTGCAGGGAGATCGACCAGCAGAAACACGCCACCAAGCCGCCCCCCCGTTTTTCAGAGGCAACTCTGCTTTCCGCCATGGAACATTCCGGCAAACTGGTTGATGATGAAGAGCTTGCCGAGGCAATGAAGGAACGGGGACTTGGTACGCCGGCCACCCGGGCTGCTATTATTGAAAAGCTGCTGGGTGAAAAGTACATTGTCCGGGAACAGCGTGAACTGGTTCCCACTGGCAAGGCCTTTGAGCTGCTTGCCCTGCTCGAGGCCAGGGAGATTGATGTGCTGGCCTCACCGGAGCTCACGGGAGAATGGGAATTCAAGCTCAACCAGATATTAAAAGGAGCCATGACCCGCGAGCAGTTCATGCACGAGATCCGTGATAAGACAGCAGAGATCGTGGCAAAGGTGAAAGGAGGAGATGGCCCGGTACGGCGGGAGGCTTCGTTTTCTCCGGTGGATGGTCGCAGGTTCTTTGAAACGGCCACGGCCTACGAGTCGGAAGACAACAGGCTGATGATCCGTAAAGTGCTGGGCGGCCGGGTCATGGATGAAGACGAAATTGTCCGTTTGATCCGGGGCGAGACCCTTGGACCGTTCAGTGATTTCCGTTCAAAAAAAGGAAAACCATTTACCGCCTCGGTCCGTATTCATGATTCCAAGGTGGATTTTCAGTTTGCCGATTCCAATGCGGATCTTGACCTTGAGGAAATTACAAAGCAGGAACCGCTTGGGTTGTCACCCGTGGACAATACCAGGGTTTATGAAACACCCATGGCCTTCATGTCTGAATCCGCCATAAAGGGTGACAGCAAAAAGGGACTGCGGATAGGTAAGATTATTCTGGGTCGACGCATTGACCGGGATTATATTGAGCAGCTCCTGAAGGACGGCAAAACAGAGTTGATCAACGGTTTTATATCGAAAAAAAAGCGACCCTTTGATGCTTACCTGCTCCTTGATGATAAGGGAAAGCTGGGTTTTGAGTTTCCACCCCGAAAAAGCAGGGCAAGGAAAAAACAGG
>CAZKBZ010000156.1:0-5004 GCA_964551175.1 uncultured Desulfobulbus sp.
GATCCTGGCATTTATCTCGGCAAACGTCTTGTTTATCTCAAAATCACTCATCTGTTTTCTCTCAACAGGCCTTATTGTTATTGAATATCCCGCTATTTTATTGAAAATGAATGACCATACAACCCTTTTCAATTTTTTCTTTGCAACCAATGCAAGATGCTTTAGCATAGATAGCCTTACCATACCTGAAGTGAGCGTTTCACCCAATTGGAAAAAGGATATCGGGTTTCTTTTTTGCTTTTCCTGATAATCTGTTTGCCGGTTGTGTAAATCCCTTGATACATTTCAACCTCTTTAACAGTCAAATAAATAGAAAAATTATGGGTGATCAACAAACCATTCCCAAGATACGGCAGCGTATAGACGACATTGACGACACCATCCTTGAACTGCTCAAGGAACGTCTTGCCAAGGCCAAGGCCATCGGAAAGCTGAAAAATGAAACCAGCCGTGCAAAGTGGGATCCACAGCGTGAACGGGAAATTTATGAACGACTTCTGGCCAACAACCAGAATACATTTCCGGTCAAAGCCCTGCGCTCCATTTTTCACGAAATCATCACAACCTGCAGATTGTCCCAGCAGAAAACAGCTGTTGCCTATCTTGGGCCGGAGGCCACCTTTACCCATCTTGCCGGTGTAAAATATTTTGGCCAGTCTGCCAGCTACAAGGCCATGGAGTCCATTGACGAGGTCTTTAATGAAGTCGATAAGGACCGGGTCCAGTATGGTATTGTCCCTGTGGAGAATTCCATCGAAGGTGCGGTTTTTTCCACCCTTGACTCATTTATGAAATACAGTGTCATGATCTGCGGTGAGCTTCAGCTTCCCATCAGTCATAACCTGGTCTGCCGCTCCGGCGACATAAAAGACATCCAGACCGTTGCCTCCCATGCCCAGCCCCTGGCCCAATGCCGGGAATGGTTGAAAAAAAACCTTCCCAGCGTACCCACCCTGCCGGTATTCTCCACAGGTGGCGCTGCCCAGATGGCTGCCAATAATCCAAATATCGGAGCCATAGCCAGCGAACTTGCCATCAAAACCTATGAACTGCAGGTCGTTGTCAAGGGCATCGAGGATTACCAGGGCAATACGACCCGTTTCCTGGTCATTGGACGTCAGTCACCATCACACAGCGGTCAGGACAAGACCTCGCTGCTGCTGGGATTGGCAGACCGGCCCGGTTCGCTCAACGAGGTGCTGACTGTTTTATCCGCCAAGAACATCAACCTGGCAAAAATCGAATCCAGGCCCATCAAGGGTAAACAGTGGAAGTACTTGTTTTTCATTGATATGATAGGGCATATGGATGATCCGGTCATCAATGAAGGTTGCTCAATTCTCAAGCAGATCTGCGCTTACTATGAGTGGCTGGGATCCTATCCCAGGGCAGACAATTTTGACTTAAACGGTTAACAACAGCAGGTTGCAGGAACCACTTGCGTATTGCAAAGGTCCTGCTGCAACACGCTATTATTATTGTAGTTCATCTTCCCCAGATGTACCATGCCAAATCTTCTCTCCTGCCGCGATCTCAGCAAAGCATTTGGTGACCAGACCCTGTTCTCCTCCGTCGACCTGGTCATTGCCAGGGGAGACAGGATAGGACTGATTGGACCCAACGGCTCCGGTAAATCCACCCTGCTCAGAATTCTCTGCGGACTGATCGAACCGGACAGCGGCAGGCTCTATCTCCAGAAGCATATCCGGATCAGCTACCTTGCCCAGGATGATGTCTTTGATGAGGAAAAAAGCTGTGTGGACAACCTGTATGAAGCTGTCTCAGACTTGAACCTTGAGGCAATCCAGCAATACAACCGGGTCCATACCATGCTCAGTCGGGCAGAATTCCCTGATCCTGACTGTCCGGTCAACCTGTTGTCCGGCGGCTGGCGCAAGCGGCTGTCCATCTGCAGGGCCCTAGTTGTTCACCCCGATATCCTGGTCATGGATGAACCCACCAACCATCTGGATATACAGGGAATCCTGTGGCTGGAAAAACTGCTGAACGCCTCCCTGCCGGAAAGTCCGGACGCTTTTCTCATGGTCAGCCATGATCGCCGCTTCCTGGAAAATACCGTGAACAGAGTTATTGAACTCTCTCCTGCCTACCCTGAAGGTACCCTGCAGGTAAACGGCACCTACTCTGTCTTTCTTGAAAAACGGGAAGTCTTTTTAAGTGGCCAGCAGGAACTGGAAGAACGGCTTGCCAATAAAGTCCGCAGGGAAACCGAATGGTTGCACAGAGGTCCGAAAGCCCGGGCAACAAAGGCAAAATATCGTAAGGATGAAGCCTACAGGCTCCAGGAGGAACTTGCCGCCGTAAAAAACCGCAACCGGGCAGGAGGTAATGTACAGATAGAGTTTGATGCCACCAACCGCAAAACGAGAAAACTGCTTACTGCAACCAGCATTTCCAAAACCTTTGACCACCACACCCTGTTTGCAGATCTTGACATTACCCTCTCTCCCGGAACCCGGCTCGGCCTGCTTGGTCCCAACGGCTGCGGCAAATCCTCGCTCATGCAGATACTGGCGGCGGCGGACCGTGACCAAGGGCCCAAACCGGATACCGGGACCATCTGGGTGGCAGACAATATCCGCATCGTCAGCTTTGACCAGCGAAGGGAGCAGCTGAACCAGGATCAAACCCTGCGCAGGGCTCTGGCTCCGGATGGCGACTCGGTTCTGTACCAGGGCCGATCCATCCATGTTGCTTCCTGGGCAAAACGTTTTCTCTTTCGCAGTGACCAGCTTGAGACTCCGGTGTCAAGACTTTCCGGTGGTGAACAGGCCAGGATCCTTATTGCAGCACTCATGCTCCAGCCGGCTGACATTCTGCTTCTCGATGAACCTACCAATGATCTTGATATTCCGTCATTAAACGTACTTGAAGAAAGCCTTCAGGAATTTGCAGGTGGACTGGTGCTGGTCACGCATGACCGTTTCATGCTGGACCGCATATGCAGCCAGATCCTTGGTTTTGACGGCTGCGGCAGAGTTTCCTATTTTGCCGACTACGAACAGTGGCTTCGCTCAATACAGGAAGCTGAACAGGAGCAGGAGCAGGCGGAAAAAAAAGTGATTACGCCCAGGCCCGGAAAAAAGAAAAAAACCGGCAGACTCTCTTACCTGGACCAGCGGGAATATGATCAGATGGAGGAAACAATCCTGGCTGCTGAGAATCGACAGCAGGAGCTGGAAGCACTGATGCAGAATCCTGAAACCGCTGCAGACGCTGATAAACTGCACACCTGCTGGCAGGAACTGAACACCGTGCAGCAGGAAATAAACCAATTATACAACCGCTGGGAAGAACTGGAAAATATAAAAGATGGAAAGTAACAGACAAACCCTCTGTCCTACCTGTGGCGGAACCGGCCAGATCAGCTTTTTTCAGGGAGAAAGCAGGTTCCTGCTTACTGATGAGGAATGCCCTGCCTGCTGCGGTCTTGGTTACCTGCTGGAAACTGATGATTCAGATAACAGGGACAGCCGGGATAAGGAATCTCCGGATAACAGATAAATTATCCGTAGACAGTGACAAATCAGCCGGCAGGTATTACATTAATTTTTTCAGTCGTATAACCTGTCACCTCAACATTAAAGGAAAAGAGTATGTACGCACAGTTAAGGCGCTTGACGCCGTTGTTGCTGATCTTTTTCACCATCACCTTTGTGGAGGCTGGTATCACTGCTCAGTACGCTGATGCCCGTTCCCGTGGTGGTGGAAGATCGTTTAAGCGGGCGGCCCCGAGAAAAGCCGCCCCCCAAAAAGCTCCCAGCCAGGTAAACCGTAACAAATCCGGTTTCGGCCGCGGCCTTGCCGGAGGTCTGCTCGGCGGAGCTCTTGGCGGCCTGCTCTTTGGTTCCATGTTCGGCATGGGCGGTTCCGGCATGGGGATTCTGCCCCTGCTGATACTTGCTGGTATCGGCTATTTCATGTATCGACGTTTTACAGCCAGGCCAAAAGGAAATTCAAGTCCGGGCTATCAGCCGCCACCATCGCAGGGTTCTTTTTTTGGCACAGATTCTCAAGCGGACAGCAGTCAATCCGACTTTCCCATTCCTCCGGTACCGCCATCCGGTAACCCTGCAGAAGAGGGACTGGCTGAAATCCGTGCCCATGATCCCGGATTTGATCCTGATCATTTCAAGGAAGTCGCCTCGGACGTTTTTTTCAAGGTCCAGGCCGGCTGGATGCGCCGTGATCTTGACAGCTACCGTCATCTGCTGGGCGACAAGCTGGCTGAAGAGTATGCAGACCACTTTGCTGAAATGCAGGAAAAGGGAGTCATCAACAAGCTGGAATCAATAGCTATCCGTAAGGTTGAAATAGTTGATGCCGGCAGTGTTGACGGGGAAGACTTTGTAACAATCCTGTTCACCGCCAACCTGCTGGATTACACTGTGGATGAAAAGAGCGGTAACGTTGTGGAAGGCAGCATGACCGAACCGGTCAAGTTTGCTGAAGAATGGACATGGGCACGACCCGTGGGCACGGAAGAGTGGAAACTGGAAGGGATAAAGGTAGTTAAGTAAAGTGCAATCCCTGAGATTACTCAAAGCTACCTTGAAAAACGGGATATTTGGTTCAAGGCGGCCTCAATACTGGAGACAATATGACAACAGCAAAAGCTGGTGACAGCGTAAAAATTCATTACACCGGAACCCTGGAAGACGGTACGACCTTTGACTCTTCAGAGGGACGGGAACCCCTGGAATTCACCCTGGGCAGCGGTCAGGTTATTGTCGGCTTTGAGGAGGCGGTAACCGGCATGAAGACCGGCGAAAAAAAGAATGTCACCATTCCGGCGGACAAGGCATATGGCCAGCACAACGAAGAAATGGTCATTACCGCCCCCCGCGACCAGGTACCAAAAGATATAAACCCGGAAGTTGGCCAGCAGCTGCAGATGGCCGGGCCTGACAATCAGATGATCATTGTCAGGGTCACGGAAGTAACGGAAGAGCATATCATGCTGGATGCCAACCCGCCCCTGGC
>CAZKBZ010000157.1:0-4995 GCA_964551175.1 uncultured Desulfobulbus sp.
GGCAAGATTCTCCGTCCCGGCGATGACAAGGAAATCGAATCCATCGCCTTTGTGCAGTGTGCAGGGTCACGTGATGAGAACCATCTTGAGTTCTGCTCCTATATCTGCTGCATGGCAACATTCAAGCAGATGACCTATGTACGAGAGCGTTATCCGGATGCCAAGATCTATGTCTTCTATATTGATCTTCGCACGCCGGGTAAATATGAACATTTCCGCGAGAAACTCATGAATGATGAGAATTCTGAGTTTATCAAGGGTAAGGTCGCAGACATCATTGCAGAAGATGACGGTGGTGTAACCATGGTTGCCGAGAATGCGGTAACCGGTGCCAAGATCAGGCAGAAAGTTGATATGTGTGTCCTGGCGACAGGCATGCAGCCTGCACTCGGCGATCAGGCTAAACCCCTTGGCGTGAATATGGACGGAAACGGGTTTGTCGTTTCCGAGCCTGACAAGGGAATGATCGCTGCCGGCTGTGCCAAGTCTGCTGCCGACGTGTACACCAGTGCACAGTCTGCAACTGCTGCAGCCCTTAAAGCAATTCAGATCGGACGGTAGGAGGAGAGTCAATGGATAAAGTATATGGTGCATATCTCTGTACTGGGTGTGGCATTGGCGATGTCCTCGATGTCGATGGACTGAAAAGCGCTGCTTCAGAGACAGGCATGGAGATGCAGGATCATCCCTGTCTCTGTGGTGCTGAAGGCCTTGCCCTTATCAAGAAAGATATTGCAGATAACGGTGTAAACACTGTTGTAGTCTGTGCCTGCTCCCCCCGGGTAATGCAGGATGTGTTTGATTTTGGAGATGATACAATCACTGTTCGCGGTAATCTGCGCGAACAGGTTGCCTGGACTGCCGGTGCTGCTGAGTCTGCTGAAGGAGAGGAGGCTGCAGAAGGTGAAGAGGCGACTGAGGCTGCTGAAGGTGAAGAGACAGCTGAGGCTGCCGAGGCGGAAGGAGTTGATGAGTTTCTTCAGGAAATGGGTGAAGACTATGTACGCATGGCAGTAACTCGAGCCCAGAAGACTGAACTTCCTGAACCGTTTCAGCTGGAAACCATCAGCAGGAAGATCCTGGTTATGGGTGGTGGTATTGCCGGACTGACCGCAGCGAAAGAGGCTTCAAAAGCGGGTTATGAAGTAACCCTGGTGGAAAAGGCAGGAGAGCTTGGCGGCAAAGCCATGGGCTGGCGTAAGATGTTCCCGACTGCCTATCCCTACACAAGCCTTGAGCAGCCCAACATTGAGCAGATGATTGCTGCTGTGACCTCTGATTCAAACATCACTGTTAAAACCGATACAGAAGTTGCCCGTATCGGTGGTGCACCGGGTGAGTTCAACGTTACGTTGAAGGCTGCCGGTACCGAGACTGAGTGGGATGCCCCTGCCAAGGTTACTGTTGAAGAGCAGGAGAAAATTGAAAAAGGTGAGATGGAAGACCCCAATGCCGGTATGAAGGCATACACCGAGCTCAATCCTGACGGCGAGATGTTCGGTGCGGTTGTGCTGGCAACCGGCTGGCGGCCTGCCGATGTGTCTGAATATGAGCATCTCGGTTACGGCACCTTAAAAAACGTGGTCACCAATGCCGAGTTTGAAAAACTTGCCAAGGATGGCAAAGTGCCGGCCCGCGTTGCCTTTATCCAGAGCCCCGGCGGCAAGGATAATGATTACGACTTTCCTTACTGTAACTCTGTTACCTCCATGGTTGCCCTGAAGCAGGCCCAGTATGTCTGTGACGATAATGTTGACGGACAGGCCTATATTCTGTACCAGCATATGCGAACTCCGGGCAATACCGAGCTGTTTTACAAGGGGATGCAGGAGAAAGACGGTGTTTTCCTGACCAAGGCCTCAGTGACAAAGGTTGAAGAGGTCGGTGACGGTCTTGCTGTAACAGCCGAGGATACCCTGCTTGGTGAGGATCTGGTCCTGAATGTTGATATGGTGGTTCTGGCCGCCGGCATGGTTCCCACCACAGTGGATGAGCCTACCATTAATTTGTCCTATCGCCAGGGCCCGGCTTTCATTGATCTGGATCTGTTTGACGGTTATGCGGATTCTCATTTTATCTGCTTTCCGTATGAGACCCGACGTACAGGAGTTTATACCTGTGGTGGTGTCCGTAAGGCAGAGACCATGGAAGAGACCATTGATGATGCAACCGGCGCAGCCCTGAAGGCGATTCAGTGTATTGAGTCTGCCAACCGTGGTGTTGCTGTTCATCCGCGTTCCGGTGACATGACCTATCCGGATTTCTTCATGTCCCGCTGTACCCAGTGTAAACGGTGTACGGAAGAGTGTCCATTTGGTGCCCTGGATGATGATGAGAAGGGAACACCGTTACCGAATCCAACCCGTTGTCGCCGTTGCGGTACCTGTATGGGAGCCTGTCCTGAGCGTATCATCAACTTTGCCGATTACAGTATTGATATGATCGGTTCCATGGTCAAGGCCATTGAGGTACCTGATGATGATGAAGACAAGCTGCGTATTCTGGTCTTTGTCTGTGAAAATGATGCCTATCCGGCACTTGATATGTCCGGAATGCACCGCAACAACATGAACAGGCTGGTTCGTTTTATCCCGGTTCGCTGTCTCGGTTCCATGAACATGGTCTGGATCAAGGATGCCATGTCCTCCGGTATGGATGGTGTTCTGCTGCTTGGCTGCCGCTGGGGAGACGATTACCAGTGTCACTTTGTCAAGGGCTCTGAGATCGCCAACAAGCGTATGGAGAACATCGGTGAGACCCTTGGCACACTCGGACTTGAGCCTGAGCGTTGTGCTGTCGAGCAGATTGCCATCTCCGACTATGACAAACTTCCGAAGATAATTGATGAATTTGTCGAGTCGATCGTTGAGATGGGGCCGAATCCGTTCAAGGGCTTCTAACCTCTCTGTTGTGTCGAATCCATATCAGCCTGAAAAATTTTTTCGGGCTGATATGGTTATGATTTACTTATTCAACAATTTTTAGTTTCGACATATTGGAAAAATAATTTTCAGGACAGGAGGACAAAATGTCTATGAACGTACAACCAGATATTGATTTTATTAGGGATATGAAGGAGGCAGGTGGCGACACTTTGAAAAAGTGTTTCCAGTGCGCAACCTGCTCCGTTGTCTGTCCGCTGTCAACAGACGACGATCCTTTTCCCCGTCGAGAAATGGTCTTTGCCCAGTGGGGGCTCAAGGATAAGCTTGTCGGCGATCCCAACATTTTTCTCTGCCACCAGTGTGGTGACTGTACAGCCTACTGCCCGCGTGGCGCAAAGCCCGGAGACGTGCTCGGTGCCATCCGTGCCTATGCGTACAAGTTTTATGGCTGGCCCGCCGGCCTTGCCAAACTTGCAAGCTCGGGCAAGAATCTGCCCATGCTGATCGGGATACCGGCAGTAGTTGTCTTTGTCATGTGGTTGATTTCAGGTGGTCTGCATATTCCGTCAACCGAAGAATTTGCCCATGCCGGTTATGGTCATTTTTTCGGGCACTGGAATTTCAGACTGCTGGCTAAAAACGTACTCTTTATTGATCTGATCATGGTCCCTACAGCGGGTCTGGCTCTGTTTGCCGCTTATAAGGGTGTTTCTGCCATGTGGAAGAACATGGCTGAAAATGCAGGTGTCGGCGAGGCGCTCTACCGTCCCTCGGTAAACCAGTTTGTCAAGGAATTCCTCTGGCCATCGGTTGTAGAGATTGTTCAGCACAACAGGTTTAACGAGTGCGTGACCAATAAGGACCGTGTCCGCGGCCATCTGCCGCTGATGTGGGCTTTTATTGCGCTGCTGTTTGTCACCGGCTATTCATTTTTTGCCCAGGATATTCTTGGAATCTTTATCCCATCCCTGCATGGTCCCATGTCCCTGTGGAATCCGGTCAAAATAATAGCCAACGTTGCCGCAATCGCTCTGGTTGTCGGTATCGGTATCCTGTGGGGGAATCGCACCAAGATGGAAGCTGAAGGTCAGGCCTCCAATACCTTCTATGACTGGTTTCTGATCTGGATGATCATGGCTGTCGGCGTAACCGGTATTTCTGCTGAGCTGTTTCGTCTGATCGGTATTGTCTCCATCGGTTATGTTGCCTACTACCTGCACCTGGTATCCATCATGATGCTGTTTCTGTATATGCCGTATACGAAATTTGCACATATGGTGTACAGGACCTTTGCCATGGCTTTTGAACGATACCGTGTCTCGGCATATGTGAAGAATCCTCTGAACGAAGAGTAAGTTTCATACACAGGTTCCGTGGTTGTAAGGCCGGAGGTAAGTTATTGCCTCCGGCTTTTTTTATTACTGCTTGATTAAAAAAGTGTTGATTTTTTCTGATTTGCGGATATATTTTTAAGGTTCATGCTGGCGTAGCTCAATTGGCAGAGCACCTGATTTGTAATCAGGGGGTTGCGGGTTCAAGTCCCATCGCCAGCTCCAAGCCAGAAGACAGAAATCAGAGGACAGAAACCAGATAACAGTATCTGGTTTCTGGCTTCTGATTTCTGATTTCTGAAATGGAGGGGTTCCCGAGTGGTCAAAGGGAACAGACTGTAAATCTGTCGGCGAAGCCTTCGGAGGTTCAAATCCTCCCCCCTCCACCATTTTTATCAGAGCAGATGTCACGTGTTTGTGCGTATTTGCTCCACTGTTGTCTGCAGTAATCCGGGCGGGAATAGCTCAATTGGTAGAGCATCAGCCTTCCAAGCTGAGGGTTGCGGGTTCGAGTCTCGTTTCCCGCTCCATACATCGCAGATGATTATGGGGCGTTGTTGTCTTGAAGAGAATGTAAGCAGTGCCCACGTAACTCAGTGGTAGAGTACCTCCTTGGTAAGGAGGAAGTCACCGGTTCAAGTCCGGTCGTGGGCTCCAGGTAGCAGTCGGTTATCAATATCCCGATCGGCTGGCCAGTTGAACTTTTGTCTGAGGAGAAACAGCAATGGCAAAGGAAAAATTTGAGCGGACGAAGCCGCATGTTAATGTTGGTACCATTG
>CAZKBZ010000158.1:0-4932 GCA_964551175.1 uncultured Desulfobulbus sp.
GCGGAAATACGAAAAACCAGAGAAGCCGTTCCTTCCATGCTGGCAAAAGCGGAACAGATAACGACAAAAGCACGCACAACCGGGCAACAGGCAAGTGAAGGTGCCATGACGGGTATTGTGACCGGAATAGCAAAGGCACCATTTAGAATAATTGGAGATATCGGCAAGTCTCTTGTGGTTGTCCTGGATGTGGATGAAGATGGGATCTTTGATGAAGATCGTGAAATAATAAACAAGATTATGAGATCACTCTTAATTTCAGGGGATAAGGGAGATTTTCGTAAATGGGAGAACGGGAAGAATAACCATAAGGGAACCGTCAGACTTACTGATATTGTAGCCCTGGATGATAATCTCTGTAAAATGCTTCATATCGAAACAATGCAGGAAGATAAAATCCTTGCCCGGAAAAATATTACAGCCTGCATGAACAGCAGCTCTGAATGGGAAACATTGGATAAGAACATTTTTCAACAAGAGAAGTAGAGTTTTTCAATCTTCGGAGGAGGAAAGATGATTATTGGTTCTCGTCAGTTACATCTGTTCCTGGTACTCATCCTGATCATGTCCGGAGGATGTTCTGCGGTTTATGTCCCATATCCTGTTCAGGACAGGCCCGCTGTGTACTCATACAAGGGAAATGATACCGCACTTGCCGAAATTTTTGCTCCAACGAGTGCAGAACATCCCGGCTTGTCCGGTGGGTATCTGCTTGACAAGGGAGAGCAGTCGCTGTTGTGGCGGGGAGTTTTGACCGAGCATGCAGAAAAAAGCATAGATATCCAGACGTTTATATGGGCTGATGACAACGTGGGCACCATTGGGGCGGCGCGACTGCTGCAGGCGGCACAGCGCGGAGTTCGCATCCGGGCACTGGTGGACTACCTGACCCTTGATGTTGACAGTGATTACCTGCGAATGCTCAATGACCATCCCAATATCAATATCCGTCTCTATAACCCTTATCCTGGGCTTGATGCTCCTTCAGGCATAAAGGCTGTCACCGGCAGTATCTCATCATTCAGCCGGTTCAACCGTCGGATGCACAACAAGGTTTTTCTGGTGGACGGAACCGTGCTGGTGATTGGCGGTCGTAACAACGCTGATGAATACTATGACATGCACAGTGAGATGAATTTTCGTGACCGTGACCTGCTGGTTGTGGGTGCGGTGGTGGAGGAGGCAGCCCAGGGTTTTGATGCCTACTGGAACAGTGACTGGGCTATTGACCTTCACCAGATTAGTTCAAAACCGGTCGATCCGCAGAAACGTTCAGCCTATTACAGCAAACTGATCGCATATTCTGAAAATCCTGACAATTTTCCTCCCAGGTTTAACGATGCTCTGATGCAGCTTGAGGAATTCCTACCGACTTTGCCCCAGCAGCTGGCCTGGGGAAAAGCAGAAATTTCCTATGATATTCCCGGAAAGAATACAAAATTACTCAGCTTGCGCAGCTATGGCCATTCAGGTGCTTTTCTGACCCGATCCTTTCTTTCGGCTAAAGAAGAAATCCTGGTAGAGACCCCTTATATGATAACCATGCCCGGTACGCTTGATCTTTTTGCGACTCTGCATGAGCGGGGCGTACGGATTCGTATTCTCACTGATTCCATGGCCTCTGCAGAAAGTGATGTTGTTTTTTCCGGTTATAAGCAGCAGCGGAGAGAAATACTGAAACGAGGAGTGATTCTTCATGAATTACGGCCCGATGCCGCCCTGCGCAATACCGTTTTTGAGCGTTTTCCAGGCATGGAAGAAATGCCTCCCATAAGCCTTCATGCCAAGACAGCTGTTATTGATCAGCATATTCTGCTCATAGGTTCATTTAACCTGGATCCTCGTTCCACCCATATAAATACGGAACATGTTTTTCGCATGGAAAGTCCTGAGCTGGCCAGGCAGGTGGCGGATATTATCAAGTCGGACATGGACCTGGAGAACAGCTGGCTGGTCAGCATGGATGAGGAGGGAGTATTAAGCTGGAAAACTCAGTATAACGGCAATGAGATAATTTCGCACAGTGAGCCGGATGTGTCGCTCTGGGAGAGGATTCAGCTTCTGTTTTTCCTGATGCTGCCTCTGGATCCCATTCTTTGACCGTATGTATTGTTGCTTTTTAGTTCAGGGGAACCTTGCAAAAATTTCGGAATATTTTGACATGATATCTGTACATAAATATCTGAAAATTGTTTTTGTAATCTTGTTATGCCTTCTGCTCTGTTCCTGCGTCCACATGAAGGCTCTGCAGGTTCGCATGGAGGCTGAAGATCTTTACAAGCAGGGGCGTACGGAAGAAATAATCCCATTGCTTGAGGGAGTGTTACCGGAACTGCGCGAACAGCTCGGCCCGGAGCATGAGTATGTGGCCGAGTGTCTCAATGGTCTGGGAATGACCTATGGCTGGGTGACCAATGATTTTGAAAATTCTGAACGTGCCTTTCAGGAGGCCCTGGCCATCCGGGAAAAGATTTTCGGGCCGGAACACAAAACAACCCTGCAGACGAAAAGTTTTTTAGGCATTCTCTACCTGGTGTCCGGAAAATATAAACAGGCAGAGACCATACTCAGATCAGTGGTGGACATCCAGGAAAAGGTTCTCGGCAATGATCATCCCGATACTGCTGAAAGTCGAATTACGCTTGGCCAGGTATACCTGGGACAGGGTCGTTATCAGGAAGCTGAGCAGTTGTTTAAGCTGGCAGCACGATATGAACAGCAGGAGGTGACAACACTGTATCCCTCCCCGGCTGATGCTCTTTCATCCCTGGGGGGGCTGTATTCATTACTTGGTGATTATGAGAAGGCAACGCAGTATTACCTGCAGGTTGTGGAGATCAAACAGAAGACCTTTGGTGAGCAACACTCCATGGTTGCCCAGTCCTACGATACCCTGGCCCATCTGGCCATGGCTGAAAAAGATTATCATACGGCACTCCAATATGTGGAAAAATCACTGGCTGTCAAAAAACAGGTCTTTGGTGAGAAACACGGTTTTATCGGTGACTCCCTGCTGCAGCTTGCTGAAATTGAGCTACAGCAAAACAAACCGGAAGCTGCCCTGAACTCTATACGTCAGGCACGTGACATGTATACCGAAGTACTCGGTCCTGACAATCAACGCACTTTAGGAGCATATCTGGCTGAGATCAGCTGGCATATACGGCAAAAGGATTTCAGCAATGTTGCACAGCTGTGTGAGGATGTTCTTCTTATCCCCACCCTGGCTGAAACGAAAGAATACCATTGGCTTATTCTGTATCTGTACGGTATCAGTCTTGTTGAACAGGAAAAAATTTCGTCGGCTATATTTTTTGAAAAACAGGCCGTGAATATTATTCAGGAACTGCGGGGCTCGGTCGCCACCTTTTCCAAGTCGCAGCAGAAAAGTTTTCTGCTGCCTCGAACACAGGTCTATCGTCACCTTGCCGGACTTCTCATAGATCAGGACCGACTGACGGAAGCTCAACAGATCCTGACCATGCTTAAAGAAGAAGAGTTTTCCGACTATGTCCGTGGCAATCTGGTCAGGCTCGATTCTACGGACACCCGGGTGACGTATACAATACTTGAGGAGAACTGGGACCAGCGTTATCTGGAGATACAGGACCGGCTTGTTGCCCTTGGCAGGGATGTGATGGTTTTAAGAAAAAAACGTCGACAGGGACTCACACCGCAGGAAGAAGAAAAACTGACCACACTGCGTCAGGATCTCAAGCTGGCCAAAACAGCCTATCGTCGTTTTCTTGAAACGTTGGACAGGGAGCTGGCTGCTGCCAATCCGGAACGTATTCGGGAGATCAGTTCAAAAAATCTGGACAAGCTGAAATCCATGCAGGGAGTTCTGCGTGAACTGGAGGGACGGGCGGTCCTGATTCACTACCTGGAAACAGACTCAACGTTATATCTGATCCTGACTACGGACCAGGTTCAGGTGGTCCGCCGTATAGCAATCTCTGCCGGAGAGTTGAACCGGCTTATTTTTGATTTCCGAATGGAACTGCAGAGTCCCGGCGGAAAGCCGAAACAACTGGCCAGGCAGCTTTATAACATTCTTTTCGCTCCGCTTGCCGCAGATATTAAGCAATCCGGGGCAGAGGTGCTGATGCTGTCAATGGATGGTCCCCTGCGGTATCTTCCGGCTGCTGCTCTATACGACGGGAAGCAGTATCTTGCTGAAAACTATGCCATAGTCCTTTTTACTGAGGCAGCAAAGGCCCGTCTGTTGAGCAGACCTGCTCCTGAGTTGAGACTGGCCGGCCTGGGAGTGACTAAACCATTCCCCGGCTTTGACACCTTGCCTGCTGTTCATGACGAGCTTGAAGCCATTGTGGTGACGGATAAGAATGATGAGAATGGTATTCTGGAGGGCGTTATTCTACTGGACCAGGATTTTACCGAGCAGGCATTTGTAAGTGTACTGGACCAGGGGTATTCGATCCTGCACATTGCCAGCCATTTTGTCTTTAAACCCGGAACAGAGTATGATTCATATCTGCTTCTCGGTGATGGCTCCACTCTCAGCCTGGCAGAAATGTATGATGAAGATATAGATTTCAACGATGTTGAACTTCTGACCCTGTCGGCCTGCGAAACAGGACTTGGCACCAGCAGAGGGGACGGACGGGAAATCGAAGGATTTGGAGGACTTGCCCAGCGTCAGGGTGCAAAAACAGTGCTTGCCACTCTCTGGCCTGTGGCAGACAGGTCCACTGCTGAGTTTATGAAGAATCTCTATCGTACTCTTGCACAGGGAAAGAAAAGTCGAGCCCAGGCCCTGCAGAGGACACAACAGCGGTTTATTCATTCAGATCGCTTCAATCATCCCTTTTACTGGGGATCCTTTATCCTGATGGGCAACTGGTTATAGGCCACCGTGCAAAATTGCTATCTTGCCCGATTTCTGTGTCACAGCGGAAAATAAAATGCTCA
>CAZKBZ010000159.1:0-4930 GCA_964551175.1 uncultured Desulfobulbus sp.
CCGATCAACCAGTTTAATGGTTGCCGTGCCGATAACCGCCATGTCCGCCCTGGTTTCCAGCATGGCCACGTCTTTACGGCTGGAAATCCCAAAGCCGACAGCAAGGGGAAGTGCGGTTGCTCTCCGGCAGCGGTCAAGATATTCGGCAAGGTTGTCGTCCATTGCAGTATGGGCACCGGTTACCCCGCGTCGGGCCACGCAGTAAATGAAACCGCTACCCTGTCCCGCAACTTCCGCCATGCGCTCATCGGTCGAGGTTGGAGTAAAAAACATGATTGCTGCCATATCCCTGTCTGCAGCAAGCAGCAAATATTCTCCGCCCTCTTCCGGTGGCAGGTCGGGAATAATAAAACCTTTCATGCCGATCTCCGCCGAACGATGGATAAAGGCTTCAAGACCGTAGCGAAAAACAATGTTATAATAGGTCATGAACAGAAAATTGACCTGCGGAAATTCCTGGACTATTTCTTCAGCAAAGCCAAAACTGTCTTTTACACGGATTCCACCGGCCAGGGCATCCTGATTTGCTTTCAGGATAACAGGGCCATCCGCCATGGGTTCTGAAAAAGGAATCTGCAGCTCAATGCAGTCCACTCCGTTTTCCGCCATTTCCCGGATTACCTGCCTGTTGATCTCAAGAGACGGGTAACCAAGTACCAGGTGTGTCATCAGCAGGATAGGCTTGTCCTGTAATCGCTGCTGAAGGTCTTGTTGTAAATTCATTGCAGTTGCACCATATTTTTTCACACCACAGGATCCAGCACTGCGTTTACGCTTTTATCAACTGTCTTCTCTGTGGTGAAATACTGTTATTTTAGGCCACCTTGCAAAATTGCTATTCTGCCCGATTTCTGTGTCACAGCGAAAAACAAAATGCTCACATATGCTTAATATGTTGTGCTTTTATTTTCCACTGTTCCTTGAACTCGAACAGAATATCTAATTTTTCAAGGTGCCCTTTAGTCTGTACTCATCCGCCCGACCAATGATAAACTCTTTCCAGGACGGGTCATCAAAAGCGTGAGCTATGGTAAATATATCCTTGTCTCCACGCCCTGACATGTTTATGACAATCGCCTGATCTCTGTCCATGGCAGGAGCCTCTTTTATTGCCTGAACAAAGGCATGGGCTGATTCAAGGGCAGGAATGATCCCCTCGGTCCGCATGACAAGGGTCAAAGCCTCCAGAACCTCGTTATCGGTTGCAGCCTCAAAACGAACCCTGCCCTGGCCGCCAAGATCTGCAAGAATCGGCGAAACCCCGACATAGTCAAGACCGGCTGCAATGGAATGGGTATCAAGCATCTGGCCGTCCGAATCCTGCAGGAACATGGTCTTATAGCCCTGGGCGACACCGGCCGCAGCCCGGTCGCCTACCATGCGGGAAGCATGCTGGTCGGTATCAATACCCTTGCCGCCCGCCTCCACGCCTACGAGCTCCACATTACCGTTTTCCAGAAACCCCTGGAAGATGCCCATGGCATTGGAACCACCGCCCACACAGGCATACACCCGGTTCGGCATCCTGCCGTGCTGCGCTGCAATCTGTTTACGGGCCTCAATCCCGATAATGGATTGAAACCAGGCCACCATTTCCGGAAAAGGATGCGGACCGCAGACCGTACCCAGTACATAATGGGTATCATCCATACTGGTAACCCAGTCGCGAAAGGCTTCGTTAATTGCATCCTTGAGCGTTCGAGAACCATCAGTTACCGGAACTACTGTGGCCCCGAGTTTTTCCATCCAGAATACATTGGGCCGCTGGCGGGCCACATCTTCCTCGCCCATGTAAATGGTGCAGTCAAAACCGAAACGGGCCGCCATGGTTGCAGTAGCAACCCCGTGCTGACCTGCTCCTGTCTCGGCAATGACCCGCTTCTTGCCCATCCTTTTGACCAGCAGCCCCTGCCCCATGACATTATTTGCCTTATGGGCGCCGGTATGATTCAGATCTTCCCGCTTGATATAAATCCTGGCCCCTCCCAGATGGTCAGACAGGTTTTCGGCAAAGGTAAGCGGGGTCGGCCTGCAGGAATAGTTTCCCATCAGATCCACATACTCCTGCCAGAAACCCGAGTCAGCCCGCGCCGCCTCATAGGCAATGTTCAACTCGGCAAAGGTCGCATGCAGGACCTCCGGGATAAACGCCCCGCCCCACTTACCAAAATATCCTTTTTTCATTCTCTATTCGTCCTGGTAAACTCTGTTTTCTGTTTTCTGTCATCTGATTCCGGCAGGCAACAGCAAAGTCCTCTGGAAAATGGCCACAGATATAGCGCTGCTGGGCCTCACTGAATGCTCCCATGGACCAGGGGAGCTTTGGCAGGAAGGCATACAGCAACCTCTGACCGTTATGCACCCCCAATCGTTTTGAGTATTCTATGGAGGTTACCATCTTTGCCCCGAGTCCGGCAAAAATATGCTGTGCCATGAGAATGCCCCGGTCAATGGCTGCCCGTACGTCAACATCCGCCTCCAGCACATTCCCCACCGGCTGTCCCTGCCCCTCTCCAATCACCATCAGCTGCAGTTCCCACTGCGAAACCTGGGCCTTGGGGACAAAGAGCAGAATGTTGTCATCCTGATACACAACAAGGCTTTTGGGAGTTGTTTTTTCCCCAGCATCCAGCCGTTTATTATTTGTTATACAGGTAAGATAATCACTGAAAAAATCACTGGACGTCTCCAGCCGGTACTGTTCAACCACCTCGGCTACCTGATCGCCGCAACTGTAGGTTTCCATCCTGCCGCCGTCCAGCACCTCCACATCATCGGGCACCAGGGCAAACTGCTGATGAATCATCTGATGGGAAGCATGCAGCCGGTATCCTGATCCTGAAAAATCATAACCAAAATTCCAGCCCCAGAGAGTAGCCGGATGAAGGCCGCTCCTGTCCACGGCTTCCAGCACCTGCATGCGCAGGTGTTCAAGCTCACGTTCCGTCAGGCTGCGTCGTTTCACGTCCACTGGGATGTCAAGTTGATCTGCCAGAGCAACGACCATGCGCTGGTAATAGAGATGTCGCAAACCCTTGAAATCTGCAAGCGTCAAATCAAGGGTATGGTAGCGAATGGCATCGTGGGCCATGTTAGCTGCATAATGACCCCAGGGAATGTAGGAGTTGCGGCGCAGATATTCAAAGACATGGCTGCCTTCCCGGTGATAATCTCCTACTATTTCACTGTCCCCCTGAACACCTGGACGCAGAACCATTACTTCTTTATACCGGTCCGGCAGACAGGGATTGTTGGCAATCGTTTCAAAGAGTTCAAAATCATCAATATCCGCCCTCACACCGCCACTGGTCTCCAGGAACTGCAGGCCGGTTGGCTGGTTGTCTCTGTCAAACGTCATCCTGCAGCAGTTGCGGGCAAGCATGGCCAGTTCATCAGGATCCGTGGAGTTGGCAGCCAGCGAATAGAGTACCGGTACCGGCAGCAGCCTGAATACTTTTTCCAGCTGTTCTTTTTCCACAACCCCTGAAAGTACTGCTGTCATGGAGCAGGCAGGGGGTGGTCCGATTCTGATCAGATCCGGATTCTCTGCCCTGGCCGCCGCCCAGCCGGAATCTATATAGGTGGTTCCAAGAAAAGAAAAGGGATTGGCAATCTCAAATATCCAGCGGGCCTGCTTCTCTTCTACATCCTGCGGGGGAAAATTAGCCTTGTTGTCACGATAGGTTCCATCCGGCATGGTACCAAGG
This sequence comes from uncultured Desulfobulbus sp., assembly GCA_964551175.1. GTDB lineage: Bacteria > Desulfobacterota > Desulfobulbia > Desulfobulbales > Desulfobulbaceae > Desulfobulbus_C. Next base: position 3,708 of record CAZKBZ010000159.1, read on the forward strand.
GACATGCAGAAATCCTGCTCGCGCAGATTGCGGACCCGGTAATGGGGCCGATGTACACCAACCCTGAAAATTCCCTTTGATGTTACGCACGTTCTCAGCATGTTATCCGTTCAACCAAAAAAACAATTTGCTTCCTGCACTATTTTCTGCGCATAATAGACGAGACCCAATGATATTTCATCCCAAATGTGACAACAATATAAACAACCCATGGGATTTCCCAAAGTAACATTCCGGGTATCTGAAACCCGCCACTGCCCCATCTACCGATATGGTGATACCTTTACCGTTTCCGGGATTGCCGTTTTCATGGACAATGGAGATGACAGCTCCTTTATAAACACCACTGTCGTGCAGTCAAATCAGCAGCGGGATAACTGCAAGATCCTCAACTGTGATCTGACAAAAATCATCATTGAATATGAACGGGCCGACCAGATCCCGGACTGCATGATAACCTGCAGCGGCTGTACCGGCTCCATTCGGCTTGAACATTCCAGAAACCTGCTTCTTGAAGAAGATGAGCTGGCTGCAAATAACGATGATATTGGTGCCATCATTCATACACTCAGCAATTTCCCCTTTTTCCGTAACATTGATTCTAAAAACCTGAGCGAGATTATACAGATTTCCAGGCTGGAGAAGTTCGGAAAAAATGAAATCATTATCCGCAAGGGCGATCCCGGATCCAGTTTTTTTATTGTTGTTTCCGGAAAAGTTGATGTGCTCAACGAGACAGGCATTACCATATCCACACTCGGCCGGGGTGATGTGTTTGGAGAAATGAGCCTCATCTGTGAGGAAAATGTCGGTGCCACTATCCAGGCTTCCGAGGAAACTGAAGTTCTCAATATAGACCACAAGCACTTCAAAAACATCCTTGATAAGTATCCTGCCCTGCAGCTGTACTTCACTCGCCTGCTGGCCCGGCGACTGAGCAAGTCCAACCAGATACGCTCCGAAGATTATGCCTCGGGCATGATCGGCAAACTGGAAGAAATTCCGCCTGAGGCCCTTTTCCAGACCTTGAATGTCAATGGCAAGACCGGCATTCTCACCATTACCCAGTTGCCCAAGGGAACAGCCCGGTTTTCCATGCGCCAGGGGGCATTGATCAAGGCAACTTATGACGGCAAGAAAGGGGAATCTGCTTTTTATGAAATCCTGCGGGAAAAAAACGGCCGCTTCAAGTTCACCCCCGGTCTGCCACCGGAAGATTTTGA
>CAZKBZ010000160.1:0-4913 GCA_964551175.1 uncultured Desulfobulbus sp.
TGGTATGTTCACACAAATTTTTACTGCACTGGAACAGGGAGTATCGCCTGATCTTGAACTCCTGCAGCGCCACTTTGATCTGGCCATGACCAAGAAGCTTGGCGTTGTCAAACTGCCGCCTGCCTTCTGGATGCAGGATTCAAAGATCAATCCCCGCTCAGACCAGCTCCTGCAGGTGGCGCTGCTGCTTGGAGACCGCAAGCGGTGCGATCTGGCCCTGTCGGTGCTTGCCATTGAAATTGCTGAAAAGAAAACCGACCAGACCCTTTATCAGATCGTCCGGGATATAATTGAATCCTTTTCAGTTACAGTTCCCCGGGATCGTCAAGAGCCGGTCACCTCTCTGGGAGATGATGTGTTACATGATCTGCCCCGCTAAAAACCCTGAACTCAGAACCTGGAACCATGAACCGTCATCATGGTAAATGAAGCCACTTTCGGTATAGCTGTTCTGCTCGCATCCGGACTCCTGACCGCCAAGCTTGCCCAGCTGATCCGGTTGCCATCGGTTACCGGCTTTATCCTGGCGGGTCTTCTGCTGGGACCGTCGGGACTGGGTTTTATCACAGTTGACCTGGTGGGCTATAAACTGGATCATTTTACCCAGATTGCCCTTATGCTGATTGCCTTCGGCATCGGTGAACATGTTGAACTGCGTCGGCTTGGTAACGTGGCCCGCGATGTGGCCTATATCTCCGTTATTCAGGCTGTGGCAGCATTTCTGCTGGTTGCGGCCGGAACCCTGGCGACAGCCTGGCTGGTGGCCGGGAACGGAATGTCCGGGCGTGATAATCTTATCCTGGCTCTGCTTCTCGGCGCGGTTGCCGTAGCCACGGCACCGGCTGCTATTCTGCATGTGGTGCGGGAAATGGGGGCAAAAGGTCCTTTCACCTCTACACTCATGGCTGTGGTGGCTGTGGACGATGCGCTTGCCATTATGATTTTCGGTATGGCGGTCTCTGCTGCTCATCAGCTTGCGGGCACAGGAGGCGGAGCATCTCAGGCAATTCTGTCCTGTTTTTATGAAATCAGTGTGTCCCTTGCTATTGGTATAATAACCGGCTTTCTGATCGACATTGTTCTTCATAAACTGCATAACCGGGGGGAAATGCTCACAGCAGGACTGGCCCTGCTTCTGCTGTGCGGTGAAATTACCCGGATGCTGCACCTCTCCCCCCTGCTGGCCGGTATGATGGCCGGTTTCACCATCATTAACCGGGCAGAACGTGATGTCCGGTTGTTTCGTGCCATCAACGCATTTGAGCCACCCATCTATGTTCTCTTTTTTACCCTGGCCGGTGTACATCTGGATCTTTCGGCCCTGAAGCTTGCCGGCTGGGTGGGGCTGGTCTATTTCATAGCCAGGATTCTTGGCAAATATTTCGGTTCATGGCTGGGCGGTTTTGTTTCCGGATCAAATCGAGTGGTGCGAAACTATCTGGGTCTGGCCCTTCTGCCGCAGGCCGGAGTCGCCATAGGCCTGGTATTCATGATCAGTACTGATCCTATTCTTGACTCCTGGTCCACGATTATCACTCCGGTTATTCTGGCCGGTGTTGTGCTGTCCGAACTGGGTGGGCCTTTGCTGGCAAGGATGACCATCGAGAAGGCCGGAGAGGGCAGTGAACCACTTGACCGTCCGGAATGCGGCAGCAGGATTGGCAGACTCTGTGATTCCTGGCTGCGCAGTGCTGACGGTATCAGCCTGGTACCGTGGAGTGAAGAACGACTGCATCCGGCGGCCTCTCCTGAGGGTGTGGTTGTCCTGGGAGCATACCACTTTGCAACGGCCAGGGCTTTGGCCAGGATTGCAACCATACTGGCCCACTATTTTAATGCTCTGCCCATGTCGGTCCGGGTATTGGATAAACAGGATGCCGCTATCATCGGGCAGCAGGATCAGGCTGACCTGTTTCTTCCGGAAACCGATGAAGCAAAGCTGCTGGGATATCCCATGCTCACCGAGATCATCTACGATGATCCGGCTTCCGGTCTTGTCGCTGCAGCTGAATATAATAATGCAAGGGCAGTGGTTCTCGGGTATCCGGTCGGCCGCAAGCCCCTTGCGTTTCAGGGTTTGCTTGACAAGGTTGCCGAAAATGTTCTCTGTCCCGTGATTGCTGTCCGTTTTGTGGGCACTATGACCTGGGATCGGATCCTGGTTCCCTTCCTTTTTCCGGAGGAACTTGAGGAGCTTCTGCCCATTCTGGAGGCCATGGCAGCCATCCGCCATCCCCGGATAACATTTCAGCACCTGTTGTATGCTGATTCCAAACCCGAAGACCTGGTGAATTTTGAGAATAATTTAAAGGAATGGGCGGATTCCCATCTCTACGATATCGAAACCCGATGTACGGTTGAAGCGGCTGAATCACGTCTGGAATCCATTCTCAAGGAGGCCCATTACCATGACCTGATCATCATGACCGCAACCCGGCGGACTGGTATCAGGCGTAAATTTTTCGGGTCACTGGCCAATGCGGTTGTCCATAACTGTCGTAATCCGGTTTTTGTTGTTCATGTTCCCGGCAATGCTCAACTGAAGGTAGAGCACCTGTGAACAGAAGAGTGGTTGTCATCGGAGGTGGTGCTGCAGGTTTAATGGCTGCAGGTCAGGCAGCCGAGGCTGGAGCAGAAGTGGTACTGCTGGAAAAGATGAAACGACCGGGACGCAAGATCTGTATTTCCGGCAAGGGACGGTGCAATATCACCAATATCGCTGATCTGCCTGATTTTATCTCTCATTTCGGCAGAAACGGCCGATTCCTGCGACAAGCCTTCAACCGTTTTTTCAGTGCAGAGTTGATGCTTTTTTTTGAAGAACGCGGCCTTGAACTGGTCCGGGAACGGGGAGGCCGCATTTTTCCGGCAAGCGGCAAGGCACCGGATGTCCTCAAAACATTTCTGCACTGGCTGGAGAGTTTGCAGGTTTCAGTACGTACCGAGTCCCGGGCGGAAGAACTGCTCCTGGAAAAAGGCAGGCTCAAGGGGGTTATCTGCAACGGAAACCCGGTGTATGGAGAGGCCGTCATCCTGACTACCGGCGGCAGATCGTACCCGGCAACCGGTTCCACCGGTGATGGTTACAGGCTTGCCCAATCCACTGGTCATACAATTACTCCCATTCGGCCCGCCCTGGTCCCGGTGAAGACCGACGGCAACCTGGCACGCAGGCTGGCCGGGCTGCACCTGCGTAATGTGAGCGTGCAGTTATTTGTCGATAGCAGGAAATACAAAGATGTTTTTGGTGAGCTGCTCTTTATGAAATACGGGCTGTCCGGCCCGGTTATCCTGACTTTGAGCAGTATGATTGTCGATGCGCTGCGGGCTGGAAAAAAGGTATCTCTGGTCCTTGATTTAAAACCTGCTCTGGACCTGCAGAAACTGGATAATCGATTACTGCGCGATTTTGCACAACGCAATAAAGAGGAGATGGCTTCAGTGTTACGTGGCCTGATTCCCAGGGAAATGGTACCGGTCTGCCTGGCTGAAACAGGTATTTCACCGGACCGGCTTGGTGGAGAAGTTCGGGCGTCTGAGCGAAAACGGCTGCGTCACTGGTTGAAAAATATTCCCTTTCCAGTTACCGGGTACCGGGGATTCAGGGAGGCCATTATCACTGCGGGCGGAGTGGATTTGTCTCAGATCAATCCCCGTACCATGGAATCACAACGCTGTCCAGGTCTTTTCCTGGCCGGAGAGCTGCTGGACCTGCAGGCTGACACAGGCGGCTATAACCTGCAGGCCGCCTTTTCCACCGGCTGGCTGGCTGGACGCTCAGCTGCTGAACGAATTATGCAGGAGCCTTGTTAAAGAATAAGTGCTCAATAAGGTGCGTGGCACCATGAAGATGTACAGATGAAGGAGAGATTTGACCAAAATAGATGATCATCCCCTCCCGGCAATACGGTTTCAACCATAAAATAAAATGGTTAATCGTCTCCAGCTGCCTCTTTGACAAATATATCTATAATCTTTTCAGGAAGATTCATAGATCTCATTTCTTCTACCATTTGTGAAATATCCTGCTGTGTCATTAGAAGGCCTCACATTTAAGTTGACGAGTCAAAATTTTGTTCAATTCTGCTTGGTTTATCAAAACCTGACTCACTGCGTAATTCCCAAATATTTCATGATGTAGCATGTCATTGCGTCAACGAGTACTTTGTTAGCAGCAAGTAGTGTGCCAAAGATAACGTTTTCGTAATCGTAAAGGAGAGTGGCAGAAAAGGATGTGGGCCTCCGGGTTACCGAATTGTTGAAATGTAATGTTTTGTTAACCAGAGGGCAGTAATAATATTTTGCGTGAATTTCAGTAGTTATTTCCTGGCCGGACTGTTTTTATGATGAACTTGGAAAAAATTTGATACTTGCAGAAGCTAGCCCGGGCCTGCATAGATAGGTAATTTTTTGGCGTCTGGAGGGAGCGCAGTTCGATTCTATGAGTCAAATTTTTGAAACAACGGCTTGAAAATATCTTTTTACGGTATTTTTTGTCGCAAATTACCTACATGATGAAGCGTAAATAACAGCAGTGTCTGCTTGATTCACAGTAAAATGTTATTTTTTTCGAAGGCTTATCTTTACCTGTCAAACCTGTCGCAAAAATACTGCATTGAGTTGTTCTGGCCCCACTGCTTAGCCAGGTATTACCAGTGGCCTGTTTCTGCCAAGTTTTTTCGAAAAATGTTCGGCCTTTCTCTCCCCCCCTTCTCTCTTATCCTTCAAGACTATCCATGGCAGAATTCCTATAAGACGGGACGGGATGGAAAAGCAGTAAATTTTCTACATGATTTTTATATCCCGATCCTGTCCATGGTCACACGCTATGACTGGCCGGATGATGTTATCCGGGGAGTGAAGATGCTGGCACTGTCAGCTAGTGTTTTTCGGTGTCGCTACGAATAAAAAAA
>CAZKBZ010000161.1:0-4908 GCA_964551175.1 uncultured Desulfobulbus sp.
TTCATTATGTCCCCAAGCGTTCACTGGGGGAAATATTATTGCCTTTGCAATTTAAGGGCACCTTGAAAAATTGCCTTTTCGTCCGATCTCGGCGTCACAGCAAAAAGAAAAATACTCACATATGACTAATATGCTGCGCTTTTTATTTTTGCTGTTCCTTGACCTCAAACGAAAATTCTAATTTTTCAAAGTACCCTTAAATGATCCGGATCAGCTGCGATTTCAGTGACCTGGCGGATCATGATGACAAACTGTCAATCAGGATGGTAAACGTTTCCTTATAATTTTCTGTATAAACAAAGAGTTGCTCAAATGTTGCTCCGTGTATACCCGGAGTAAAAGAGTAACGGACAAGTGGACTAAAGGACACCTTGAAAAATTGTTATTTTGCCCGATTTCTTTGTCACAGTGAAAAACAAAATGCTCACATATGCCTAATATGCTGCGCTTTTATTTTCCGCTGCTCCTTGAACTCGAACAAAATATCTAATTTTTCAAGCTACCCTGAACAAAAACAGGCCATAATACAATAACCTTGACCGGTAACAGGTTTTAATTGACAACGATTTGTTTGCATTGGTATTCTTGAAAAAGGAGAATTGTTTATCATTAGCGAAGATGAATCAGGCAACCGTGCTCAATTGCCATTTTTTCGATTTCAGCGCTATGCTCATAATTTTATCCGAGGATTATTAAGGCCACCTTGCAAAATTGCTGTTTTGCCCGATTTCTTTGTCACAGTGAAAAATAAAATGCTCACATATGCCTAATATGCTGCGCTTTTATTTTCCTCTGTTCCTTGAACTCGAACAAAACATCTAATTTTTCAAGGTACCCTTAAGCAGATGTCTGCGGTTTTTTTGCAGCAGGCCTTGGAGTAGTGCTTACCTGGCCTCGTCATGCTGTCAAGCAGTACCACGGAATAACAATTCTAATAGCTTAAGACAGTTTGAACCTGGAGAACAGTTACAAGGAGCAATACCATGCCGGATGTGGGAGCAATAACAGGCAATGTATCTGATACCGTTGGATCTTTTTTTTCCAGGATCGGTGATCTTGTCCAGGCAACCAATCTTCCTGACCAGATAAAAGATGTTGACTTTGTCGGTCTTTTTACCAACCCCTGGTTTATGGTCCCCTTTGTGGCTTATGTCATCTACCTGCTCTACAAGCAGGCGTTTCGCGATCTTATCATTGTCGGCATCATCATCGCCGTCTGGTGGGTTTCCGGAACCGAGTATATGCAGACCCTGGTGGTGGGAGATGAACTGCAGATAAACAAAGTGCTGCCGGTGTTGTTTGGTGGCGCCGTAATCCTCGGGTTTGTAATTTACTTGTTTTTCGGTCGTTCATGATCGTCTGTGACTTGAGGCGCTGAGCCGCCCGGGGAGATATGGATTTTAAAAACGCCATTTTTATCGTCACCGAAGAACAAGCCTGCCCCATTTATAACGTTGGGGAAGAGTTTCAGGTGAGGGATATGGCGTTGACCGTCAAGTCTGAGAAACCGGCCTGCCTGAAACTTGTTCAGGAGATTGCCCAGGCAAGTTCAAGCACACCGGTGTTTGAGCGTTTCACACAAAAGGGTATTCAGAGAGCCAAGTTCGAGTGCGGAGGCTGTACCGGTCTTATCCGGTTTGAGTTTAAAAAGGAAAAGGAATTTGCCACCCTGCAGATGAAACTTCTTGCCGCAGCTGAAAAGCGTGCCAAGATAAGTCATATCGGGGAGTTCTTTGAACTGCTGCGTGGGATGGAAATTTTTGAACCACTTACGGACAATGATGTTCGAGACCTGTCGGCCATGTTGAAGCTGAACCGGTACGGCGCTCACAAGATCATCATGAACAAGGGAGACCGGGGTACTCACCTGTTTATAATATTATCAGGTAATGTTGCCCTTGTCAGGGATGGAAATGAGGTCCTTGCCGAGTTGGGACCAGGTGAGATTTTCGGTGAGATGAGCCTGCTGTCCGGGGAGCCGGTCATGACGTCGGTGTATTCACGTTCAGAGGTCAGGCTGGCCACACTCAGCGCCAAGGACTTCAAACATGTTTTGAACAGGTTTCCAGTTCTTCAGGTATTCTTTTATCGTACGCTGGTCAATCGTGCCCAGGTCAATTCAATGCGCTCGGGTAAAATCAGCTCGGGCATGACTGGTGAGCTGGAAGAGATTAACTCAGTGGAACTCTTTCAGTTGATCAATTCGGGCGGTAAAACCGGCAAAGTCGACCTTCTCTTTTCCACTGCCCGTGGGATTATTCTGTTTAATGAGGGGGAAATCGTTCGGGCCATCTACGGGGACATGGAGGGTAAGGATGCCCTGTTCGCCCTGCTTGCCAAAAGCAAAGGTTCCTTTACCTACACCTCAGGCCTGTCTGACGAGGAGAAGGAACTGCCGGTCATCGGAGGCTTCATGGGATTGATCATGGAGGGATTGCGTCGTATCGATGAAAACGAAGCATAGATCGCGGTAGTTCTTAATAGCTCAGTTTATCGGCAACATCCAGCCACTGCGTCATAATTTTGATTGACTGGTCCCGGCCGGAACGGCTGATAGCGATTGATCTCTGATCCAGTGGCAGGCAGACTTCCTGATAAATAAGGGCATCGTCAAAGCCGATAGCTTTCGCATCTTCCCGGGATGCCCCAAAGGTAATTTCTGCTATCCTGGCCCAGTAGATTGCCGCCAGGCACATGGGGCAGGGTTCGCAGTTCACGAAAATTTCGGCATTTTCAAGCCAGTAGTCCTTCGTCCTGCTGCAGGCATCCCGGATTGCCATGATCTCGGCATGGGCAGTGGGGTCGTTGGTCGCCAGCACCCGGTTCCAGCCCCTGCCGATGATTTTGTCATCTCTGACAATTACAGCACCAAAGGGCCCGCCGTCCCCTTTGTTCATCCCTGTTTCCGCCAGCCGCAAGGCCTCCTGCATGTATTGACCAGTGTCCATGTGTTGAGGTGGTTGAGTCCGGCTCACATTTTACGAAAGATCAGGCAGGCGTTGGTACCACCGAATCCGTAGCTGTTGGACATCACGGTCTGCAGATTTTCCTGTCTTGTTTCCGTTACAATGTTCATGTCTTCCGCTTCCGGGTCCAGCCTGTCGATATTGGCGGATGCAGAGATAAAATTATTCTGCAGCATCAGCAGACTGTAGATAGCCTCGTGCACACCAGCCGCTCCCAGGGAATGACCGGACAGGGATTTTGTAGAGCTGATCAGAGGAATACTGCTGCTGAACACCTCACGTATGGCCTGCAGCTCCACCAGGTCGCCGATGGGGGTTGAGGTGCCATGCACATTGATGTAATCAATCCCGGTTCCTGCCATGTCAAGCGCCATTTTGATGCAGCGGCCGGCTCCTTCGCCTGAAGGTGCAACCATCTCATGACCATCGGCCGTTGCCCCGTAGCCGATGAGCTCTCCATAGATTGTGGCTCCCCGGCTGCGGGCGTGTTCCATCTCTTCCACAACAACAAGACCAGCACCGTTGGCAACCACAAAACCATCCCGATCAACATCATAAGGCCGGGAGGCTCGCTCGGGCGTGTCGTTAAATTTTTTTGACAGGGCTCCCATGGCATCAAACATGGAAGTCTGGGTCCAGTGTTCCTCGTCACTGCCGCCTGCAAAGACAATATCCTGTTTTCCCAGCTGAATCTGCTCCATGGCAGCACCGATACAGTGGGAACCGGTTGCACAGGCAGAGGAGATGGAATAGCAGGTTCCCTTGATCTGAAAGGGTGCGGTCAGCCCGGCCGAGACCGTACTGGACATGGTCCGGGGCACCATGAAGGGGCTTAAGCGGCGCAGCCCCTTGTTTCGCATAATATCAGCGGTGACAACCACATTTTCAGCAGAGGTGCCGCCGGAACCGATAATGAGGCCTGTGCGAGGCGAGGAGACTTCATCTTCCTTAAGCCCGGCATCCTCTATGGCCTGTTTCATGGCTATATAGGCATAGGCAGCCGCATTTCCCATGAACCTCAGGATTTTCTTGTCGATATGTTCTTTGATATTGATCCGGGTGAAACCGCCGATGCGTGAACGAAGGTTAAGCTCCTCATACGCCTTCTGGTAGCGAATACCCGATCTCCCCTCTTTCAGCGAGACAAGAACATCCTCCTTGCTGTCTCCCAGGGGAGAGACAATGCCCATTCCTGTTATGACAACTCTACGCATATTGATTATTATGGTTCATCCCTGTGAATAGCAAACGGTCCGCAACTCTGGCAGACCGGCATGACTTCCACTGCGTTAATGTTGATATGAGCCGGGACAGTGGCAACCCAGTAGACAATTTCGGCAATATCATCACCGGTGATGGGCTGGGTACCTTTGTAAATATCATCAGCCTTGTTTCGGTCGCCGTGCATCCGGACAATGGAAAATTCAGTCCGGGCCAGTCCAGGTTCAATGTTTGTCACCCTGATTTTCGTGTGAACCAGGTCCGTGAGCAGGTTATTGGAAAACTGTTTGACAAAGGCTTTGCTGGCACCGTACACGTTGCCTCCGGGGTAGGGGTAGGTTCCGGCAACCGAACCCATGTTGATGATATGGCCGCGGTTTTGCGCAACCATGCCCGGCAGCACAGTACGGGTGAGAATACAGAGGCCTTTGATATTGGTATCTATCATGGTTTCCCAGTCATCAAGGCTGGCCTCCTGGGCAGGAACGACGCCCAGGGCAAGGCCGGCATTGTTGAGCAGGACGTCAATATTCCTGAACTGGTCCGGCAGATCTGCAACCATGGCTTCAATCCGGTTGCGGTCGCGGATATCAAGCACAACCCGGTGCATGGGGGTTTCGGGGAATTCATCGGCAAGGGCCTGCAGCCGATCAGCCCGCCGGCCGGTAATGATCAGCTGCCAGCCTTCAGCAGCAAAACGGCGGCCGCTGGCAAGACCAAA
>CAZKBZ010000162.1:0-4860 GCA_964551175.1 uncultured Desulfobulbus sp.
CTTGCGCGATCACGACCCTCGAATACATCTTCATCTTCCGGTCCTGGTTTCCACATTGTACCCATTTCGAGCAGGTTGACGAAAAAATCATTACTCAGCGTCTCTGGTCGATGAGTAAAGACGCCGTGCCGGCTCTGTCCGAAGTTACCATTCAAAACCCGCATACCACCGATGAGGACCGTCATCTCAGGAGCGGTCAGGGTCAGCAGTTGCGCGCGATCAATAAGCATCTCCTCAGGTGTTACGGAATATTTTGTTTTCTGGTAATTGCGAAATCCGTCTGCAACCGGCTCAAGCACCTGAAATGATCTTACATCAGTTTGTTCTTGTGATGCATCAGTGCGCCCGGGGGTAAAGGGAACAGTCACATCGTAGCCGCCTTTTTTTGCCGCCTGTTCGACACCAGCGCATCCACCAAGGACAATTAAATCAGCCAGCGATACCTTCTTCACTCCTGACTGAGCATTGTTGAACTCCTGCTGGATTTCCTCAAAAGTCTGCAGCACAGTCGCAAGCTGCTCAGGCTGGTTGACTTCCCAGTCCTTTTGCGGTGCAAGACGGATACGCGCGCCATTTGCTCCGCCCCGTTTGTCCGAGCCGCGGAACGTGGATGCCGACGCCCAGGCAGTGGAGACCAGTTGGGAAACAGACAGGCTGGAGGCAAGAATTCTGTTCTTGAGATCGGCAATGTCCTGCTCGTTGATCAGCTCATGATCGACTGCGGGCACCGGATCCTGCCAGATCAGTTCCTCCTCCGGGACCTCTGGACCGAGATAACGCGAACGGGGACCCATGTCGCGGTGCGTCAGCTTAAACCATGCCCGGGCAAAGGCATCTGCGAACTCTTCCGGATTCTCATGGAACCGCCTGGCAATCGGTGCATAGGTCGAATCCATTCTCAGTGAGAGGTCGGCCGTGGTCATGATGGTCGTTACTTTTTTTGACGGATCATGGGCAGCAGGCGCGAGGCTTTTTTCATCCGGAGACACCGGACTCCACTGGTATGCCCCGGCAGGACTTTTTTCCAGATTCCAGTCATAGCCGAACAGCATATCGAAATAGCCCATATCCCACTGGATAGGATTCGGTGTCCATGCACCCTCAATGCCACTGCTGATGGTGTCATCTCCTTTGCCGCTGCCGAAACTGCTCTTCCAGCCGAAACCCTGCTGTTCAATGGGGGCGGCTTCCGGTTCAGGGCCGACCAGTGCCGGATCGCCGGCTCCATGGCACTTGCCGAAGGTATGGCCGCCGGCAACCAGTGCGACGGTTTCCTCGTCGTTCATGCCCATGCGGGCAAAGGTTTGTCGAACATCATAGCCGGATGCAACCGCATTCGGTTCACCGTCCGGTCCCTCCGGGTTCACGTAAATAAGGCCCATCTGCACGGCCGCTAGGGGATTGTCAAGGTTCCTATCACCGGAGTAACGCTGGTCACCGAGCCAGGTGTCCTCGCTGCCCCAGTAGATGTCCTCTTCAGGCTCATAGATATCCTCACGTCCGCCTCCAAAGCCGAATGTTTGAAATCCCATCGACTCAAGGGCGCAGTTGCCGGCGAGGATCATAAGATCGGCCCAGGAGATTTTGTTGCCGTATTTCTGCTTGATCGGCCAGAGCAGACGACGCGCCTTGTCAAGGTTCACGTTGTCGGGCCAGCTGTTGAGAGGGGCAAGGCGTTGATTACCGGAGCCGGCACCGCCGCGGCCATCGCCCATACGATACGTACCTGCACTGTGCCACGCCATCCGGATAAAGAGCCCGCCGTAATGACCGTAATCGGCCGGCCACCAGTCCTGTGAGTCGGTCATCAGCGCATGGAGGTCTTTTTTCAGGGCCGCAAAATCAAGTTTCTTAAATTCTTCAGCGTAGTTGAACTCCCTTCCCATGGGATTGGACCTGCTGGAGTGCTGGTGCAGGATTTTGAGATTCAACTGGTTCGGCCACCAGTCCTTGTTCGACGTGCCTCTACCGGCAGTCGGTTTTACAGTTTTTCCGGTTACCGGGCACTTACTCTGTTCACTCATAATTTTCCTCCTCCTGCACAGTCCGTTGTTCATTTTTCACTGTGCTGGATTTTCACCTGCTGCACAGTGTCAATTAAAACTATCAGTAACAATAAAAATTTTTAAATAAGAATAATTAGTAAATAGGTTCGTGTCAAGAAAATTTTCAGAAAACTCGGATGAGAAGAACACCAGGAAACACTGTCAGATGTACTCCAAGCAGGAGCAACTTTGGAGGTGGCCTTTTGACAGTACAAACCTTAAGAGGATGTTGCTGACAGATTCTTGTTCACATCCTGCCGGGTGTTTAAGGAACGCTGTCCGGAAATATTTTGCCTGGATTGAGAATATTATTGGGGTCAAATAGCGTTTTTAAACGCTTCATGATCGACAGGGCTGTATCATCGATTTCCATGGGCAGGAATTCAGACTTTGTGGTACCGATACCGTGTTCTCCGGAAAGAGTTCCGCCAAGGCTGAGGACAAATTCAAAGAGCCGTTTTTTGGCTTTGCGTCCTCTGTTCAGTTCCTGCTCAATGCTTTTGTCCAGCATGATGTTGACATGGATATTACCATCTCCGGCATGTCCAAAGGTGAGGATGATCAGGTCGAGTTTTTGAGCCAGTTGATCCGTAAACGTCACCAGGTCGGGAATTTTTGAACGGGGCACCACCACGTCTTCACTGATTTTGTCCGGAGCGAGAGAGAGTGTGGCTGGTGAGATGGATCTCCGGGCCAGCCAGAGTTCTGCTGTCTCCGTGTCCGTTGCAGCTCTGCGCAGGTGGCAGTTTTTCTGCAGTTGCACAAAGGTGGTGAACTGGTTTGAGAGTTGTTGTACTTCCTGTTTTGTCCCGTCAAATTCAACCAGCAGCAGGGCTTCAGTGTCATCGGGAGGTGGTGCAGCCAACCTGTCACGGACAACCTGTATCGCTGTTTTGTCCATGTACTCCAGTGTGCAGGGAACAAGTCCTGCAGACATGATTTCCGCTACAAGTTTTGTAGCGTCTGCCAGTGCGGAAAAGTTAAGCAGAAAGGTAGCCTTACACTCGGGCAGGGGCAGCAGCCGCAGGATCAGTTTGGTGAAGATTCCAAGGGTTCCCTCGGATCCGATAAAGAGATGGGTCAGGTCATAACCCACTACTCCTTTTTCAGTGCGGACCCCGGTCTGCATGGTTTCACCGGTGGGCAGCACCAGTTCAAGGCCGATGATATAATCGCGCGTTACCCCATACTTGACTGCGCTGGGGCCTCCCGCACATTCCGCAGCATTGCCGCCGATGGAACAGAATTTCAAACTGGCCGGATCCGGCGGGTACATCAGCCCCTGTTTTTTCAGCTCAGCCTGCAGCTCGCCGGTAATCACACCCGGCTCCACCACTGCGATCAAATTTGTACTGTCGATTTCAATGATCCGATTCATCCGGCTGAAGACGATAACCAGCCCGCCCTGAACCGGCAGCGCACCACCGGTCATGCCGCTGCCCGCACCCCGGGGAATGACCGGGAACTGGTACTTATTGGCAAGTTTGAGCAGGGCAGCTATCTGTTCTGTCGTGTCGGGCAGGGCGACCGCATCCGGCATGAAGTTCTGGCCGGTGCCGTCAAAACTGTAGCAGGCGAGTTCTTCCGGGGCAATGAGCAGGTGTTTTTTGCCAACGCATTGCTGCAGCAGTTGGATCATTTTTTTTTCCATACCAGCAATCATACAGAATCGCCCTGTTCAGGGCCAGTTTTTTAGCTGAAAACTGGTAACGACTCACAGGGCACCGAATTTTTTCGTGAGCAGGTCGACTCAAGATCACCCTGTAAGTAGTTACATTACGAAAACTGTTGAGCTTTAGGGTATGATATATAATAGTTAACAATGGATCACAGGGAATATATACGGTTATCTCTACAGGGGGAAAAGAAATGGGCAGAATACGTTTGGCTCTGATTGCCGGTGGTGTTTCCGGAGAACGCGAGGTTTCTCTCGCCGGTGCTGCAGGTGTGGAAAAGGCTCTGGATCCGAAAAAATATGAGGTAATCCGCTATGATCCGGCAACAGATCTTGCCAGGATAGCAGCAGATGCGGATCAACTTGATGCCGCTTTTATCCTCCTGCACGGGATCCACGGTGAAGACGGGACCATGCAGGGTTTTCTGGAGCTTCTTGACATTCCTTACCAGGGGGCCGGAGTGCTGGGCAGTGCCCTGGCCATGGACAAGAACCTGGCCAAAACGTTGTACAAACTGCATGGCCTGCCTGTGGCAGCCTGGGAAATGGCGGAGCGAAAAGACATCGATGCTCCGGAATCGTTACTTGCTCGTCTGTCCCTGCCCCTGGTGATAAAGCCGGTCCGTCAGGGATCATCGCTGGGCATGTCCATTGTCCGGCAGCCTGGACAGTTGCAGGCAGCGCTTGAAACAGCGTTTCAGCATGACAGGGAAGTCATGGTGGAAGAGTTTATCCAGGGCAGGGAGATTACAGTCGGTGTAATCGGCAACGATGAACTGACTCCCCTGCCGTTGATTGAAATCATACCGGATGATCAATATGATTTTTTTGATTACGAGGCCAAGTATAAACCCGGTGCAACCCGGGAGATCTGTCCGGCTGAAGTTGATGACAGTATCAGGGAAAAGGCCCAGCAGTATGGGCTGACTGCCCACCGGGCCCTGCAGCTGAGAGGCTACAGTCGCACAGACATGATTGTCCGAGGTGATGATTGTTTTATTCTGGAGACCAATACCATTCCCGGCATGACACCCACCAGCCTTTTTCCCCAGGCAGCTGCCGAGGCAGGGCTTGATTTTTCCGCCCTGCTTGACCGGCTGCTGGAACTGGCAATGGAGTAGAAATCAGAAGCTGGAAACC
>CAZKBZ010000163.1:0-4605 GCA_964551175.1 uncultured Desulfobulbus sp.
AGAGTACTACATGCAGTTGATGGAAACAATAAAAACTGAAAGCCCCAGGCAAGCAGAAATGCTGCGCCAATAGTCATATATCTTCCAATACTCTGCCGTGAATCTCCTTAAGCGCTATATCCTGCTCCAGTTTGCTAAAAACATCCTCATGATTATGATGAGCTTTATTGCCATCTATCTTCTGATCGATTTTTTTGAGAAAATTGATAACTTCATGGAAAAAGGGAAAACCATGGGGCTGGTCCTTCGCTTTTTCATGCTCAATATCCCCTTTATCCTGGAGCAGATGGGACCGGTCTGCATCCTGCTTGCAGGCGTTGTCACTCTGGGCATTTTAAACCACTCCAACGAGCTTGTTGCTCTCAAGGCATGCGGTATTCCCTTAAAAAAAATCACCGGCCCGATCATCGCCGCAGGCATAGCTGTTACCCTGCTTCAGTTTTCCATGGCTCAATTTGTCCTGCCCAAAACTGTGGCCAGAACAAATGAAATCTGGAACAAAGAAGTGAGGGGAAGGGTTCCTCTGGGGATTTACCGGAACGGCCGCTACTATTACCGGGGAATCGACGGATTTTATTCCTTTGCCCGGCCTGATATACACAAAGATGAATTCCTCTTTTTCTCGTATGCTTCCTGGAACGGCAAATATCAGCTTGATTCGCTGATCGCAGCTGAGCGTGCTACCTGGAAGGATGGGATATGGACCCTTTACCAGGGACAGGTGCAGACAGCTCTGCCTGAAAAACAATTTTTAAGCGAAGTCTTTACCCGCCGTGATTTCGGCTTTTCAGAAAAACCGGAAGATTTTTTTGTCCCGCAATACCGTTCCAAAGAACTTTCCCTGGTCGGGCTTTACCGGGATGCCCTGCATAAACGTTCTGCGGACGAGGCCAACGTTGCCTGGGCGGAATTCTATGGACGCATCTCCTATATCATGCTGGGACTGCCGCTCCTTCTGCTGGGACTGCCCCTGCTTCTCATGGTATACAGAAAATGGGGCCGTGATCTTTCCCTGGCTGTACCTGTCAGTTGCGGCATGGCTTTTGCCTGCTGGGGTGTATGGGGGACGCTGCAGTCACTTGCCAGGGCAGGATACATGAGCCCGCTGTTTGCAGCCGTGGTTGTGCACCTGGTTATAGGATCTTTGGGACTTTTTCTGCTGCTGCGTGAAGATACGTAGCAGACCTGCAACTTGAGTATGAACAAAGGAAGATGAACAGAAAAATCGGCATAGTGGGCATTCCACCGCTGGCAGTGATTCGTCAAATCAACACGGACGGGGACAGGATTATTGATCTGGATGAGCCCCAGCTGCAGCTTCCCATTGACCTGTCATCACACTATCTGCCCAGGGTCTACTGTGCAATTCTGCGAACAGTGGTCCTCAACGCCATGCACCTGGAACTGGATCAAATTTATATTGATGTAGGTCCTGGAAAATGTGACTGCGCACTCCATGTTGCCCGGATCCTTGACGACATGCTTGATATTCCCGTTACGCCTACCCGTAACCGGGACAACCACAGTTTCGGCACTCCCATCTGCAGAAGCAGGCTGCTGCTGCCTGACAAACTGGAGGCCATTACAAGGGGGGTGCAGTCTCCTGAGCCGTCCCCATACCATGAACCATGTATGCCGACTGCCGGATTCTGGGGAGTGCCGCCCAGGGATTTTTCCATCCTCTCTCTGTTTCCCGACACGACCCATGTCTTTGGCTGGACCAGGTGCATGGAGAATAAAACCCCTGCTGACCTGGATCTGGAATCACAGTTTAACCCTGATATACCAACTGTCTTTTTTGCCCAGTCCTTTTGCGCCAAAACTGCTCTGGCCAGGCATCTGGCTGATCTCCATCCCAAAGGGCTTTACCTGGATTGCGATGTGAGTAGTGGCTCCAGTGCCCGGG
This sequence comes from uncultured Desulfobulbus sp., assembly GCA_964551175.1. GTDB lineage: Bacteria > Desulfobacterota > Desulfobulbia > Desulfobulbales > Desulfobulbaceae > Desulfobulbus_C. The sequence continues at coordinate 1,907 of CAZKBZ010000163.1, forward strand.
CCAAGATTGAGGCCTTTTTAGAGCTTTCCGGAGTAGCAACCTGCAGGGACAACTATGCTGCTGGCTGATTTCGGTACATCCTACTGCAAGCTTCTTGACCTGGACACCGGAACAGAACCGGTCATCCTGCCGACCCGTGAACTGGCAACAGACTTTGTGGCAGATCTTGCCACCGGTCATAATGCACGGCGAAGAAGTAAAAGCTGCATCAATGAACTTACCGCCCTGGCCCGCGGAGGAAGGATACTCATTGATGAACCGGACTTCGTTCTTCTGGACTGCGGCAGTCGGGACATCAAATTTATCCGCTACGAAAATTTTGAAATAGCCGATATGGGTTGGAATGCGGAATGCGGTGCATCCATGGGTTTTACCATTGAGCTGCTCTCCAGATATTACGACATTGACTACAAAACGGTTCCAGTACCTGAGAGCGGTTTTTCCATTACCTGCGGCGTGCTGGGGATGAGCCATATCTTTGATGCGGTGGTCTCGGGCAGTTCAGAGACTGATGCAGTGGCAAAATTTGTGCGCGGTATTGCCCGTAATGCCTGGCGTTTTGCCGGAACTCCTGACAGACTCTACCTTTCAGGAGGATTATGCGACAACCCGCTCTTTACCGGCAGCTTCCCCTGCGACATCATGCCGCTTGGCAGATTTGTCCTGTTGAAAGGATTACAGGAGCATCTTGCAACAACACGACAGGAACCGACTATTAGAACTGATGGATAACTCTCACGAAACCTGCAGGATCTACACGACCTCTTTTGAGTCCTGGCAGAAAAGTCTGCCCCTGCTTCTTGACAAGGCTGATCTTGTTGAACACATCCCCGGCGGCCAGACCATTCTGATCAAGCCCAACCTGGTGGAAAACCTGCAGCCGCCCGTTACCACGCCGGTACCACTTGTTGCAGCTCTGGTGGATTACCTGCAGGAGAGAACTGCAAATACGATTATTATCGGCGAGGGCTGCGGAGCCCTGCATTATGATACCTGGCATGCTTTTGAACAGTTAGGCTATACCGGGCTGGCAGAAGAAAAGGGTATTGAACTGGTTGATTTAAACGAGGAACCATGCTGCAGGCGAGAACTCACCCATTGCAGACGCTGGCCTGAACTCTTTCTGCCGGAAATCTGCTACACCTGTTTCCTGCTCTCGGTTCCGGTCCTCAAGGTCCATACCCTGGCCGGGGTTACCCTGACCATGAAAAACATGATGGGACTGGTACCGCCGGCCCATTACCAGCAGGGCAGCTCCTGGAAGAAATCTTCTTTTCATATCAATATCCAGCAGGCCATTGCTGATCTCAATCGCTACCGCACTCCCGACTTCACTGTCCTGGACGCCTCCATCGGCATGGCCGAGTCCCATCTCTGGGGTCGAACCTGTGATCCAGCCGTCAACACCCTTGCTGCGGGCTATGATCCGGTGGCCATGGACGCATATGGTGCCGGTTTACTGGGACAAAACTGGCAGGATATCGGCCATATTGCGGATGTAGATCAGGAACTGGGTCAGGCGGAGCCGCTACGGAACATTTCCGTCTGAACTGACAAAAAAGGCCGAATCACAGAGGATCCGGCCCGCTCACTTATTTTTTCTTTTTCCCTTTTTTCTTCTTGTCTTTCTTTTTGCTCTTCTTCTTGTCTTTTTTCTTATCAACCTTTTTCTTTTTCAAGGCTTTTTCCGCTTTCTTTTTAGCCTTTTTCTTATCTTCTTTTTTCTTGCTCATCTCCAACCTCTCTGTATCGAGTTTACATTGCTGTCTGAACAGGACAGGACACCGGCTGCAATGCTTGTCCTTTTTCCGGAACTTGCCGCAGCATTTTGGTTTTGGTTTTTTGATCTTTTTTTTCTTCTTCCTGCTCTTTCCCATGGATTATCTCCGTAAAACCGGGACCTCACCGCAGAGATCCCGGTATGGAACGGGAACCAAATAGCGGTTATTCCTTATCCTTCTTTTCTTCCTCTCCCTTGGCGATATCAAGTAATTCCACTTCAAATATCAGCATGGAACCAGGCTCAATTACAGGAGGTGCACCACGATCACCATAAGCCAGTTCAGGCGGCAGATACAGTTCATAGGTACTGCCCACGTTCATCAGCTGCAGCGCCTCGGTCCAGCCGGGAATGACCTGATCAACCTGGAACTCTGCAGGCTGATTCCGCTTGTAGGAGCTGTCAAACTCAGTTCCGTCGAGCAGGGTTCCCTTGTAATGCACCTTGACCGTATCAACGGTTGTGGGCTTGTCACCCTTTCCCTCTTTAATGATCTTGTACTGCAGGCCGGAGGCCGTGGTTTTAACGCCCTCTTTGCCCTTATTCTCTTCAAGAAACTTTTTTGCCGCCTCCTGGTTTGCAGCGGTCATTTCCATGACCTGCTTGACCTGTTTTTCCTGTTGCCTGGCTGCAAACTGCTGCTGCACCTGGGCGGCCTCTTCAGCCGTCATCAGTGCCTTTTTTCCATTGTAGGAATCATCGATACCCCTCTGAATAATGGAAAGGTCAAAATCCTCGCCCAGACTTTTGAAATAGGCCCCCAGATCAAGTCCCAGAGCATAGCTGAGTTTTTCATTTTCGGTCTTCAGCTCCGTTGTCTGCTCAGCCGCCACTGCCGGGCCGGCAACAAGCATCAGTCCGAATACTGCATATACTGTGTACTTCATACATTCTCCTTAATAGCTGTAGGAATAAAAAA
>CAZKBZ010000164.1:0-4594 GCA_964551175.1 uncultured Desulfobulbus sp.
GGGCCTGGTGAACAGGTGTTGCTCACGGGTGAAGTGTTCTATTCCGAGCCGATGAAATTTGACTATGACAAGGACGGGACCGTCAATACCGTGGTCATGGGGGCTACCCTGTTTATCAAGGTGACTGCGGACGGCACGGGTGAGGGGTATATCGAACGTTATCTCTACGATACCGATCTCAACAAAGCCGTTACCTGGTATTTCAAACAGAACATGCTCTCCGAGCCGCCCATCGGCACCCAGCGTGCAGTCAGCGACGTGAGCTGGAAGGACAGAGAGGTCAAATTCAAATCCGGCGGCTGGATCTATACCGTTTCTGACGGCGGCAAAGGCTATACAAAAGATACCATTATGGTTTCCGACGGAGTCAAGGAGCACAAGGTGGTGATGTACGGTGGAGACGTGACCGTACATGAACTGAAAAACAATACAGGACATGATTAAGAATATATGGATAGGGCCTGGGTTTCAGCAGGACAGTGTCGTTATCAATGACGGCAGGAACGATTATGAGGTGACGCTCTTTGACGGGGATGTTAAGATTGCTCAGGAATCATCTCAAAATCAATAACCATAATCGTTCATGCCGACACACAGGTTATCCATTTCACTTCTTTTTTTTCTTTTCCTGCTCTGCCTTTCCGGCTGTACCATGTTAGGGCCGGATTTCCGCACTCCGGATGCACCGATTCCGGAGCAGTGGACACTTGGTGAGGACCCACTTTTCAAAAAACCATCCAGGGAAGAATCCGTTGCCTGGTGGACCGGGTTCAACGATCCTGTCCTGAACCGGTTGATCACCACCGGTTTTCAGCAGAACCTCGGCCTCCGTGTTGCGGCCCTGCGTATCATGGAGGCACGGGCCCAGTTAGGTCGAGTCAGGGGATATCTTTTCCCCCAGGTGCAGCAGGCGAGTGGTGCACTGACAACCACTGCAGCCCCGGGGCTGACGGGTACGGATTATTTCAATGCTGCCTCAATAGGATTTGACGCGGGCTGGGAACTTGATTTCTGGGGAAAATACCGCCGGGGAGTGGAATCCGCCGAGGACAATCTGCTGGCCAGTATGGCAGATTACGAAGATATCCTGGTCAGTCTGAGCGCCGAGGTTGCCAGAACCTATATCACCATCTGCACTCTGGAGGAACGGATCCGGCTGGCCCGGAAAAATGCACAGGTTCAGGAAAGGGGATTGCAACTGGTTCAGGATCAGTTGGATGCCGGCATGGTCACAGAGCTTGATATTCTTCAGGCAACAACCCTGCTGGCCAGTACCCGGGCAGCGATTCCCAATCTCCAGGCCACCCTTTTTACAGCCCGGCATGCCCTGGCCGTGCTGTTAGGCATGCTGCCCGCCGAGCTGAACAGTATCCTGCCGGAGACTGAGAAAATTCCGGAAATCAGTCCTGAAACAGCTATCGGCGCACCGGCCGAACTGCTGCGACGCAGACCGGATGTCAGGCGTGCGGAAATGCTGGCCGCAGCCCAGAGTGCTCAGATCGGCATTGCCCGCTCCGACCTCTTTCCCAGTTTTACTCTGTTTGGAACCCTGAGCTGGAGCGCCACGGATAGTGGCGGCAGCAGCCTGGATGACATCTTTGACAGTAATCATCTGTCCTATGGTTTTGGCCCCTCTTTCACCTGGAACCTCTTTAATTACGGCCGGTTGAAAAATCAGGTGCGGATCCAGGATGCCCGCCTCCAGCAGCTGGTCACCAAATACCAGAATACCGTTCTGTCCGCAGCCCGCGAGGTGGAAGACGCCATGAGCAATATTGTTCTGACCCGGAAACAGGCCGATTACATTCGTCAGACGATTATCAGTTCCAGAAAATCAATGGAACTGGCCATGCTCCAGTATGAAGAGGGATTTGTCGATTACCAGCGTGTGCTGGACTCCACGCGGAGCCTGACACAGAAACAGGACCAGTATGCCACTCTGCAGGGTGCCATGGTGACCAGTGTGGTCAGCCTGTACAAGGCCATGGGTGGCGGCTGGCAGGTCAGGCAGGGAAAACCGTACCTGCCGGATTCCATCCGCGAAAAGATGCAGCAGCGGACGGACTGGGGCTCTCTTCTGGACGCGCCCGTCCCGACAAAAAAATGAGTACTCCGTTACAGTCCGGTTCTTCACCGCTGTGGTGGAATGAGTAATATCGTCTCGGACAAAGGGACCGGTAAGTAAGGACAAAAACAATCAATAAAGGCTTCCAGCCAATGCACCTGTTTAAGAATCCATGCCTGAGACAAACAACGATCAAGAAATAACTCCCGGGAAACCGGAAAACGATAACCAGGCCCCGACCGCGCAGAAAAAAGCTGATCCCGTCAAGAGGTGGGCGACCCTGGTGCTGATTCTGGCCCTGTCGTTTTTTGTCCTCCATATCCTGTTTGACAAGTTCACCCCCTACAGCAGTTACGGAAGGGTCAAGGCCTTTATTGTTCCCATTGTACCGCTTGTCTCCGGGCCGTTAACCGAGGTCAATGTTATTAACAACCAGCACGTGACCGCAGGACAGGTACTGGCGGTTATCGATGCGGAAAAATATGAACTTGCCGTCCGCAAGGCCAGGGCAGACCTGCAGCTGGCAACCCAATCGACCCAGGCTGAGGTGGCGGCGGTGAGTGCGGCCCAGGCCAAGGTGGCGGAGGCACGGGCCAACCTGCAGAACGCCGAAATCAAAGGAGATCGGATTATCAGGCTGTCCAAGAAAGGGGCTGCCTCCATGTCGCGGGCCGATGACGCCCGCTCAAAGATCGCCTCAAGCAAGGCCAGGCTGGCCAGGGCCCAGGCCGAACTGGAAAAGGCTAAGTACAACCTGGGCAAGGCCGGTCAGGACAATGCCCGGGTCAGAGCGGCCATGGTGGCCCTTGAGTCTGCGGAACTGGACCTGTACCGCAGTTCCATCCGCGCACCGTCCGATGGCATTATTACCAACCTGACTGTGGATGTGGGCCAGTATGCCGGTGCCGGGACGCCCATCATGACCTTTATCTCCACAGGTTTTATCTGGATCCAGGCGGATATGCGTGAAAACTGCCTGGTTCATATTGATCCGGGTGATCGGGTGGACATGGTCCTGGATGCGGCGCCCGGACGTATTTTCAAGGGCAAGGTAATGAGTATCGGCTACGGTGTGTCGGATAACAGCAGCAGTGCCCCGGGCAGCCTGGCTACGGTACAGGTCTCCCAGGGCTGGCTCAGGCAGGCCCAGTACCTGCCGGTGCTGATCAGCTTTACCGATATCGAACGCGCCAGGGGGTCCCTGCGGGCCGGCGGCCAGGTCAACGTGACCGTTTACACCGGGGAGCACCCCCTGCTCAATCCCATCGCCTGGTTCTGGATCCGGCTGGTCAGCGTACTCTCCCATATCTATTGACGCAAATACCTGCTCAGCAGCCATGAATCCCCGCACCCGCCATATCCTCCGCCTTTCCCTGGGCACGACCACGGCCGTCGCCCTGGCCTACGGCTTTGCCTGGCCTCTCTATTTTGTCTGCCCGGTCTTTGCCATGCTCTTTCTTGCCCTGCCCATGTGGATAGGCTGGAACAAGGCCCTGCCCCTGCTCATCCTGCTGGGAGTCTCCCTGCTGATGGGACTGGTAATCAGTGAATTTTTCCAGAAACTGCCCCTGCTCTGTATCCTGGTCTACGGGCTGCTGTTCTTTTTCATCTACTTCATGGAAAATCCGCCGCCCATGGCCTCCATCTTCATGACCATCGGTATCACCATCGTACCCATGTTAGGGCTGAGCAGTACCATGGCGGCGCACCGCGTGGCTTGGTCCCTGCTGTTTGACATGGGAGTCGGGCTGACCATTGCCTGGATTTTTCATTCTTTTTTCACGCTCCCCATGCCGCCGGCAGCCGCGGCAACGACCAAGGCCAGCCAGCTGCCCCCTGTTACCCGGAAGGAACGGGCCAGACTGGCCCTGGTCAGCACCATTGTCGCCCTGGGAGCGGTTGTGATTTTTTTCTCCTTCAACATGCTCAGCTATACCTATGCCATGATGCAGATCTGTCTGATGGCCGACTCGCCGAGCGGCAAGACAACGCTTGCCATGATGAAGGGCAAGGCCATCGCCTGCCTGATCGGCGGTGTGGCCATTGTCATTGTCTATGAACTGCTCAGTGCTGTGCCCAGTTATCCGTACCTGCTCCTGTTTGTCTTCTGCACGGCCCTGCTGTTCAGCATGAAGATCTACAGCGGCTCGCCCATGGCCAAAGCCTGGCTGTCGGGCATGATTACTTTTCTTGTTCTGTTAGGCACATCCACCATGCCCACCAAATCAGCGGACATCAATTTTTACATGCGCATAGCCCAGATCATCATTGCCGGACTGATCGCCGTAGCCGGACTGGTTCTGTTTGAGCATCTCCTGCGGCCCTGGAGAAAAAAGACAGCCCCCGCGCCTTCGACGTGAGACAGTCGCAGACAGCAACCCTTCGCGCCTGCTGTCTGAGCTCGGAAACAATGCTTTGCCTCTGGATAATTTTGCGGGTATAGAGTAAATTTTTTGTTTAACGTGATGATTATCACTTCTGATAAGGAGATACCACCATGTCCATAGAAAAACAGATCAGGACCACGCT
>CAZKBZ010000165.1:0-4519 GCA_964551175.1 uncultured Desulfobulbus sp.
GGCATTTTGTTTTTCGTTGCGACACAGAAATTGGGCAAAAGAGCAATTTTTCAAGGTGGCCTTTATTTGGTCGCATCCATCATCTTCAGAAGCAGGGCATGGACCTTGGGGTCACTGAACAGATCCATGTCCTTGAGGCCTGCTACCCTGGCCCGGAAAGAAGCCAGATCCGGATTCTCCTCCACGATCATGCCCTTTTCCTTGAGCAGGGCCAGCCTGGCACCGTCTTTGTCCCTGTTGTCCTTGCGCTGAAACACGGCCGCCTCGACCATAGCCTTCCGGATCATCTCCTGATCGGCAGGCGAAAGCGTCTTCCACCAGATCATGGATGCCACATCAATATGCGGTGAGTAGACATGACGGGTCAGGGTCATATACTTCTGAATCTCGTAAAACTTGTACACTTCCATTACCCAGAGCGGGTTCTCCTGCCCATCGATCACTCCCTGTTCAAGTTCCGTATAAATCGGCCAGGGCATGGGAGTCGGGTTTGCTCCCAGTGCCTGCCAGATAGCCTTGTGCAGTGCTGATGCCATGACCCGGATCTTGAGGCCCTTGACGTCTGCATCCGTCTTGACCGGATGTTTGTTGTTGGTCAGGTTACGAAAACCGTTCTCGGAAAAACAGAGGCCCTTAAAACCGACGGTTGCCAGTTCATCCAGAATCTCCTGGCCCAGCGGACCGTCAAGGATGGCGTCGGCCTGGGCCGAATCCTTGAACAGAAAGGGATAGTTGATAACCCGGACAATGGGGGTAAAGGTATCAAAGGGGCCACCGGTAATTACACCCATCTGGATGGTATTCATCTGGATCTGCTGCAGGATTTCAGTCTCATTACCGATCGACTTGGAATGGAAGATCTTGACTTCATAGGCGCCATTTGAACGTTGTTCAACCAGTTCCTTAAATTTCTCAGCCACGATATTCTGGGCCGAACCCGGTTTGGTCACGACCCCCAGTTTAATGGTCTGGGCTGCCATGGCTGTCTGGACAAGACACAAAGCAAGTATGGTACACAGAAGGGACAGGATTGTTTTCATGAGATCAACTCCTCCGGCATGTAAGGAAAAAAGGGGACTTTTGTTACTTCAGGGTACCTTGAAAAATTGGAAATTTTACAAGATGCCCTTTAATGCATATTTGTAATAACAGGTACACTGTATCTTGGTCAAGAGAGGAAAGTGGGCCGGGCCTGTTAATAATAATGGGATGATCTTATGGCTACCTTGAAAAATTGCCTTTTCGCCCGATCTCTGTGTCACAGGATAATAAAAAATGCTGACTTGACCAGCGACGGGAAAACAAGGTAAGTAGTAACAGTTTCTTTATTCTTGTCCCCCCGCGCAGCACTGCACCTTAACCTTCACAGGAGTGTATGAGCCGTAATCTGGTAAAAAAACTGACCATTGTCGGCGTCATCCTGATTCTGATCATCCTGTTTAAGGTCTTCGGCCTGGGACAATACCTGACCCTGGACTATCTGAAAGCTCAACAGGCGGCCTTTACGGCTCTTTATACCGATCATCCGCTTACAGTTATCGGCGTATACCTGCTCATCTACATTGTTGTGACGGCCCTGTCCCTGCCCGGGGCGGCGGTTATGACCGTGGCGGGCGGTGCCATGTTCGGCCTGGTCACAGGTACAGTTGTGGTCTCTTTTGCCTCCACCATCGGTGCAACCCTGGCCTGCCTGGTATCCCGTTACCTGCTGCGCGACTCTGTGCAGAAAAAATTCGGGGACAAGCTGGTCAAAATCAACGAAGGCATGAAAAAAGAGGGCGGCTTTTACCTGTTCTCCCTCCGGCTTGTACCGATCTTTCCTTTTTTCGTCATCAACCTGGTCATGGGGCTCACCTCTATTCCCCTGCGTACCTTTTTCTGGGTGTCCCAGTTAGGCATGCTGCCGGGCACCATTGTTTATGTGAATGCGGGTAAGGAACTGGCCAAGATCGACTCGCTTTCCGGTATCCTGTCTCCCGGCTTAATCATCTCCTTTATTCTGCTCGGCCTGTTGCCCATAATCACAAAAAAGCTGCTTGGTTTCCTTCGGCAGCGCAAATTTTCCGATAATGCACAGTAAACAGCTGTACACTCTTACACAGAGGAAATAAACAGTGTCTTCATTTGATTATGATATCGCGATCATCGGTGGAGGAGCCGCCGGCCTGACCATAACAGCCGGGGCCGCCCAACTGGGTGCCCGCACCCTGCTCATTGAAAAGGAATCCGCCCTGGGTGGAGACTGTCTGCATTACGGCTGCGTGCCCAGCAAAACACTGATCAAGACTGCTCATGTCTATCAGCAGATAAAACAGGCTGAACAATTCGGCTTGCCGGCTGCCGACATAGGGCCGGTTGATTTTCGTGATGTTGCCGCCCGCATCCGGGAGGTCATTGCCAAAATTCAGATTCATGACTCAGTTGAACGATTCTGCGGTCTGGGCGCCCAGGTGGAATTCGGCGCTCCTCGATTTATTGATGAACACGCGGTTCAGCTTAATGGTAAAACCATTTCCGCAAAACAGTGGGTCATTGCCACCGGTTCCTCACCGGCTCCGCCCCGGCTGGAAGCCTTGAACAATATTCCTATCCTTACCAACAGGGAAATTTTTTCCCTGGATGAGCTGCCCGCATCCATGATCGTGCTCGGTGCCGGCCCCATTGCCATGGAAATGGCCCAGGCCTTTAACCGGTTGGGCACCAGGGTGCAGGTTGTACAGCGCTCCGGTCAGATCCTGAGCAAGGAAGATAAGGATATGGCGGATACGGTCATGGCTGCAATGGAAGAGGAAGGAGTTGAATTCTTCCTGAATGCTACCCTGGTTGATGCTCAACAAACAGGCAGCTCCAGGGAGATCATTATTGAGGAAAAAGAGGGAAACAGGACGACCCTGCTGGCAGACAGTGTACTGCTCGCCCAGGGCCGAACACCCAACCTTGAAGGGCTGGGGCTGGACCATATCGGTCTGGAATATGACCGCAGGGGGATCCCGGTTGACAGCCGGATGCGCACCAACCATAAACATATCTTTGCCGCCGGCGATATAAACGGCTGCTTTCAGTTTACCCATGCAGCAGGTTATGAGGGAGGCATCGTGGTGAGCAACGCTATCTTTCACCTGCCCCGTAAGGCCAACTACACCTGGATGCCCTGGTGTACCTATACCGACCCGGAACTGGCTTCCATCGGCATGAATGAAAAGGCTGCCCGCCAGGCAGGAGTCGAATATGAGGTCTGGAGCGAACCCTTTTCCGGCAACGATCGTGCCCTGGCTGAAAACAGCCCTGCCGGAAGAATCAAAATGCTGCTCAATGAAAAAGAAAAACCAATCGGGGTCCAGATTGCCGGCCCAAGGGCTGGGGATCTGATTGGTGAATGGGTTGCCATCCTGGGCGGCGGTGTCAAACTCTCCACCCTGGCCGGGGCAGTACACCCCTATCCCACCCTGGCGGAAATCAACAAACGGGTGGCAGGCAGTTATCTGTCACCGAAAATTTTCTCCGACCGGATCAAAAAAGGGTTGAAATTTGTCTTCCAGCTCAAAGGTCCTGTGGAGCCGCCCTGTTCACAGATTTAACAGAAGACCGACAAGTTACATGCAGCATACAATAATTCAATACCCTGGAGTGCAGTAATGATACGCCCTGTTTTCTCACCATTTTTTCTGTTCATGATTTCTGCCCTTTCTGCATGGCTTCCCGGTGTCGCCGGAGCACAGGATTCGGTCACCTGGATGGAAGCCATTGCCCCACCCTTTTTATCCATGAAGGAGAACTGAAAGGACAAGGATACGAGGATGTTATCACGGATATCCTGATGGAAAACATGCCCCAATACAGTCACAAAAAAATAACAGCCAACATTTCACGCCATTATTACAGCTTCAAGCAGGGAGAGAAGGTCTGCAATGTCGGTCTGTACAAGACCCCGGAAAGAGAAGCATTCATCTACTTTTCCACTCCCAGTTTTTTCACTCTGCCCACCGTGCTGGTTATCAAAAAAGAGAAATTTGCTGATTTCGGAGGCTCGAAAACCGTCCGGCTCGATACCCTGCTTCAAAACAAAAAAATTACAATCGGCAGGGCAAAAAATCGTTCCTACGGCAGATACGTGGACACAATCCTGGACAGATACAAAGATCAAGCCAATGTAGTTACCTTTGAGGGAGAAGAGCTTTCCCGGAATTTTTTTCAGATGCTCGGACTCAACCGGATAGATGCACTGATCAGCCTGCCTGAAGAGGCCATTTACCAGGCGGAAAAACTGGGTATCAAAGATGAGATCATGACCCTGACCATTGAAGAAAACCAGGTCGGTTATGCATCATGGCTCAGTTATGTGGGCTGTTCAAAAACGGACTGGGGCAAAAAAATCATTGAACAAATCAACCGGGTTCTCCATGTGCAGCGACCCACAAAACGATACCGGCAGGCCTATGAACGGTGGCTGGATGAGAGCAGCCTGGCAAACTATCGCAGGCTGTATGATCAGGTTTTTCTCAAGGGCTCGGTAGCTGCT
>CAZKBZ010000166.1:0-4443 GCA_964551175.1 uncultured Desulfobulbus sp.
CTGCTTTTCCGACGTGTCCTGCTGTTCCGATGCAGCATCATCTTTCGGGGCTGTTGCTTCATGAATCTGCGCTCTTGCCTTTTCCAGCTCTTCATCATATTTCTTTTTGGCGGCATCCACGGCTTCCTGATATTTCTGCTTGGCATCTTCCCATGCCTTGCGGGCCTCTTCTACGGCCTTGCGGCTGGATTCCTCTGTTGCCTCACCCACAGCATGTGAGGCTTCTTTTACTTTCTCAGCAGCCTTGTCCCATTTGCTCGCATCTTCAGCTGCAGAGCCAGACGAAACAGAAGCAGCCAGAAGGATAAGTGCACCTGAGAGAATGATTCCCTGCAATCTTTTCATGATCTTCATTTTTTTCTCCGTATTGCTATTTTGTTATGTTGCGTTATTATTTATTGAAAAGGATTCTGCCTGCAGTCAGGAAAAACATACCTTTCTGCAATGAAACGTTTTCCGATCAAATTAATACTGAATATCATGCTCACTGGCAATCAAAAACGTATCCATTTATTGATCGTTTGGCCATGACCATTACTCCAGGTATGCTTACCCTGATTCCGGACACGGAACTTGCAGGCCTCCTGTCCCGGAAATACAGGGGTAACAGAAAAATCAACTATTCCCTTACCCGACGGGCCTCCATTAAGGATATTATTGAGTCCCTGCATATCCCGCACACTGAAGTCCACTCAATTAAGCTCAACAACAGAGAAATCTCTTTTACTCACATCCCGAAAGACGGGGAAACCATCTTTCTTCATGCCTTTTCCGCTGGTACGGACGTGACCTGCCCAACCCTGCTGCGGCCGGATGCTTTGCCGACGGCAGCCTTTATAGTGGATATCAACGTGGGCAAACTGGCCAGACTGCTGCGCATGTCCGGCATAGACACGGTATATAATCCGCACTGGCAGGAAGAGGAGGTTGCTGAGCTGGCTGCAGCTTCCAGGCGCATTCTGCTCAGCCGAAACCATGACCTGCTCTGCAGAAAATGCATTGCCTGGGGACATCTTGTCCGGGCGGAGGATCCTGAAAAGCAACTTGCTGAAGTGCTGACTCTCTTTGGCCTCCATGATGCTGTCAAACCCTTCAGCCGTTGCCTGCAATGCAATACACTGCTGCAACCGGTGGAAAAATCCGCTATTCTCCACAGGCTGGAACCTCTGACCAGAAAATATTACCACCATTTCCATACCTGTCCGGACTGCGAAAGAATATACTGGCGGGGATCACATCATAAACGGATGGAGGAGCTGATCAACAGGGTTTGCTGTGCATCGCCCACGGCAAGGAATACATCTGTAAAACCACCTGATTAAAATGCAGGAAAACAATTTACTCAAATGGTGTAATTGCATTAAGAATCCTTTTTACCCTTCATATTACACTCACCGGAGATCAGTATGACAGAACCATATATGCAGAAGCACGTTCGTATTCTCAGCATTATTATGATCATTTCAGGTATTCTGTATCTGATCGGCGTTCTTTTTCTGGGAGTGATCGGCCTGATGGCTTTAAAAAACCTGGCCCAACCGGTTGATACTGACGCAATTCCTGCAATAGTGACCGGACTCGTATTATTGTTTCCCCTCGCCTTCATTGGCGTTCTTCACATATTAACAGGTCGTGCCTTTCGGGCAGGGAAGAACTGGGCCAGGATAGCCCTCTGGATTCTGGCCATCATAAATTTAGGTAATGTCCCTCTGGGAACGGCACTCGGCGCCTACGCCATGTGGGTGCTTGTGCAGACCCGTGAGGATGTTAAATCAATTCACGTCAACAATGACAACCGTTGAATCCGGGTACAGAGGTTGAACCTTTTTTTCACCCCTCAGAGGAAGAGAGTGTTCAGTTCCTGTGAAGCGGCAGCCATTTGAATGCACAGAGACTTAAGAGATAGACGGCCGTTGCAATACAGATTATGACCGAGCCGCTGGGAAGGTCAAGGCTGAAGCTGACAGCCAGACCGGAAACAATAAAAACAGCACAGATCAGTGTTGCAGCAAACATCATCTGGAAAATGGAGCGGGCAAAGTTGCCGGCAATGGCTGCAGGCAGAGTCAGCAGGGCTATGACCAGGATAATACCCACGATCCGGACAAGCAGGACAATGGTCAGTGCAGTCAGGCAGAGCAGCAGCAGATACAGCCAGTGCGTCCTGATTCCCCTGAGCCGGGCATGCTCTTCATCAAAACAGAGGGCGAGAAATTTATTGTAAAATACAGCCACCACAATGATGACCAGAAGATCAAGCGTTATAACAAAAAAGAGATCGTTCCTGGTGATAAGCAGGATATTTCCAAAAAGAAAACTCATTGGATCAAAATAGCCGGGAGTTCGGGCAATAAAGAGAAGGCCGATGGCCATGCCGCCCGCCCATATTGCCCCGATAATGGAATCTTCCCGTTCTGTTGAGTGCTGGCTGACCTTTGCCAGAATAAAGGCTGCCAGCAGTGCAACGACGACGGCCCCGTGTACCGGGCTGATCCAGCTGATTCCCACCACATTCTGCAGATAGAGCCCTGCACCGATACCAGCCAGAACGCAATGGGATATGGCACCGGCAATATAACTGATTCGCCGGACAACCACAAAAGTACCGATGATGCCAAAGGCAATGGAGGAAAAGAGACCGGTCAAAAGAGCATAGCGCAGAAAAGGCAGATCAGGATCAGCAAGAGCTGCCAGAAACTCAATCATGTTCATGTCCTTCTGCGCTGCAGCGGTGATCATGCCGGATCATCCGCAGGTCACCCCCATACATGTTACGGATCAGCTCTCCGGTCAGTTCGCTGGTGGGGTGAATAAAGACCTTGTTGTTGACGCAGATGATCCGTTTAAAAAACGTTGAGGCAAAGCCCACCTCATGGGTTACCATCAGAATGGTCATGTGGAGATTCAGCGTCCTGAGCAGATCAAAAAAATGTTGTTCAGATTCCCTGTCGATATTGGCTGTCGGCTCATCTAAAATAAGAATGTCGCCGCCCGAGGCCAATGCCCGGGCAATGAGCACCCTTTGACGCTGACCGCCGGAAAGTGAGGCAAAGGGACGTTCTGCAAGATCAGCCAGATTGACGGCTTCAAGGGCGGATAACGCCTTTTCCCTGTCGACAGGTGAGTAATGTCCGGAAATCGAGTTGCCGATCCGCCCCATGCAGACCACTTCCCGGACTGAGATAGGAAAGCGGGCATCATAGTGCGCAGACTGCGGAACGTAACCGATACGTTTCCGCTCGTCCTCGGGTTTCCCTCCATAGATGCGGACGGTTCCCTGCTCGGGTTTAAGCAGGCCGAGGATCAGCTTGATCAGGGTGGTCTTTCCTCCGCCGTTGGGACCGACAATACAGACCGTATCCAAAGGGTAGATATCAAAGTTCACATCACTGAGAACCGGAATTTCATCATAGGAAAAACTGAGATCCCGGACTGTGATGGCGGCAATCTGTTCGCTCATTTTTTGTCATCCCGCCCCTGTTGCTTCAGGGCCGACTCAATTTTTTCAGCCATGATCTTCAGGTTGGCTGCCACATCTTCGGCAAGCGGATCCAGGGGAACAACGACCCCGCCAATGGCACGGGCAACGGCCTGAGCGCTTTTCCGGTCAAACTGCGGCTGCACAAAGATAACCTTGACCTTTTCCGCCTTTGCCCTGCTGATAAGTAAGTAGAGTTGTCTGGGTGATGGAGATTTCCCCTCGATTTCGACTGGTTGCTGATTAAGATGATAGGCATGGGCAAAGTAACCGAAAGCAGGATGAAAAACATAAAAAGTAGAACCTGCGTAGGGTGCAAGCTTCTGCCGGATCTCCAGGTCCAGGTGATCAAGAGCTGCCCAGACCGCCTCTTTATTTCGTTCATAGCTTGATTTGTTGGCCGGATCAACAGCAGCCATTGCCGAAACCATTTCAGCTGCCATGGCTTTCAGATTGTCCGGAGACAACCAGACATGCGGATCAAGACCATCGTGGTGGGATCCATCTCCAATCTGCCTGCTCTCCTCCCCGTGATGCTGTCCGGTTATGGGAATTTTCCGAAGGGTACGGGTAACATCAACAATCCGTACACCGGTGGCGGACTGTCTTATTTTCCGGCTGATTTCCCGTTCAAATTCCATATCAATGGTAAAATACAGTTTGGAACGAAACAGCGCCGTAACCTGCCTGGGTGTGGGTTCAAAATTATGCGGTTCCTGTCCTCTGTCCACCAGCACGTGGGTAGAGACCAGTTTGCCGCCCACCTGATCAGACAACCATTTCAACGGTGGAATCGAGACAAAAACCTGCACTGGAGATGCTGATGCTTCAGAGAAAAAGGCGAGCAGACACGCTGCCAGGATTACAATACAAAGGTTTCGTTTCTTCATACATGCAACAGTAATTTCTGATGTCCTGTTTGGCAACCTGTCAGCCCTTTCTTTCCAGGATCTCCAGCAGCCATC
>CAZKBZ010000167.1:0-4341 GCA_964551175.1 uncultured Desulfobulbus sp.
AAAAAATCCCATTCATAACAAAAACCGGCCACAGTTGGAGCTGCCAGGCATATATTTCATAACAGATGGCAGAGCCAATAGAGAGAAGCAGCATGGTCATGGATACTTCATCGGCCTGTTTCGCCTGATAGGTTTTAATCACCGGCGGCAGGAAGCAGAGTGTCAGCATAATGCCTGCCAGGTATCCGATAATGCCTGTGAACACTTTTTCTCCAGGTTCTGAAAAAGATTCATGTTGATTGAAAATGAATAATAACTCTTATTCACTAAGAAAAGGTGTTGAAAAGAATTAACAATCAGGGTGCAAAAACAATGACATAAAGCAAAAAAGCCTCTATAATGGTTGAAAATTCCTACCAAAGAAAATCCAGTCAAAACGGAGGCTTTCATGCACCATAAGAATATCAAGCTCAGCATACGAAAACAACTGAAAAATCAATATCCACACTGGAACCGGCTTAATCGTAAGACTAAAAAAGAAATTGCCCGGAAAGTGTTGACAGAAGTAACCAATGAATACGATTTCAGCGGCGACATTACCGCCTCGCAGGCAGAATTACTTGCCATAGAACAACAGGCGCCTGCCAAAGGTATTATAAAGCTCGACGAGATGGCTCTCATCATAGAAATGATAAACAAAAACAGCATCATAAAGTTCTGTGGCTACAAGCGTTCTCCCCTGTTTATCAAGGATGAAGAGCTTCGGTATGTTGACGAACTGATCGATGACAGAATCATTAACCGGTTATTGTCTTACGGTGGTTACAGTCCAGCTATGCGTGACATTTTTCCCAGCAATCTGTTTCGTGCTGAATTGCTCAAGGCAATCAAGTACCCGGAGATCAGTTACCGTAAATTCTGCACCGAAGAATACTTGGGCCTGGATCGTAAACAAAACCGTGTCTTTTGCGGACTATCGCTGAGCAGGAAAGACATGATCGACCATACCCAGCTCAGTAAGTTCCGAACCTCTCTCACCTTTGTTCAGCAGGTAAATCTGCTGGTATATATCCTCCATCATTTTAACCAGTCAGGACTCCTGGGTGACAATCTTCTGCATGGAATTGATTCAACGGAGTTGGCGAGCGATTGCAAACTCCCTCTGGTCACTCTTGACATCAAAGGCAAGAAAATCCGTATTTACAACGATATTGACTGTGACTGCGGCAAACGTCGTAACAAACGGGATAAATCAATCTATGTTATCGGCTATCGACTGCATACCCTGACCGCTATTGATGCCAAGACGGGCCACAGTTTTCCAATCGCCTCTCTGCTGGCACCGGCAAATCATCATGACAGTCATTTTTTACCGTTCTTGGTAAACCTGGCGCAGGCAATGGGTATTGACCTGCAACTCATCACTGCTGATGAGGCCTACCATGATAAAGATGGCACCCTGTTTCAGGAAACCGGGGTAACCGTAACAACACCGCCTTCGTCCAAGGTCTCGGTACCGGAAAATATTGATAATGACACCGGCAACGTCTTTTGCCATGGGGCATGTTCCATCCCCATGCACCACCTGGGCGTTGAAAAACAGATTCACGAATACAAATGTAGCGCGGACTCAGATGAATGCACTCTTTTCCACTCTTGTCCGCAATACCGTTTTATCCTGGTGGATGGCGGATTATTTCAGCGGATTCCTCACCATGCTGACGGCATACGAAAAGCTCATGATATCCGTAAAAACTGTGAAAGACCGTTTAATCTTTTGAAAAACCAAACCGGCCTTGAAACCGTTCGTGTGCGCAGTCAACCGGCGACTATGGCCCGATGTACACTCAGCTCTATTGCTGTGTTGTTGATAAAGATGGCCGGGATCCGAAAAAAACAGTCTACCGATACCCCGCATCAGGTATGGATGTTTAAAGAAAAAAGAGCGGCTTGATTCGCATAACAACTTGATATTAAATAAATAATACAAACAAAGCATTCATTTGCACATGTTATCCGGGCTTGGTGGTCAACTTATCGAAAAACACAGGAACTATTCTTAATAATACCCTGAATCAGTGACGGTATAAGAAGTATTGCCCTTATCGGTCACTGTCGTTCCTTTTTTTTACAACATAGCCTTGTGGCTATCCTGCCGTAACCACGATGTGGTGCACAGTGGGCTTGTTCTTTGAAAATCTGACATAAATCATACCATCAAGACGCACCTCTCCTGTTGGTTGGCCCTGTCCCGGATAGATCGCTATCAGGTGCCGGTCAGTAACCTGCCGTATACTCCGGAAAATGCCTGGTACGCCGGACAGTGGCAGCCAAAACGGAGTCGCAATCGGTTGCCGCTTCTGATCAGACGGGCTGCCAGGTAGATTAATTCCTGGATAGCCGTCTTGATCCGCCGTCTTTTAGCGGGATGCCGCACCGGTGATTTATCATCCAGCAGACCAAGCTGGCCGATAAATCGCAGAATATTGTAGGCAAAGGCTCCAAGGGCCATGATAAGAGTATTGGTGGCAAACTTCCCGCTGGGCAAGCGTTCCAGGTCGAGATCGGTTTTGAACTCGCTGTGGAATTGCTCACTCAACGCATGATTCTTGTACAGGGTGATTATTTTTTCCTCTGGAAGGTCCAGGTTTGTCCACCAACCATCTACGCTAATCACCGGTGCAAGCAGGAGCTGACCGTGCTTGTCAATGGTTCGTTCGGTAATCCGTACCACCTTGGTGAAAAAATATGTCTTTTCCTCATGCAGCTGGCGTTTTCGTGTTGTCAGCAGGGCAACCCTTTTTCCTTCACGAGGTTCAGTGACCTTGCCCTCAGCAAAGGCCCGCTTGCAGAGCTCACGGGTGTTTTCTCGTCTGGGGTTCCATTTGATAATGTAGGATACCTTTTCAGCATTTCGCAGGAGGATACGGGTTTCTATTGCATCGTGGCCGGAATCACTGGAATACACATGTACGTCCGGCTGACTTTTTCTTTCCGGGTGAATGAGTTGTCCATGGGGAAGACATCAGCATCAAGCGGGATATGCCCCGTATCAAGGGCAGTAAGGTGTGCATCTCCGTTTTTCAACATGGCCACCGAACATTTTTGTACCACCTGCAGATAGCTTCCAGCGTCCTCGTCAAGCCGCTGGCGCAGTCGCTCAGCGGACGAAACATTAGAGATGCCAAGCGAATTCTTGAAATAATCATCATCCCGCATGCGGTTATGGCTTCATAGTCGCTCTTGCCAAGACACAGAAGGCCCAGGTAACTGCGAAGGATATCAGTATCTGAAATACGATTGCCGTTATTCTTCATTTTGCGACCAATCGCCCGTGATAGGCTGCTGTAACGGTTGATGCACAGGCCGGTCAGGGCCAGGCCCGAGTGGCTTGTATAGAATTCGTCGTCAGATTGTTCAAGGATGAAACGTTTCATTTTTTCACCTGCCGGGTTAGATTTATGGACAGGTGTATATTGCAATTTTTTTACTGAAAAATCAATATATTAGTTGTTAATTTACACTAAAAATACTATTCGTTCGTCACGGATTAAGGCTTTTTTCTTGAGAGGTGGTGTAAGCTTAATGATATTCTCTCCAAGGAGAGGATGGGGTTGGATAAACTCATTCACAACATCCTCCTGCATGGCGATTGCCTTGAGCTTGCCGATTGCGACATCTTTCATGATCCGCATTTCAAATTGATACTCCTGTATATTGACGCCCATTTCGCGTAAATCCCTTACTATGGCATAGGATTTCACCGCTCCGATCTCTCCGTCAATCCCTGTGATCTGTTTTCCATCCCACTCAATAGAGCTGTTTTTGAATTTATAGAGTGAATATGTTACCCCCCGCAACCGTTTCGCAGGGTTATGCTGTCCATCTTTCATGGGGTAAACAGCATATTTTGCCCGTTTTTCATTATAACTGGCGCCGAATATGCCATCAGCAAACCCTAATTTAATCAATTCCAGCCCTCTGCTCCATGACACAGGTTCCAGCCTGATGGGAAGGTCGCATTGTTGAGGGATAACATTATGCAGCATATGAAAAACAATGCGTCGTGGTTTTGAGGTGACTGTACTCAGATCATTAAGATCCATTTTTTTCATGCCGTCCGAGAACAAAATCACAATCGATTCCTTACCGGTCTGTTTACCATTTGCGTAAAGGGGTAGAGTCAGCAGTAATACCATCATTAACAGCAGCTTTAGTTTCATAGCATGTCTCCGGAAAATAAAGTTACAGTCCAATGTTTGCCGGTAGTTTATCAGTGGATTTGCAGGAGCGCTTATCAAAATTACGGCCTTGATCATCGTTTCGGCCAGCAACCTAAGTACAACGACATGCCGGTCTCCCTGGCAAATCAGTATTACTCAAAAGATATTCAAACATGTC
>CAZKBZ010000168.1:0-4314 GCA_964551175.1 uncultured Desulfobulbus sp.
ATAAAGCGCATCATAAAAACTCCTTTAATGTTCTGGTCAGATAACCATAAGTTAAGGGTGCCTTAAAGCAGCAGAAAATTAACAGGGACTATTGCCGAACCGCGACCAGGAACCTTTGCTCCCTGTTCAAAGGCACCAATGTCTTTGGGGGATGACCGCAGGTTACCGAGGATATCATCAGCAGGAGCAGCTGTATCATTTGCCCGGTCAATAAGCTGACTGGAGGAACCCGGAACTGCAAAACTGACAAGGTTTTCAAATGCCGCCCGAATGGTAGCTGAACCATCTCCAAAGAGACCGCTGCTTTCCTGCCACCTGGGAAGAACAATATTGACCGGGGCCGGCAGCAGTGGATCGCCAACCAGGCGTGAAGAGTCACTGGTGTAGTTGATCAGCTCACCAGTATCTTCCGGAATCGCAGCTCCGCCGTTCCAGTACAGGTTACTGTCCAGGATAAAGGACAGGGTATCGTCCGGATCGGTATCTGAGAAATCATTCGGCCTGGACGGATTTTCCGCACCCATTGTGCCGTTCCGGTCAGACCAGACATTATTGTAAAAATGTATATTCCGGTTGGCCGGGTTACTGCCTTCCCGATTCAGGCGCATTGCATAGGCAAGGGAGGGCAGGTCACCGGAAACGGTATTATTACGAAAGGTGATATCGCGGCAGCCCTTGACGCCAAAGGCGGAACGCATCACATCAGCTGAGTTGCCGAGCATGAGATTGTTTTCCACCAGTACGTCAAAGGCCTCATAAAACGGCTTGCCATCCTCACCCGCCAGTACAAAATTTGATCCGCTTGAGCCCTGCCAGTTTAAAAAGATATTGCGGCGAACCGTGATATTGCGACTGCCGGTAAAGATATCATCCGTACCGTTGCTGTCCTTTATGACAATGTAGCTGGAGGTATCATTCCGGTTTACCCTGCCGCTTCCTTCGAAATCGTTGAAAAATATATTATCCTGTACAGTTACATCAGAGACACTGTTGATGTCGATATGTTCATCAGAGCCGTTCTGATTATAAAACATATTGCCGCTGACCAGGATATTGGTGCAGCTGTTATTGATCTTGAGGATGTCATTGTTATAACTGTCATGAAGGATATTGTTGGTAAATGTAATGTTGTTGACTTCGTTATTGCCTCCTCCATCAACATGAACAACCAGCGCTCCGGAACCACTGCTGCTGTGGGCGATATCAAAACCCTGCAGGGTAATACCGCTGACGCCGGCAGAATGACTGTACACGGTGATCACAGTATCGTTATTGCGTAATTTTGCCCTGTACGGGATCTGAGAACGGACAGTCACACCTTTTGGAAAGGTTCCCCGGATGCGGATTCTGCCGGTATAGGTACCTGGATGGACTTCGATGACCGAGTCATCATCTGCATTATCCAGGGCGTGAGTTATCGTGGCCCAGGGGGCTTCAGAACTGCCGGTTCCGCTGACATCATCGCCGTCCACGGCAACATGATATGTGGCCGCCAGAGCCATGGAATGAAGACTGAAAAAGAAACAGAGAACAAGGGTAAGGTATTTGTTGATCATGCTTCCTGTCCGGTTTGCTGCCAGTAAAAAAGATAGGAATAGAACAGTGATTATTATCTGGTTCTATTGAAGGTGATAACAGCAGTAAAAGTCCAGCAGAAAGATCCTGACTGATACAATTTCTGCAAGAGAGCAACAGTGGAAACGATCTGCAACATTGCCTCCTTTGAACTCAATTGGCGTGGCAGGATTGCAGGAAATGCTTATATAATATTGTTACTATAGCATAAAATTTTTTCGTCTTCTGTAAGCAGGAATGGTTACAGAAGGCTGTACCTGTGTATCATGGAGGATCCATGAAAATTGTTGTGATTGCTGATATCCACGGATTTCAGCAACAGCTTACAATTCCTGCCTGTGATGTGCTGGTGGCAGCCGGTGATATCTGTCCTGTCGGTACTCTTGAAGATATCAGAGAATTTGGTGACTGGCTTCAGGTCCAGCCCTGCAGACATAAAATCGTGGTAGCCGGCAATCATGATGCACCCTTTGAGCAGGAGCAGGAAACGGCGCAGCATATCCTCACAGGAGATGATGCAGGCATTATTTATTTACAGGACAATTCCGTCAGGATTGAAGATGTATTTTTCTATGGTTCTCCCTGGACACCAACCTTCATGAACTGGCATTTCATGGCTGACAGAGGAACACCGATTCGTGAAAAATGGCTGATGATACCAGAAAATATCGATGTGCTGATTACCCATGGCCCGCCCTGTGCAATTCTGGACGATGTCAGGGGCATCCCTCTGGGTTGCGAGGACCTGCTGGAAAGGGTTTTGCAAATCCGGCCGAAATTTCATCTGTTTGGCCACATTCACGAAGCATACGGAATGACCAGGAGAAACAACATTACCTTTATCAACGCCAGCATCTGCAACGGCCTGTTCATGCCTGCAAACGAGCCTGTTGTTTTTGATATGTAAGCTGAGCATGCCTGACTTCATGTGGTCTGCCTGCCGTTTCCCTCAGCACAAACCAGGGCGGAAGCAGGCATAGGCAGAAGCGAACAGATCATACTATCCGGTAGCATTATAATTTTTTGGCAAGCTGTTTTTCTGCTGATATTGAAAACTGCAACGCTGTTACCAGATATCATCAATTCCTATATCCGGATCATCAAATTGTTTCAGCGTCTCTAACCAGTCGTCCTTGCACTCTTTGATTTCCTTTTTCATTTCATCGAGTTCATGCTGCTTAATTTTTCCTTCCAGCAGCAGAAATGTATAAAAATGTTTCAGGCTGGTTATGTTTTCTCTGATTGAGGTAACAGAGGCCCACATTGCTTTTCTGATAAACCAGTATCCCAGGAAAAAACCGATCTGCCGGATCCCTTCTTTTGGTTCAATCGGCTCATAATACAGGAGAAATTCGTTGATATAGAAGTCTATGTTTGAAGTATGCTTGTTGATTGTTTTGTCAGAAAGATTTTTTGCCTCAAGGTATTTCCTGAAACCGGCCAGCACGATCGAATTTTTCACTATAAAAGCATCTTTTTCCGCTTCTTCGTATTCACATTCATCATCTTCATCAAAATCCGGATATTGTGGTGGCGATCCGCCCTTTCTTTCGCTGATAACCGGATACTCTTTCTCCGGAAAGAGATCCAGTATTTTCTCAATGGTAATTTCATGAATCCATTCGTCACCAAAGTCAAATAGGTACTCAAACCTGTCTTTTTCCTCCAGTCCCAAGGATGCCAGCGGAATTTTTGAGGCGTCATGCAGTTTTTTTCGAGAAAAGCCAATATCTTCCTCTATTGCCGCAGGATGGGTGAATTCTTCAGCCTCGGCAAATCTTCTCATGGATTTACTTCCCGACCGAGTCAGATAAAAGGAGTAGAGGTGGGGGTCAAACCGATCAAAGGCCTCAAAAATAGCTTCATGCAACTGATCCAGCGACTGATTGCCCAGGATTTCAATTCGGCGCCATATGTTATTATCATCCGAAAGAGCTACTTTCAGAGAATAGAGTTTGTCGGGTTTCATTTTTCTCTCTTTTTAACGGTTAGATTGCATTTGCATACAGAATTCTCTCTGGAATCGATGTAACAGATCAAAATGTACCTGCAGCCTTTGCCGAGCACAACAAAAAAGGAGTTTCCTGATATTCAGGCAACTTGTCCGGAAACAAAGATATTAGTGCCTTACTCCTGAATTCCTGTCATAAAAAACAAGAAAATGAGAGAACGCCTTATACAACAAACAGTGGACAGGGAAAAGGGAACAGGAAAAAGGTTCCAAAATGATCTTTTCCTGTTTTCTGTTCCCTCTTTACTTCTTGCCATATTCAATAAACCTCACAAAAACAGGAAATCGATTATTCTCTAGCGCAGGAGTTCCAATCTCTGCAGTCTTTTGCCTGGCAATAGTGTATTTTTATCGTTATTCCAGCAAAATACCAGATTGACGCTTAATAGTCTATTGGGTAGTTATCGTCAATGTGTGGACTATCGCAAGACATTTCTAAAAACGCTAACTCACTACTCATTGCTCCAAGGCTGAAATAAGCCGACCGAACAATCCTCAACATTGACATCACATTAAATGTCACATATAATTCTACTATGTCACATTAGCCAGTCATCGTTAGCAGGCCTTCGGCCAGCTGTTTTCTGTAAGCTGCATCAATAGAAGCCTGTCTTCTTTCGTGGCGAACTTGCATCTGCCTGAATTTTTCTTCTTCCGAAACATCCCGGCGAGAAAGATAATGGCATAGTAATGCGGTAATATCACCGCAACTCAACAGGGGACAATCT
>CAZKBZ010000169.1:0-4259 GCA_964551175.1 uncultured Desulfobulbus sp.
ATTTTTTCGTTAAATCATTCGATGCATCCTTTCTAAGAATACAGGAATACCATTTCAAACTGTTCAGACTATTTCATTTTTCGGTTGGAAAAAAGGAAATTTTTCTCCTACAAATATTATCGTAGGAGATCAAGCTGCCATTAATGGTTTCCATATGAGTAGCAGATACTCATAGATGTAAAGATCTTCAATAAAATGTCGAATGATCTCGTGGGAATCCCTTTGAGAATTGGATTTAAAAATTCGATGAATTCTATTGGAAAAATTAACTTTGATAAAATCCGTATAGTTGCCCCGCACAACCTTGTAGCCGAAAGAGCGGGCTATGGTTTCAAGAAGGGAAAATCGAATGGTGTATTCGCTATGGCCGATGAGCTTGATCTCTTTCGGATTTCCTGAAGGCTCAAGCTTGATATAGTTTGCCATATGATCGTTGACCGTTGCTTCACAGCTGTGTTCACTTAAGAAAATATATGGGACATGACACGAACACAACTTGTCAAGTGCCTCCATTGCTCCGATATTCAGGTTAAACGGCTCATCTTCAGGAAGCTCAATTATGCCCTGTGTGATATACTCACGGATCCTGTAAAGGGATTCATTGTCATGATTCCCACAGGTTACCATGTCACTCGTAATTTGCCATGCTGTGGGAAAATCCCCCATGATTTCATTCATGACCACCAGATCCTGGTCTTGAATTAGGCAGGGATCAATATCAAAAAAATCTGATTGGATATAGCTGACATCAAATGACGCCAGGGTCTGACGCTGGCGGGTTATCATGGCAGGCGAGATATCCACCATGGTTGCTTTAATACCTGGGGAATTTGCCAACAGATCACGCATCAGATAACCGTAGCCCCCTCCTACTTCCATCACGTTATTACATCGTTTTTTTGGAATAAAATTAAATAGATAGGATGACAGCTGCTCTCCGTAAGTGCGGTTTTGCGCAAGGATCTGTCTGACGGGAGAGGTTTCAGGCTCGATACTGTTGCATACGGTGACCTCCCACATGAGATCATTCATATCATTTTTATGATATTGTTCGGTTTTATTCAAAAAAAAAGACATAAAAGCCAATCCAATCGCCTAACCCGTATATTAATGAAAAAGGGTTGAAGATCCAGAAACGATCTCCAACCCTTTTATCTGTCAACTGGTTTTTGGTTAATACTTAATGAATAACCGCCACCTGTCTGTATATTATTTTTTCAACAGTTCTTTTGCACCTTCAACAGCCATGTCAACAGTTGTTGGATCCGCCAGAGTTGAAGTGTCACCAAAGGATTCGGGCGCGAAGTCACCGGCGGCAACTTTCTTTAAAATCCTTCTCATGATCTTACCTGAACGGGTCTTGGGCAGGAAATCGGAAAACTGAATAACTTCAGGGGTGGCTATGGGTCCAATGTCTTTTCTGACATGCATAACCAGCTCTTTCTTGAGTTCATCAGTCTTTTCAACACCGGAATTTACCGTTACAAAGGCATAGATGGACTGGCCCTTGATTTCATGGGGATAACCAACAACAGCTGCCTCTGCAACACTGGGATGACCAACCAGTGCAGATTCAATTTCAGCAGTACCCATCCTGTGGCCGGAGACGTTGATAACATCATCTGAACGGCCTGTAATCTGATAATAACCGTCCTCATCTCTTCTACAGCCGTCACCAGCGGTGTAGTAGCCAATATTTTCCTGAAAATAGGTCTCAAAGAAGCGGGTCGGGTTTTTATAAACGCCCATCATCTGGCCGGGCCAGGATTGCTTCATGACCAGCTCGCCGGAACCAACGCCTTCAATTTCTTTGCCGTCATCATCCAGAATTGCAGGCTCAACACCAAAGAAGGGAACCGTTGCCATGGCAGGTTTGATATCAATGGCGCCCGGAAGCGGGCTAATCAGGATGCCGCCGGTCTCCGTCTGCCACCAGGTGTCAACAATAGGACATTCACCCCGGCCGATAACATTATAGTACCAGTTCCATGCTTCAGGATTTAGAGGTTCGCCAACAGAACCCAGGAGCTTGATGGAGGAGATATCATGTTTTTCAACCCAGGAGTTGCCCTCTTTGGCAATGGCCCTGATGGCTGTCGGTGCTGTGTAGAAAATATTGACCTTATGTTTTTCAACAACAGCCCAGAACCGTCCAAAATCAGGATAGTTGGGTACACCTTCAAACATGACAGTAGTGGCACCGTTACAGAGTGGACCGTAGACAATATAGGAGTGACCGGTTACCCAGCCGATATCAGCCGTGCACCAATAGACATCTCCGTCATGGTAATCAAAAATCATCTTGTGGGTGTAAGAGACGTACACCAGGTAGCCACCCGTGGAGTGCATAACACCTTTAGGTGTTCCTGTTGAACCGGAGGTGTAGAGGATGAACAGAGGATCGCAGGCATCTACCTCTTCTGCAGGGCAGTCGGCATCTACTTTGGCAACCTCGTCATGGTACCAGACATCCAGGTCATCATTCCAGTCTACAGCAACCTTGTCAGCACCTACCCGTTCAACAACTATATGTTTTTTAATGGTGGGACAGTCTTTCAGGGCTGCATCGGCATTGGCTTTCTGGGGAACGGCCTTGGCACCCCTGAAAGTACCGTCACAGGAAACGATCAAGTCACTTTCACAGTTGTTGATTCTGTTAGCCAGAGCGTCGGAAGAGAAACCGCCGAAAACAACGGCATGGATGGCACCGATTCGTGAACAGGCAAGTATACCCATGGCCAGTTCAGGAATCATGGGCAGGTAAAAGGTAACCACGTCACCTTTTTTAATGCCGTTGGCTTTCAATACATTGGCAAACTTGCAAACCTCTGCATGGAGGTCCTTGTAGGTAAATTTTTTGGTCTCACTGGGATCATTTCCTTCCCAGATCAATGCCACCTGATCTCCACGGGTCTCAAGATGACGGTCAAGACAGTTATAGGAAATATTCAGCTTGCCACCGGGAAACCAGGCGACACGAAGGTCTTCTGGAGTTGCTCCATAATTACAGTCTGAGACCCTGTCCCATTTCTTAAACCATGTCACCTGCTCTTCGGCAACTTTGCCCCAAAATGTATCCGGGTCAGTAATCGATTCCTTCCAGATAGCCTTGTACTCATCATAGCTCTTGATATAGGCGTTTTTTCTAAAATCTTCAGGTACCGGGTAAATATCTTTCAGAATTGTATCAGTCATTTAAAAACTCCATTGCGAAAAATTCAATAAAGACAGGAAGTTAAGCGAAAACGGTCAGTAAAATCCGAAACCGCGCTTTTCAAACCCGTAGAAACGATCCAACAATAACCTGTCACACCCTAAAGCGGATAACGTATCTCATTCACCCACAGGAAGAGTTTTTTTCCAGGTTATTTTAACTCAATGCCGTACAAGTATCTTTAAAAGTTTACAAATGCCTGATCACGTCCTTTTTCCGGGGTGGAAAAGTTTTACCTCCCTTGAGCAGAATTGTGATTTTGTCCTCGCTTCCAGCCATAACACTCTCCTTTTAAGAACAGTTGGTTAAATATGTAAAATCGTCCTCCTCCAAGAGTCGATCGTATACCTTTGCGATAATATTATATCTATTTTTTGTCAAGCAAGAACTGAATTCCTATTTGCCCTGGCACCTGTAAATTGAAATTTGCCTTTCCGATTTGTTTACAGTATTCTGAGTCAGCAACAAATCAGAATTGTTTTATTTTTTCTTTTTCTCCAATTCAGCTTGTCAGGAAAATTCATGGCCGACCCACTGGAACAACAGGTACTGGAAGAGCTTAAAAAAGGTACTGCCAAACAGACTATTCTCAAACAACTTGGAACCAAGGACAATCGTGAAGATCTGGTCTGGTATCTGAATCACCTTCCCACAGGCAAGGCTCGATGGGACCATCAGTGGCTCAACTGGCTGCTGGTCACCGTGTTGCTGATCCTGACGCTCATGAAGCTGTATGAAATTGCCAGGCTGCAGATCAAGGCAATGCATTACGACATGTTTTCTCCCATGCTGCTTCTTGATCTTGTTGTACCGGCCATCAATTTTTTCGTGCTGAATAAAATCATCCGTTTTCAACGCCAGGGCTATGAGTTCATGACTGTCCTGGGCGTGCTGGCCCTGGTGCAGGAGGAGAATCGCCTTATGCCCTACCTGGGCATGTACCTGGTTATTATTGTTCTTTCTGTTTTTCTCCTGCTGCGGATGTTTCCCAAAAAGGAGCGCTTAAAGGATTAACCGGTTAACAAGTGTCTGTCCAGAAATGAGG
>CAZKBZ010000170.1:0-4210 GCA_964551175.1 uncultured Desulfobulbus sp.
CCCTCCTCCAGGGAACGGCACCACTTGATCTGGCCGATGCCCTGTACCGGCGGCCCGGACGAACCGTTCAGGGAAAAGGAAATCATGGAGTTGACAGGAAGCTCACAATGGGCCTGCAGCCGTATACCGGTAGCACTCAGATCAACAGTAGTTGCCTTGTTATCACGAAAAGATACGGCGTCAGTACCTTCCTGCAACTCGGTAAGCTGAAGTGGAAAACTGCCGGCAATCCGTACATGACCCCGCCGGTCGGCAGATCTTCTGTCACGGCGGTCGGTGACTTTGCGCTCACGGCGGTCGACTATCTTGCCAAGGCTGTGCTCACCCTCAACCGGATCAGTGGCCTGCAGCTCAAACTGAGGACAGAAGGGGTGATTGCTCGTTCGACAATAGGTGTGAATATGCTCCGGAACAGGTAGATACAGCCCCTGCTTACTGGCCAGACAACTTTTTGCAGAAGCCGACCAATAGGGACATACATGCATTTCTTTGAAATTGTTATCCTGTGATTGCATAAAGCTTTCCGGTCGCTACAACCATTTTTCAGCAGGCCTTTTTTTCAACATACAGTCTGTAAAAAAATGCTCTTTTGGACAAACACTAATTATATATCGAGATGAAAGCAATTTTCACGCCACCTCTATTTCAGGCTCCTTTTTTGATCATCTTGGCCGAAATATTATACCGCTTCATCTTATCATACAGCGCTGTTTTACCGAGGCTGAGTTCAGAGGCGGACTTGGACACATTTCCCCGCCACTTGCGCAGGGACTGTTCAATAACCTCTTTCTCATAATCAGCCAGAATGGTTTTCAGGGGATACACTCCCAGTTTCTCCCCTACATCAACAGTCTGTTTTGTCTCCTCTGCCGAACTCCTGGCAACAGCCTGATCAAACAGCAATTCCTGCTCAGTTATCATCTTGCCCCTGGCCATGAGTACGGCCCGCTGGATCATATTTTCAAGTTCACGGACATTTCCAGGCCAGTCATGCAGCAGCAGCCGGTCAATGATTGAGCGGGGCACAAAATCGATTTCCTTGTTAAAGGCCTCCCGGTAGTACTTGACAAAATGAGAAACCAGCTCAATGATCTCCTCCTTGCGCTCGCGCAGGGGAGGAATTTCGATATTAATGATATTTAACCGGTAGTAGAGATCAAGACGGAAGGTCTTCTTCTGTACCGCCTCGATAAGGTCAACATTGGTAGCTGCAATAATACGGACATCAACCTTGATCGGTTCCGTTCCACCCACCCGGACAATTTCTCCGTTCTGCAGTACCCTGAGCAGGGCAGCCTGCATTCGTGAAGAGATATCACCGATTTCATCTAAAAAGATAGTGCCGCCATTGACAATTTCAAACTTTCCTTTTTTCCTGGCTGCAGCACCTGTAAAAGCCCCTTTCTCATACCCGAACAGATCACTTTCCAGGATGGAATCGTTAATAGCGTTGCAGTTGATCTTGAGAAAAGGCTTGTTATCGCGGTTACTGGTCGCCTTGATCAGGTCGGCAACCAGTTCCTTACCGGTCCCGGATTCACCGGTAATCAGAATGGTGGCATCAGACTTGGCCACCTGGTGGATCATCTCGCGCAGCTCTCTGGTCTTGCGACTGCTCCCCACCATCTTGTCAGCCCGGTGATAATGGCCGAGCTGATTCTTCAGGCTGTTGACTTCATGGGACAGTCGGTTACGCAGTTCTTCGCTCTCCTGCAGCTCAGCGATTTTCTGCTCAAGAATTTTTTCAATATTGGTATTAAATTCCAGGATTTCCCGTTCAAACACCTTGCGTTGCCCGACATCACGCAGCACGAGCATGGTCAGAACAGCACCGGTATAGCCGGCAAAGGGTACTGCCGAAAACTCCACAGGCACGCCGTTAATCACTGTTTCACGTAACTGGTTCAGCGGACGGGCTGAAGAGGATAACTCCTGATCCGGTAAGTAGGAAACAGAGCAATGTCTGCACGCCTCCTGCAGATCCCCGGTACATTTCTGGGAACAGAGATCTCCAAGCCGTTCCCTGGCACTGCGATTCATGTATTCAATGACGCAATCTTCTCCTACCAGAAGAACCATCTCGGGCATGACATCAAGCAGGGTCTGCCAGTTCCTGCCCAGGCGATCGACCTCTTTTCTGGTCTCTTCCAATTCTGCGTCAAAATCTGCCAAGGAAACACTCCGGAGAGAATATTCATTTAATGGAATCTGTTAAATATTATACCATCGATTTTGGAATGTACAGTTTTTTCCGCCATGGCGGAATTTTTACGCCTGAAAATCAGACAAAGAACTGGGAAGGGGTCAATAAAGACGATTGAAACTGGCCGGAGGGGTCGTAATTTTACGCTTTCACACGCGTCAAACCTGTCAGCAGTCAGCTCCTGCTCATCGCAGGGCAGTTCCTGCCTGCAACTAATATGCTGATCAAGCGGCGATGTCCGGCTGGAAACGGATATTGTTCCAGTTGGTTCAAGGTTACCCATTGATATTGACAGGCTGCATGCAGGTTGGGAGTTGTCCCTGATCCAGACAGGTTACAGCAGAAAGAATGCAGTGTGACCCGGTATTTCGTATAATGGTGAACAACCGTTTCATAAGGCTTCAGGTCGGTAACCAGAAATTCCGTCTCCTCAAAAACCTCCCGTTGTGCCGCCTGTTCCGGGGTTTCTCCCTCTTTAATTCTGCCACCGGGAAATTCCCAGAGTCCTCCCCAGAGGTCATCCGGCAAGCGTTGCTGAATAAAGAGGCGATCAGCATGAATAATGAGTGCACAGGACATGGTGATGTCTATTTTTCGCTGTTTTACAGCAGGCACCGGACGCAGGGCGACATTATCTGTTGCAAGTGCGCGACAATGACTGTGCACCGGACAGGTATTACAATGTGGTTTTTTCGGTTTACAGACAAGACCACCCAGCTCCATTATGGCCTGATTGAAATTGCGTGCTTCATCAGCCGGCAACAGCTCAGCCGTCAACTGCTGCAGGTGGTGCCGGGTGCCTGCATGCTTTACAGGTTGATCCAGGTCCGCAACCCTGCAGAGAACCCGCTCCACATTGGCGTCAAGAACCGGAAACGGCTCGTTAAAGGCGATGGACATGATGGCGGAGGCGGTATATGGACCGATTCCCGGTAAACTCAGCAGCAGTTTATAGTCAGCAGGCAGCTCGCCATCATGCTCCCGCAACAGGATCTCAGCTGCTTTATGAATATTCCTTGCCCGGCTGTAATAGCCAAGCCCCTCCCATGCCTTTAAAATCTGCTGTTCCTGGGCCACGGCAACGGACTTAATATCAGGAAACCGCTCCTGCCAGCGGTTGAAATAGCTCACAACCCGGTCCATCTGGGTCTGCTGCCCCATGACCTCTGAAATCCAGACATGGTAGGGGTTGTAGTCAACTCGCCAGGGCAGGGCTCGCTGATGAATGGAAAACCATCCAAGGAGTTGCTGCTGAAATTCCTGTACAGATCTGATCGGATGCATAACAATTCAAGGCTACCTGGAAAAATTAGATATTTCGAAGTCTACGCTATCTGTTCGAGTTCAAGGAACAGCTGAAAATAAAAACGCAGCATAATGGGCATATGTGAGCATTTTTTTTTGCTGTGACACAGAACTGTGATCGGTTACAAAACTACTTGAAAAGAAACCTGACAAGACTTAAAGTATACACATATGCACAAAACCATTCGTCCATTTTTTTGCAGAAATGCAGTTAATCTTTTCAACTAAGGAGAGTACCAATGAAAAAGCTGATCGTCTATTCTTCCAAGGGGGGTAATACGAAAAAACTGGCCGAAGAACTGTTCAAACAGCTGCCGGAAGAGAAGGATATTGCTCCCGTTGCCGGCGCACCGGATCCGGACGGTTATGATGTGGTCTGTGT
The DNA here is from genome assembly GCA_964551175.1 of uncultured Desulfobulbus sp. GTDB lineage: Bacteria > Desulfobacterota > Desulfobulbia > Desulfobulbales > Desulfobulbaceae > Desulfobulbus_C. The sequence goes on from CAZKBZ010000170.1 coordinate 3,891, forward strand.
AGGGTTCTGGCTGAAGGGTGGCCAGCCTGATCCTGCAGCCCAGGAGTACCTGAAAAAATGCAGCGGCAAACTGTTCCTTTTTGCCACCCACGGTGCTGCACCAGGCTCTGATCATGCAAAAATGGCGTTGAACAAGGCCGGGGAACTGACGGCAGACGCGACCGTTATCGGCAGCTTCAGCTGCCAGGGTGAGGTATCGGAAAAGATGATGGAAACTGCGGCCAACAAGAACCCTCAACCTCCCTGGCTGGCCGATGCACCCGCTGCCAAGGGACATCCCAACGGAAATGATTTCATGGATCTCAGTGAAGCGCTTATTC
>CAZKBZ010000171.1:0-1261 GCA_964551175.1 uncultured Desulfobulbus sp.
GCAGTGCAGAGTACACTCCCCAAATTCTCAACCAAATTCAATCCTCTCTTTTCTATGCTCAAACTCATCTTCTCTCCCCGCATGCTGGTCTCCTTTATGATGGGTTTTTCCTGCGGGGTGCCGCTTCTGCTCACTCTTTCAGTGCTGCAGGCCTGGATGAAGGAAGAGGGGGTTGATCTGTCCGTTATCGGGTTGTTTTCCCTGGTGGGCTTACCCTATACCCTGAAATTTCTCTGGTCACCGGTTCTGGATCGTTTTACTCTACCCCTGTTCGGGCGCAGGCGTGGCTGGCTACTGCTTTTTCAGGTACTTCTGGCGCTGGCAATAGCAGGTCTGGGCATGTCCAACCCGGCAGCCAATCCCTGGCTGGTTGCAGGGTCCGCCTTTCTGGTCACTTTTTTTTCCGCTTCCCAGGACATCGTGGTTGACGCCTACCGAAGGGAAGATCTCTCTGACAATGAACTTGGGCTTGGTTCTTCGCTCTATGTCAACGGTTACCGGGTGGGCATGCTGCTGGCCGGCAGCGGCGGTCTTATCCTGGCTGATCATTTCAGTTTCCGGCAGGTCTATTTCATGATGGCAGCCAGTCTGCTGGTGGGCATTGTCACCACTTTGCTCTGCCGGGAGCCTGAGGTTGCGGAAGGTACCCCGAAAACATTCCGTGAGGCTGTACTGCAGCCTTTTGTCGAATACTTCAGTCGTGACGGCGCCCTGCTGATCCTGCTCTTTGTCCTTCTCTACAAGATCGGCGATCAGATGGCCTCCACCATGACCACCCCGTTTTACCTGGATATCGGTTTTACCAAGACCCAGATCGGAGCAGTGGCCAAAATGTTCGGCTTCTGGGCAACCATCGGCGGCGGCCTGCTGGGAGGTATCATGCTGCTGCGTCTGGGCATACTGCGTTCACTCTGGATATTCGGCATCCTGCAGGCAATATCTACGGCTGGTTTTTCCCTGCTGGCCATGGTGGGCAGCAACCTGACCGGCCTGGCTGCAGTCATAGCATTTGAAAACCTCTCCGGCGGCATGGGTACGGCAGCCTATGTGGCCTACATGGCCTCGCTCACCAATAAAAAATTCACAGCTACCCAGTATGCCCTGCTTTCAAGCCTGATGGGAATTCCCCGGGTGCTGGCCTCGGCTCCCACCGGTTTTATGGCCAAGTCCATGGGCTGGTTCTGGTTTTTTCTTGTCTGCACCTTGATTGCAATACCCGGCCTGATCGTCCTGAAATGGGTGGTCGGAATGCAGGAAAAAA
>CAZKBZ010000171.1:1361-4160 GCA_964551175.1 uncultured Desulfobulbus sp.
AAATATATAACACCCTGACCCGCAAAAAAGAGTTGCTGCGTCCCATGGAAGAGGGACATGTTAAACTCTATGTCTGCGGCATCACCTCCTATGATTACTGCCATATAGGACATGCCCGTTCAGCCCTGGTCTTTGACATGGTGGTTCGCTACCTGCGTTACCGGGGGTACAGGGTAACCTTTGTCCGTAACTTTACGGATATTGACGATAAGATTATTGCCCGGGCAGCAGAGCAGGGGGTCAGCTCACAGGAGCTGGCCAAGCGGTTCATAGCTGAATTCTATACTGATATGGATGCACTGGGTGTCCTGCGACCGGATATTGAACCCAGGGCCACGGAACATATTGACGAGATGATTGAGCTGGTGCAGGAGCTTATTGACTGCGGTCTCGCCTATGCTTCAGGGGGTGATGTCTACTACCGGGTTGGTAAGTTTCCCGGCTATGGTAAGCTCTCCGGACGAAGCCTGGATGACATGCAGGCAGGTGCCCGTATTGAGGTGAGCGAGAAAAAAGAGCATCCCATGGATTTTGTTCTCTGGAAAGGGGCCAAGCCGGGAGAACCGAAATGGCAGAGTCCGTGGGGAGAGGGCCGGCCGGGCTGGCATATTGAGTGTTCGGCCATGAGCAGAAAATACCTGGGTGAAAATTTTGATATCCATGGCGGGGGCAAGGATCTTATTTTTCCGCACCATGAAAACGAGATTGCCCAGTCCGTGGGAGCCAATAACAAACCCTTTGCCAACCTGTGGATGCATCACGGTTTTGTGACAATCAAGGACGAAAAAATGTCCAAGTCGCTGGGCAATTTTCTAACGATCCGTGACGTTCTGCGAGACTACCCGCCGGAGGTACTGCGTTTGTTTCTTTTTTCCACCCAGTACCGCAATCCTCTTGATTTTACTGCAGCTGCCATGCAGGATGCACAGGCAGGCCTTGACCGGATGTATGGTTGCCTGGCAGGGATTGGAGAACTTCCCCCCGCAGGTGATGGACAACCGGTTATCGGCAAAAAGGATCGACAGAAAATCAAGTCGCTCCGGCAGCGGTTTGAATCTGCCATGGATAATGACTTTAATACGGCCCAGGCCCTTGGTCTTCTCTTTGATATTGTGAAGGTGCTCAACAAGGTGACCCGCATGCTGCCGCCGCAGCCGGCAGGGGAAGATCTGCAACTGGTCCGGCAGGGTGGAGCTGACATGCGGGAACTGGCTGGTATATTGGGAGTTCTGCAGCAGGATCCTGTGCAGTATGAGCAACGGAAAAAGCAAAAGTTGCTGGATGCAATAGACCTGTCACCTGATGAAATTGATGCCTTGATTGCTGAGCGCAAGAGTGCCCGCGAGCGCAAAGACTGGGCTGCAAGCGATGCAGTCCGGGATGAATTGCTTGCCCATAACATTGAACTGCATGATGGTCCGGATGGAACGACCTGGGATGTCAAATCATGACATAATTGGCCACAGGCTCCACAGCTTCGCACAGGAGCGAACCGACGCAGTCATATGTGAGTATTTTTTATTTTCCTGCGACGCAGAGATCGGGCGAAAAGGCAATTTTTCAAGGCGGCCTGTAAAGAATTTCAGTCAATTCAAGAAAGTCAGATTTGAAGCTCCGGCAATGCCGGTTCATCTGTGGAGGTATGTATCATGACTCGCCTGCCAGTTGTTGCAGATAGATTTTATCCCGGAGACCCGACCAGGCTCAGGCAGACCCTGGATAAACTTATTCCTGATGTGCAGGAAAGAAGACAGGCCAAGGCCGTCATTGCCCCCCATGCCGGTTATGTCTATTCCGGAGGAGTTGCCGGTGAAACTTTTGCCCGGGTGGAGATTCCGGAAACGGTTGTCATTCTGGGACCTAACCACCATGGTCATGGTGAGCCGGTAGCTCTGGGTACTGAAGACTGGGCCATGCCCATGGGAAAGGTAGGATTCGCCGTTGACCTTGCAGGGAATATTTTAAGTGATTCCGAAGTGATTACTGCTGACAATCTTGCTCATAAGTATGAGCATTCTCTGGAGGTTCAGGTTCCTTTTCTCCAGTATTTTCAAAATAGACTGGCCATTGTTCCCATTGTCGTTTCCCATATTTCCCTGAATGAGTGTCAACGGGCAGCACTCGAGATCGCGCGTGCTGTCAAAGCATATGACCGTGAGGTGCTGCTGGTTGCCAGTACGGACATGACCCATTATGAGTCCCGGCACAATGCCTCAATAAAAGACCATCTGGCCTTGAACCATATTCTGAATCTTGATCCGCAGGGCTTATATAATACTGTTGTCACCAACCGGATTTCCATGTGCGGTGTTATTCCGACAACCATTGTTCTGCTGGCCGCCATGGAGCTCGGGGCAGTGAAAGCGGAACTGGTCCGCTATACGGATTCAGGCGAGGCCAGCGGCGATACGAGTCAGGTCGTCGGCTATGCAGGTCTTGTGATCAGTTGAGAAAAAGCAACAGGTTCTGAGGCTGAAGGGCTTCAGGTTTAAGGGCGGCTTCATTTTGTCTCTCAGATTCTATTGCTTCTCTGCTGACAGCCTTCAGCCTGCAGCCAAAGCACTTGGGTTGCAGACAAAGCCCGCTTCAGACTGAGAGATGAATCTTCCATGAGCAGTGTATTTTTCCTTGACATTGGTTGGTAATATCTCTATTTTCTCTGATACATTCCAACACACTGGGGGATGGTCTAATGGCAAGACAGCGGACTCTGACTCCGCTTATCGGGGTTCGAATCCCTGTCCCCCAGCCAAGTATCAGAACAGGTTCCAGATGGTTGTATTTGGAACCATTTTTTTT
>CAZKBZ010000172.1:0-4062 GCA_964551175.1 uncultured Desulfobulbus sp.
AGTTTCAGTCTTTGAACCTTTCAACTCCGCCATGGTACCTTCTCCTTATTTACAGTGCTTTTTTTCCGTCTTCAGTTATTTCATACTTGCAGCGGGCCGGGCTGGCCACGTACCCTTTCTTTTTCAGGGCTGTGATCTGGCAGCTGATCTGTTTGGGTTCAAGCGAAGTGGCAGCGGCGATATCTTTGCTGCCGCAGGCCTCTTTGCATTTTGCGAGAGCCTCAAGCACCTCGCGCTGCCGTTCATTCAACTCGCCACTCTTTTTACATGATGAAGTCTTGCAACCCATTTGCTTACCTCCTTTTTTTTTGTTTGTACGTGCGTTTTTTTTCTGGCACCTGGGGCAGACCCCGAAGAACTCAACCCTGCAGCCGGCTATCTGGTAGCCCTGGTCATACTCAGGGGGCAGGGAGAGCTTCTGGTCCCGTTCCAGTTCAATATTATCCACCCGGCGGCACTGGACACAGAAAATGTGATCATGCTGTTCAAGATCCCAGTCAAACCGTTTCTGGCGGCCACTGATCTCAAGCTTTTTAATCATTCCTGCCTCGGAAAGGATTTCCAGGTTCCGGTATACCGTGGCCAGACTGATACGCGGCAATCTTTTTTTAACCCGTTCATACAGAGAATCGGCTGTGGGGTGACTTTTACTTTTAGCCAACTCATCAAGAATTACTTCACGCTGGTGGGTCATCCTCAGTGTATTTTTCATTACAAGTACCTGCTGTCAAGTGTTAATTTCTTCTAAGAGTAGTTAATAACCATTCTTGTGTCAAGATAAAAAAACACTTGGGGTTCAATAGGGGAAGTATTTTACAAAGAGGAGGGGAAGTGCTCGGGAAAAACAGCTGAGCCGGTGGTGAAAAAAAAGAGCCGGACAGTTTCAACTGTCCGGCTATACTAACTGGGAACTACATGAAAAAATAACAGGAAAACGTTATTCGAGTATAAAATCATCCCTCCTGTTCTGGGAGTAAGCAAATTCATCAGGACCGGTGAACAGAGGCCGTTCTTCTCCATAGGAAATTGTCCTGATGCGGAATTCCTCCACACCAAGGGAGATAAGGTAGTTTTTCGCATTTATGGCCCTGCGTTCACCCAGGGCCAGGTTGTACTCGTTGGTGCCCTGTTCGTCGCAGTTTCCCTCAATAACCACATTGGAAGCCGGGTTGTCTTTCAGATACTGCCCATTATGTTCTATGCGGGAAATCTGGTCGTCGCGAATGGTGGCCTGGTCAAAGTTGAAGTAGATCGGCTGCATCTGGGGAGATGAACGGCCATACTTTTTTTTGTACTCATCGGAGTTTTGATCTCCGGTGACGGCAAAACCGCCCATGGCTTCACCCTGGCCACTGCCGGCATCAAGGGTATCCTCGGATGGTCCCATGCTCTCTTCCGTGATGGTACCCGGAGTCCGGACGGCGGATTCGATACTCTTTCCTTCCGGCATGTTTTCACCTGCCTGGGGTGTGTATGGTTCTACACTTTTTTTGCCGCAACCGCCGATTACAGCAAGCGATAAAGTCAGAAAGGTAATGAGGAGCAGACGGGTCGGGAAGGTTTTCATGGCAAATCCTCGTTGAGATGTTCAAGAAGTGGTAACTGGATTTGTTAAATGTACCTGTATACCCTCTGTATCGTCAAGAAAAATTATGATTTCCAGGGTATGGCCTCACTGTTTTCTGCCCGGCATACCAGGGGTGAAGACAGGAGATTTTCGTACTGATGGTTCTCTTTTTGTTGCCAGCATCTGCTGAGAATGGTAGAGGAAGGTCTGTTACCTATTCATTTTCATTACAATTCAGGAGACTGCTATGTTGAAGAAAGCTGTATTGACTCTGGTTGCTCTGGCTGTTATGTGCGGTTCCGCCTGGGCTGAAAAAACGATTGTTTTTGCATGTGATGCCACCTGGCCGCCCATGGAATTTGTTGATGCCAACAAGAACATTGTCGGTTATTCCATTGACTTCCTGACAGCCGCCGGAAAAGAAGTCGGTTTTAAGCCTGTTTTCAAGAATACGGCCTGGGACGGTATTTTTGCAGGACTGGCAGCCGGCAAGTACGATGCCATCAGCTCCTCTGTTTCCATAACTGAAGAGCGGAAGAAAAAAATGGATTTTTCTGAGCCCTACTTTGTCGTCCAGCAGGCGTTGATTGTCCAGAAAGATTCCAAAGCGGCAAGCCTTGCCGACCTGAAAGGGAAAAAGGTGGGCGGTCAGATCGGTACAACCGGTTATTTTGCCATCAAGGCTGCTGAAGGCGTTGAGCCCAAGTCATATGATGAAATCGGTCTTGCCATGGAAGATTTGAACGTAGGCCGTATTTCCGCTGTTGTCTGTGACGATCCCGTTGCAGCAAACTACGCCCTGATCAAATACAAGGACACCCTGAAGATAGCCTCGGTTATCAAGACCGACAAGCCGGAGTATTACGGTTTTCCCGTCAAAAAGGGCAACAAGGAAGTTCTTGACCTGATCAACAAGGGTATTGAGGCTGTCAAGGCCAAGGGTATTGACAAGGAGCTGAAAAAGAAATGGATTGGTCAGTAATCACAGTGTGAGTTTTGCATCGGCCGGACCCCTTCTCGGGTCCGGCCGTCTTTTTTGGGCACAGGAAACGCATGGCTGATAAGGATATAAAGAAAATTGATGTGGGGGATGGTGCTGCCATCCCGGACCCGGAAGATAAAGGACTGGTTTCAGCGTGGTGGATCGCTTTTCTGGGCACCATTGCCCTGCTGATTATCCTGCCCATGGTGGATAAGGACACCTATGGACGTGTGCTCACCTTTATTCCCGACGGTATCCTGGTCACCTTTGAGGTGACCATCCTCTCGATTTCCCTGGCCCTGGTCATCGGCCTGTTGACCGGTCTGGGACGCATTTCAAAAAACCGTTTTATCAACCTGGCTGCTTCACTGTATGTTGAGGTTGTCCGGGGCATTCCGCTGCTGGTGCAGCTGTTCTACATTTACTTTGCCCTGGGCCGTTTTGTCCGGGTGCCTGATATCGTAGCCGCCGTCATTGCCATGGCCTTCTGCTACGGGGCTTATATGGGCGAGGTGTTCCGGGCCGGCATCAAGTCTATTGATTTCGGCCAGAGCGAGGCAGCCCTGTCCCAGGGGTTTAACCAGGCCCAGACCATGCGTTACGTGATTCTGCCTCAGGCCTGGCGGACTATCCTGCCGCCGGTTGGCAACGAGTTTATTGCCCTGCTCAAGGATACTTCCCTGGTATCCATCCTGGCGGTATCGGATATCCTGCGTCGTGGGCGTGAATATGCGTCTGAGAGTTTCAATTACTTTGAAACCTATACCATGATTGCGCTGGTTTACCTGCTGATCACCCTGATCCTTTCCAAGCTGATATCAAATATGGAGCATCGTCTCAGCCATTATGAACAACGCTGATCCCATTATCCGCATTCGGAACGTCAACAAGTATTTCGGAACCTTCAAGGCTCTGGATAACGTCAGTCTTGAGGTGACAACGGGTGAAAAAGTGGTGGTGCTGGGACCATCCGGTTCCGGTAAGTCCACTCTGCTGCGCTCAATCAACCAGCTGGAGACCATAGATTCCGGCACCATCATTGTTGACGGCCATAACGTCAGTGATCCGGCCGAGGACATCAACCGGATCCGGATGGAGATGGGCATGGTGTTTCAGAGCTTTAATCTGTACAAACATAAAACAGTGCTGGAAAACCTGACTCTGGCCCCGATCAAGTTGAAAAAAATGAGCGAGAGCCAGGCTAATGAGCTGGGGCTTGCCCTGCTGGACAAGGTGGGTATCCGGGAAAAGGCGGACAGTTATCCTGTCATGCTGTCGGGCGGACAGCAGCAGCGGGTTGCCATTGCCCGGGCACTTGCCATGGAACCAAAGATCATGCTCTTTGATGAGCCGACCTCGGCCCTTGATCCGGAGATGATCGGCGAGGTGCTGGAGGTCATGGTGACTCTGGCCCGCGAGGGCATGACCATGGTTGTGGTGACCCATGAAATGGGTTTTGCCCGGGAGGTCGCTGACCAGGTGGTCTTCATGGATGAGGGGGCTATCGTGGAGG
>CAZKBZ010000173.1:0-3911 GCA_964551175.1 uncultured Desulfobulbus sp.
TATAGTTGTGAATAAGTATAGAGATTACTATCCATGAAATTTATCAATAAAAAAATCAACGCAACGGACAGAGCAACCCATCTTATCCGGCAACACGGTGGTGTAATCCGCACCGGTAAGGCTATTCAAGCAGGTATTCATCCCCGAACACTGTATCAAATGCGGGACAATGGCCTGCTCGAACAACTATCCCGTGGTGTGTATAGGCTTACTGGACAAAAAGCAGTATCCGACCCTGATCTGATTATCGTTGCCACTCGTATCCCGAAAGCTGTCATCTGTCTGATTTCTGCCCTCTCTTTTCACGAAATAACAACTCAAATTCCCCATGCTATTTCTATAGCTCTTGCACAGGGATCTGATACACCCAGGCTTGACTATCCACCAATATCGATCCATCGATTCTCAAAGGAAGCCCTACTGGCCGGTGTTGATGTTCATCATATTGATGATGTACCTGTCAGAGTATACAGCCCGGAAAAAACCCTGGCGGATTGTTTTAAATTCAGGAATAAAATTGGGATGGAGGTGGTACTTGAAGCACTGAAGCTTTACAAACTCAGGAAAGAATTTAAGGCTGGCGAAATACTCAAATATGCAAAGATTTGCCGGGTTGAAAATATTATGCGTCCTTACCTGGAGATGAGCGTATGACTCCTTCAGCCAATGTTGCTGCCTCAGTTCGGCAGAGGTTACTCAATCGAGCCAGGGCCGACAAACGACCCTTTAACGAATTGCTGCAATATTATGCCATGGAGCGCTTTTTGTACCGATTATCCAAATCCTTTTTTTCTGACCGTTTTATTCTCAAAGGTGCGTTATTGCTGAGAGCATGGGATGCCCCGGAATTTCGCCCCACCATGGATATCGACATGCTCGGCAAGACAAGCAATAAGGAAGCGGACATTTTATCCTTAATCCGTAATATCCTGATTGTACCAGTTGAGGAAGATGGACTGATTTTTGATTCCGGCTCACTGCAATCAGAACGAATAACCGAAGATGCTGATTATGAAGGGATAAGAGTTCGGTTCAGAGGGGTGCTGGACACGGCAAGGATTGTCATGCAGATTGATATCGGATTCGGTGATATTGTCTATCCCGCACCGGAAGAAGCGGTGCTACCGACCATGCTGGAGTTCCCTGCTCCAAAGCTGCTCTGTTACAGTCGTGAGAGCACCATAGCTGAAAAATTTGAAGCGATGATCAAGCTGGGGTTTTTAAACAGCAGGATGAAAGATTTTTATGACATTTGGTTGTTGTCCCGTGGATTTGATTTTACAGGCCCTGAGTTAGCGGAGGCGATCCGTCTCACTTTTGAACAACGCCAGACAACACTTCCAGTCAGAATAGAATCCTTCAGCGAGGACTTTGTTAATGAGAAGCAGGTTCAATGGGCAGCTTTCCATAAAAAACTCAACCAGGAGCATATCCCAATGGAATTGCAGGAAGTAGTGAAACATCTGGATAAGTTTCTCACCCCAATAGTTTCAAAACTAACAACCGGTCAAGATACTGTTAACGACTGGATAGCCCCAGGGCCTTGGAAATAAGTAATCAGTTTACCTGGTTTTATTACACTTTCCCACCTGATTGATTACCTTGCCTATTCGTTAAAAATACGACATGATTAAGTCATGCAATCACATCATTCATGGATATTGCAAGAGAAAGACGGGCCCGAATTTTATTATGACAGTGGCACTTGTTTTATCTATGGATATAATTGTTCGGTGGATCAAATCAAGATTTACAGCAGCCAAGGTCATATGCGATTGTTGTGGGTGGTGAACCTGATCCAGCCATGCTGGTTAGGATTGAAATGATGACGGTCAATCATTATACTCGTTTCATTTTTTTCTTACATGGTTTGTAATCCCGCCGGAGTACCTTTGCCTATCTTTGCCAATGTCGTGTTCACCACCTGGCGAACATCAGCCAAACATCAACGGCCTTTGGGATTGTTGCTCTCGCAGCTACAATTCCCGGCCTTGGATTCGGCAATGATCTGTTCCATGATGGTGGATCGGCCATGTTCAAGAACGTCCCTCTCCAAATCATCAGCTGTATGGTTATGGCAGTAACATATTATTTCATCCATCCTTTTTCCCTTTATGTTGAAAAGTATATCAAGACTGCGAGTTACACCTCTTTTATTGCGGCAAGTGCATCTTCAATAAATTCGGCCGGTACACTTTTGGCGAAGCGACCTGCTTCGTCCTGATAGACCCGTCAGCCCATCCCATATTCTTTGCGCTGTCCAGCTTCCGGCTCAACATCAATCCCGTTTATACGAACCGAGGGAGAACCAAGAAATCTGGTCGCTGCTGCCTGTTCTGCATCTGCAACCACAATGGTTTCAGCATTTGCCTTGATTGCATTCTCGGCAAGGAGCTTTGCGACCAGTTCCTCGGTCTGTTGCCTGGAGGCACAACCCGGAGCAACCAGTATCTCAATTTTTGTTTTTGCTGACATAGCTGGCCTCCTTACTGTTTTGATGGTACTCAGCTGAGTGGTTGCCCAAGCCCTGCAGCCACAAGAGTTGCCTCATCCGGTCCACGACCGGCACAGCAATCGGCAAGCTTGCCGTTTATGGCTACTGCAGGAACAGATTGAACGCCAAGACCTCTTGCCCGGCTGGCACCCATAAGGTCATTCATATCAACCACACTCACCTTACATGAAGAACAGGTGAGCCGGTTCACCAGCTCTTCGGTTTCTTTACACAGGGGGCATCCTGCACTGAAAATTTCTACTTTACGTGTTGTCATTTTTCTTCCTCCATTTGGGGCTCAATGTTCAGAGTGGCTACACTTATTTTTTTCTTTCTTTGGCCAGCTGTTCCAGAGTGAAGCCGCAATCAGCAGGATCACTCCACCGTAAAAAAGGAACTGTATATCAAAAAGATATTTTCCAGTTATGATAAACAGGGAAGCTGCAAGACCTGTCCAGAATGGCAGGTATCCTCTTCTCTGTTTTGCCTTATATGCCAGAAAGATTACAGAGAGCAGTAAGGCTGCCATGGTAATCCGAAACATGATGGTATCATTAATCAAAAATCCCAGCCCGACCGAACTGGCAAGCCCTGCATACGCAGGATGGTCAGAGCAGGCGCGGCAGTAACGCTACGCCAATTCCGGGAAGTGTTCCTGACAATTGGGCAATGGGTTTCATGGCTCTTCTCCTGCAGGTTCCAGAGCGGTCAGGATTGGGCACTCACTCACTGGCCCATCACCGCTGCATTGACAGGTTAATTCTGTTAATGCATCTTTCATTCTGGTTAAATCACTAATTTTTTCTTCAATATTTTTAATTTTCTCCTCTGCCCGCATCCGTACATCACCGCAGGTGGCGTCCTGTTGCCTGCGCAGGTTAAAAAGCTCTCCTATTTCCTGGAGGGAAAACCCCAGCTGCTTGGCTTTTTTGATGAATCGTAATTTAACAACTGCTTCAAGCGGGTATTGCCGATATCCTGAGTCGTTCCTTGGTGGTTCATTCAATAACCCTGTACGTTCATAAAAACGGATCGTCTCAACTCCGATCCCGGCCTGTTTTGCCACCTTACCAATTGTAAGAGCCTTCATCCAAACCTCTGTTTTGTATGTTCACCTCTCTTTATCCCTACTATAATCCCTGTACCATACTACAGGGTCAAGGGTGAAATTATAAATAAACAGCAGGAACTGATTGTTTGATTTCCTGATAAGGTTCTCGCGCAGTATGCGTAACAAAATTTCAACCAGCCAAAGCCGATAGATTTCCAGTAATTTTTAACAGTTGAGAGAACATGACTTAGACCGGAAAAACTATTCTTTACCAACCATAAGGCCTTTCCCTCAATCTTTTCTCTTTCCTCATTTCCACCATATTTTTCTCTATAGGGTTCCTTGAAAAATTGAACATCAAGAAAT
>CAZKBZ010000174.1:0-3902 GCA_964551175.1 uncultured Desulfobulbus sp.
ATAAGTTCAATTCATCAGTTTTCCTGCAAACCAGCAGAATATTTACATGCATGAACCAAGATAGCGAAAGTTTTCATCATATTTTTTACAGACTCGCATTTTTCCAGATTTGGTATACCACCTCTCTTTCCTTAAATGACCATTCCAGTAATCGATCTTGGACTCTACATTCCCTTCTCTACTAAAAGTCCAGCGAGTGCCATGCTTTATTTTATCCACATATGGGGTCTCAGTACTGAGCTGGCCGTTGTTATGATATGTACAGCGATACTGCAACCTCCCATCACCAAGCCACACGGTTCCCTTTCCCCTGGAATGACAGGTAGTAGCTGCCAAAGCTGAAGTAGCAAACAATGTGATCATGATTGACAGAATTACAGATTTTAACATTGAGTAACCTCCGGAAGTTTTTGGTGAATTCTACTGATAAAGCAATAACTTTGGCAAATTGTTGCTCTGTTTTCAATGTTCATAACTGATCAGGGGGTATGCAATTACTTGAAAAATCCCAACCTATGTTTCGATTACCATTTTTCTGAAGTATTGGCTGAATCCTGAAGAGCATCTGGAACAAATCAATCGTAGAGATAGAAAAAAAGTACCGATCCCTTTACTGATTCATCCCCACCTTTCGGCAGTTTCTACAAAAGGCCATTTTTCCACTGTATCGTGGAAAGTCACTCCCGATAATCATCAACACCTGCTATGGTTAATCCATGATCAAGGACGCTATTTTTTAGACGATTATCTTTTTCTTTGTTAACAGAGTGTTTTCCAGCTTGCTGTCCACTACTCTGGTGACAGGCTTGCAAGTAAACGTCTCATTTTCTCGTCAAGATTTGTTGCAACCTGTCGGCCATCCAAATAAAGCAGAACGGTTTTGAATTTTCCCGTTCGGGCAGCATAGTTGGCAACATTGTCAGGACTGATGGTTGCCCGCCCTAAAATGCGCTCTGTTTCCCATGGGTAGTTGTTGAACACTACATATGCAATTTCAGAGCAGACAATACGCTTGTCCGTTTCCACATCAAAGTTGTAGTCATAATCTTTACCCAACTGGGAAAAAGCACGTAGCACAGCCTGTTTTCTTTCCTGTCTGCTTATGTCAACAGGTCGGAGAACTGCCAGATCATCAATATTGAGAAAGTGTTCCAACGTATTTATCTGCACCCCGGGCAATAACGCCTCAATAATGTAACGCTTTTCATCACGTATACGTTGTTGATACGGTTTGACCAGAGGATGATCCCATATCCCCAGTTTTTCTAAATCGTTCTGATTTCCTATCCAGATACCCACATGACCCCAGTAGCCGGGGATAGTCTTGTCAGTCAGGCGAAAAGGGGTTTTTTCCAGTAAAATGTCCAGTGGTTGCAGTTTGTCAGCAAGTGTTTGACGTTGCAGAGCATCCAGTGCAGTCAATTTGCCCTTACGGGTTTCGACAAGACCGATGACATTGCTGAAACTCTGAACCAGCAGATGAGACAGCACTTTGGAGGTGTTATCCAGCGTGTCAGCCAGACGCATTGTAAACAGTTCAACAGTACCGGGAAGCAGTTCCATGTCTTCCCCGCGACTGATACGTTCGTAGGTGTAACTGGACCGGATGAGCAGGTTGAGATACTCATTGTCATCATCAAAAGAGGTGTTGTTTTTCTGTTCCCACTGCAGTTCACGCTCGAATAAAGAGAGGGCACGGGCTGTACGCAGGTAGTTTTCCGGGTTGAGAAAACTGGCGGTCACCGTATCAAGATATTCTCTGATCCGGCGATTATCGTAGTTGAGAAGCTGTCTGGTTTTTTTCAGTTCCTGGTAATGAGAGATGGCCAGAAGATAGTTGTCATATAGCAATAAAGCGGAAGCAAGCCCCATTTTAGCCTGTTTGATATAGAGCTGCCCTTTGCTGTCACGGGGATTGAGCTGTACAACGGTTATTTTCTCAACAACCGGTTCCTCTTCCGTCGATTCTTTGGCTTCATATTCCAGTGTTTCTATTGAAGTGTGCTGCTCAACAAATTGTATCTGAACGGTATCGTCTGCCGCCCATTCTACACTGCTCAGAACAGCCAGCAGTTCTTCGCGCAGACGCATGTAACGTTCAGTGCCCTGTTCATGCAGAAGCAGGATATCCCGGTTGGAATAAATGTCTTTGTTTTCAATATAACTGTAAAAAGATAACGCCTCAGTCCGCCACTGCAGGGTACGGTCAACGAGTTGTTGAAAAAGGAGTAGTTTTTCGTGAAAATCTGAGGATTGTCGGAATGCTTCATTCGTTGTTTCCGTTACCACCGGATGAATTTGCCGGGTACAACTGATTGTCATCAGAAAGCAGAGCAGAAGTAAACTTATTCGATACATAACATTTCGTTCAATTACTGTTGATGATCTGAGAATCCCAAAAGGCTTTTCAGGGAACCCATCAGCTTCAACATCATTTAATCCCCTTTATCGGGTTATTTTTACAACGTTTCATGGTTTCCAACAGTGTTTTCAGCTGCCCGGGTCCATCAGATGAATCATTGTGAAAAATTGTCCAAACCTTGTTTTTTGAATAATAGTATAGAGTACTGCCGTCAACATCCGCCGACCTGCCGGGAAAAGTGAGTATGAAATGTTCCTTATCGTGCCAGAGTTGTCCCATGTGTATCCCTTTCAGAGATTCATGTACTTTGTAAGGAGTTTCAGGATTGCATGCTTGAGGGAGATTAGCCTGGATCTGTTCGATCAGGGGTTGGTATGTCCGTTCAAAGCGTTTCATGGCCAATGTTTGTGCTTTGGACGTGATCTGGGATGCCAGTAAAATTCCAAGCACAATTGAAAGTAACCGGAGCCATATTCGCCTGGAGAGGAGTTTACGTTTTGTCAAAAAATATATGATATAAGATGCTTGAAATATTATGCCGGGACAAATTATCAGGAGAGGCAGGATGGATAAGCTGCTCACACTCGGCCAATTTTGATCCTCTTTAAATAAGTACCAGGCCATTGCGATATACAATGCCAACAGTAGAACAGAAAGCAGGATAGGCAGCGGAAAAGACCTGTTTACAGATGGTTGATTTTTTTGATCAGAATAGTTTTTCCTGCGCGAAACTATACTGTGAGTAACAATGAGTAAAACAAGGAGGATACAGGTTCCTAACACAAGATTGTCCATGGTCATTACAGTGAAAAAGATTATTCAAATATTTTTGAGTTGTTTATCTGCGAGGAATTCTAGCGTCTGCTGTCACATAACATTATTGTATTTAACAACATAATGAACACTACATGCAAAGAATAAAAATAAAACAGATGGACCCGGGTTGTGGAAAAATGGTATCTTAAAATGAAGTCCTTTCCCCTCCTGTGCACAGTACATGACTGTTGCGGGCGTACTACAAGCCACTCATAATGATGCTGAAACGCCACTCATTGAAATGGAGCGATAGATAGCTGTAACAAGATTATGGAACCAGAACAGAAATACGGCGATCTGCTCGACCAGGATGTCGAGGTGATTGTTAACAGCTGGAATCGTAATATTATACCGTGGTGGTTGTTGCTACCCCAAGGGGTATCCGGGGCTATCAAGAGAAAAGGTGGAAATTCCCCATTCAAGGAAGTATTCGGATTCGGTCCGATTCCACTTGGTGAAGCCCGGTTGACTGAAGCGGGTAAGCTACCCTTTAAGGCTATCATTCATGTTGCCGGAATCAACATGCTGTGGGTTGCAACCGAATATTCTGTTTCGCAATCGGTAATTAATGCAATGGAAGTTGCAAACAGGAACGAATTCAAAAGTATTGCTTTTCCACTTATTGGGGCGGGATCGGGTAATCGAAGTGAAGAGTGGTCATTAGCGATAATGCTTGAGACATTTCGTCAGATAGAAAGTGATTGCCGGGTTGTTATAATCAGAT
>CAZKBZ010000175.1:0-3746 GCA_964551175.1 uncultured Desulfobulbus sp.
GCCCGGGAGGTCGCTGACCAGGTGGTCTTCATGGATGAGGGGGCTATCGTGGAGGTGGGCACACCTGATCATTTCTTTGAAAACCCGACCCACGAACGAACAATTAAATTTCTGGAGCAGATTCTGTAAGTTGAGCTGGCAACGGTATCTATGTATAGGGCGGGCTTTGCCCGTAACCCAATTAATTTTCCCTGTTAACTGACACCTTCTTCACATGGAAACCACCCCCATCTGGCTTGTTGATGCTGCCTGGATTTCCTTCGCCTTTCTCTGCGGTTTTATAGCCCGCCTGATCAAACTGCCGCCTCTGATCGGTTTTCTTGCAGCCGGTTTTCTCCTCAACGGCCTGGGAATTCGCCAGGGTGGAGAGGCCCTGCAGGAACTGGCTGATCTTGGTGTTACCCTGCTGCTGTTCACCATCGGTTTAAAACTTGACGTCAAGAGCCTGCTGCGCAGGGAGATATGGCTGGGCACCAGCCTGCACATGCTGATAACCACACTGGTGCTGGGCGGCTTTATTTTTCTGCTTACCTTTACCCCACTGCTGGGCAGGGTTCCGTTTGGTACAGTGATCCTGATCGGCTTTGCCCTCTCTTTTTCCAGTACCGTTTTTGCCATCAAGATTCTTGAGGAGCGCGGTGAGCTCAATGCACTGCATGGAGCAACAGCAGTGGGAATCCTGGTCATGCAGGATATCATTGCCGTTGTTTTTCTCACGGCATCAGCAGGAAAAATACCTTCTGTCTGGGCTCTGGCCCTGCCGCTCCTGTTCCTGCTGCGTCCTTTGTTCTTTAAACTCCTTGATCACAGCCATCATGGAGAACTGCTGACCCTGTGCGGGCTGTTCCTGACCATGGTGGCAGGGGCAGCAAGTTTTGAATTCGTCGGCCTTAAACCTGATCTGGGGGCATTGATCATGGGAATCATGGTCGGTTCCCACCCCAAGGCCAGGGAACTGGGCTACACCCTGCTGGGGTTTAAAAATCTTTTCCTGGTCGCCTTTTTCTTAAATATCGGTCTTTCAGGGCTGCCGGACGGCAGGATTCTCCTGGTCAGCCTGCTGCTTGGTCTGTTTATTGTGTTTAAGGGGGGGCTGTTTTATTCTATCTTAAGCAGGTTTAACTTTCGTTCCAGGACAGCGCTGTTCACAGCAGTACCCCTGGCCAATTACAGTGAATTCGGCCTTATTGTTGCCGCAGTCGGTGTGAAAAGCGGCTGGCTGGACAGTTCCTGGCTGGTGCTGATCGCCATGGCCCTGACGGTCTCATTTATTATTGGAGCGCCGCTGAACAGTTCGGTCTATGACATCTATGCCCGTTTCCGGGATCTGCTCAAGCGATGCGAAAAACCGGTTCCGCATCCTGCGGACCAGCCCATGGAACTGGATGCCGATCTGCTCATTTTCGGCATGGGCCGGGTCGGTACAGGCGCCTATGACTGTGCCCGCAACACCTATGACAAAAAGGTTATCGGGCTTGACAACAACAGGGATGTTGTTGATCAGCACCAGCAGGCAGGCCGCGAGGTCCTCTTTGGTGATGTCACGGATCTTGATTTCTGGGACAAAATTGATCCCGGACAGGTCAGGCTGATATCGTTATGTATGTCCAGACACGAGGCAAATGTAACAGCGGTGGAACAGCTGCAGAAGGCAGGTTACACAGGTTTCCTGGCAGCCACGGCCCGATTTGCGGATCAGGCTGAAGAATTGCGCAACATGGGCGTTCATTCGGTCTATAATATTTTCGCCAACGTGGGCCCTGCCTATGCGGACTACGTACGTAAGGATATGGAGGATCACCCCGAGTTTTCAGCTGAACTCAAGGATGAAACGGGAAAAATATCGGCGTAAGCAGCACTGTAATCACTCCGACCAGAATGGACAGGGGGACACCGATTTTTACAAAATCACCGAAGCTGTACTCTCCCGGGCCATATACCATCAGGTTGGTCTGGTAACTCACCGGTGAGATAAAGGAACAGGAGGCACCCACCATCACGGTGATGGCAAAGGGCATGAAACTGACGCCCAGCCCCTGGGCAATGGTCATGGCAATGGGGAACATGAATACAGCCGAGGCAACGTTGGTGACCATGGCATCCATGAGAATACAGCCGAGAAAGACCACTGACAGGGCCAGGTAAACGTTGTCCCCGCCCAGCGACCCAAGCATGCTGCCGATGGAGGCGGACAGGCCGCTGGCCGTGACGGCCGCTTCAAGGCCCATGGCCGAGGCAATGACCACCAGGGTGGCAAAATCAATACTTTTTCCAGCACTTGACAGGTCCATGCAGCCGGTGAGCAGCATGGCGCCCGCTGCCAGCAGGGCGGCGTTGAGCATGGTCAGCCAGCCCATGGTAACAGTTGTGATCATGGCCAGGGTGATCAGGGTGGCCAGTACGGCCTTGTCGGTGCGCTGGATACGCGCACCCCGCAGTTTCTTGGTCATGGAAAAGTCAATTTCATTACGGTTGCGGTAGAAGAATTTATCCTGAACTTCAAGAAGGGCAACGTCTCCGGCCTGGAGGATTGCATCCCTAAGCGGATAATCCATGGCAGCACCTTCATGGGCCATGCCCACCATCCACACCTCATATTCACGGTCTCGTTCCGCAAGGTCTCCTATGCGCTGCCCGACAAATTCACTCTGGTTGGAGAGGACCACTTCCACCAGGTGATGGGTATGGCGCAACGGTTTGGCCTTTTTGGTTGAGTAGATCGGTGCAAGCCCGATGGTTGCCCACAGATTCTTTGCACCGTCAATGTCAGCGGCAAAGGCCAGAAAATCGTTTGGCTGCAGCACGGTACCGGGACCGAATTCTATTTTGTTTTCTTTACGCAGGAAACAGATGATATAAAACCCTTCCGGGGAGGCGAGCCCTGCCTGTTCAATGGTTTTACCAACAAGCGGTCCCTCGGGATCAACTTTCAGTTCCACCCTGTAATAACGACGTTCTTTGGGTCCGCCCATGTTACGGGGTTTCAGAGTGCTTGGTAACAGCCACTTTCCGAAGAACATGATAAAGGCAAGGCCGGCAACAGTGATGGGCACCCCGATCCAGGAAAGCCCAAACAGGCTGACCGGCTCCATGTGCGGAAGGTTTTCTCCACCGTGCTCCAGGGTATCCGTAATCATTCCGGAGATAACCAGGTTGGTGGCGGTACCGATCAGGGTACAGGTGCCGCCGAGAATAGAGGCATAACTGAGGGGGATGTAGAGTTTTTTGGCATCCAGTCCGCAGCTGCGCGAGAGATCCCGGATGACCGGAATCATCATGGCTACCAGCGGAGTATTGTTGAGGAATGCGGAACCAAAGGCAATGTTGGGCAGAATTTTCAACTGAGCCTGCAGTACGGACTTGGGCCGGCCGATGAGTTTATCACTCAGGATGGAGATGGCTCCCGTGGAATACATGCCGGCGGCAATCATGAACAGTGCGCCGATGGTGAGGACACCCGGATTGTTAAATCCTTTCAGCGAATCCGCAAGCGGTGCAAGTTTGAAGGTGATGGTCAGGGTCAGTGCCCCGATAAATACAGCAGCCGGAGGCAGCTTGGTAAAAATAAGCAGGCCAAAGGTAAGGGCCAGAATACCAATGGTCAGATACATTTCAATCATGGCAGGATATATATTAAGTTGTAAATATTGTTTACAGGAGATAACCTGAGAGGTTTATTCAGAGAAAGTAATTATTTTCAGATCTATGGAGTACTATGACAGGTCGCTGAATATTTATGAAAAGTT
>CAZKBZ010000176.1:0-3591 GCA_964551175.1 uncultured Desulfobulbus sp.
CAAACTATCCTAAAGATAATCATCAGTTGAGTCCAGCAGTGACTTCTTTCTGAGGACTTTCTTTTCCGTTTTCTTGTCTGTTTTTCTACCTGATTGCTCCTTGCTCATTCCCTGTCTGTTTATTTCTGTTTTTTCGGCTGCTGGTGGACCGGGTTTCATGACACCTCTTTTCTCAGCTCCGGCTTCGGCCTGCCGGTCTGCGTCTTGAATGTCTGCCAGATCCTCCATAATAGCCGCGCATACATCCTGGTTCGCCTTGATCTTGCTGAATACGATATCCGCCAGCAATGTCAGTCCTCCGGTGGCCACGGCGGCAGAGTATTTCCCATATTTTACAGCCACATCTGCTGCGTCCAGTCCGATTTTCGGATTGGCCAGGGTGCCGCCGATATGCACCAGGCTGGCAAGATTACCCAGGCCGACCAGCCCCTTTCGTGCTTTGGGATGCATGCCGAAATCAATTTCTTCAGTGACAAGGTTGACCTCTCCACTGCCGAACCAGGTAACATCGGGCATCTGGGCGGCAATGGTTTTGTCGGCACTGGCAATACCATCCTCAATATCAAAAAGTGCAATGGCACAGGTAAGTTCTGTCGTGTCTTTATGAGTGGCAAAGGGATTAAGCGAGCTGAGCAGACCGGATCCAAACCCTGTCAACAGTGATTTCTTCAACGTAGCGCCACGGACATCAAATACTATCTGACCGTCGAGTCCAGCCATTATTTCGGCAACTGAATTGCCGCTACCCTCCAGATCCACCTGGAAATTTACTCTGCCGCCAAAGTCTCGGAAGGTGCCGTTTGAGAGCTGGACATCAACATCAAAGATTGCCGGTAATTTTCCGGCATCAAGCAGTACAGTGCCTGCAAAAGTACCGTTGCCCACCTTTGCCTTCATGGGCTTTATGCTCAGCAGCCCGTTATTCAATGTTATTGCGGCATTCATCTTTTCAAGATTCAGGCGCAGGGTCTGCAGACTGTCCACCTGCACTGTAATATCCACATCCGCTTTTCGCAGACTCTCCCAGGGAAGCGGATCAGAAGAAAAAAGTTTTTCCCCTGCAACGTTCTCATCCTCCTGAGCCGGAGTTTGGGCAGATTCTGTTTCCTCGCCGGCCTTTTCCCTTGCCTTTTGAATTTTTCTCAGGTCCAGTTCGCCGACATGGAAGTCAGCATTGACAACCGGTCGTTCACCTTCCCTGGAAGGGATCTGATAGATCGCCTTTCCAGTGGCATCGAGCTTACCGGACTGAAGATGCAGACCGTTGAGCTCAAAAGCGTTGTCACTGGAAGAAAACCTGCTTTCCAGTTTCAGGGGAACCGGACTTAAAATTTCTGTCCCTGCAAGCTTACCCACCTGCTGCCACGAATCAGCATCAACAGTCAATAGAAGATCAAGCCCTTGGGCGACTAAGGGTTCAGCAATACTGCCGGTGAGTCTGGCAGTCACTCCATCAGTTTTCAGCAACGTATCAATCTTTGCAGGCGCCTCAAGCCCACCGGCTGCTGTAAGCCTGGCTTCCAGTTCGACCGGACCTGATTCAGGCAACTCCTGCTGGAGGAGCTCATCAAGTGATGCCAGTGAATCAACAGATACATTAATGGTCGCATTAATGCCGGTCAGTTGCAGCAGATCGGCAACAGACGCCCTGACATCCGCCTGGGCAGTCTTGTCGGCAAGCTTGATTGTTATTTCTTTAAGCGCAAATGACTCATCAATGGAGGCGATTTCTGCTGTTCCCTGTAACGGTCCGAGGGAAGGTAACTCCGTTTGGGCAACACCGGATAATACAGCAAGGGAGGACAGATCAAAATCAGCTGCGGCATGTACTGATTTCAGATTAAGCATGTCTCCCATTGATCCGGATAGCCTGGCATGAAGGTTGTCGCCACCGAGTTCCGCCTTCATATCGCTGACCGCAAAAGTGCCGTCTTTAGAGACAATGGCAGCGGTAGCTTTCAAACTACCCAGGGGAGGCAACTCTTTTTCGAGGTAACCCGCTAACCAGTCAAAGGAATCTACAGCAAGACTGACATTCCCACGGATCCCTTTCAGATTCTTCGGATCTTCGATCTGGCCGGCTATATCGGCATGAATGATATCAGCCGCATTTACATCCATTTTTATATTCAGGGATCCTGGCCTGTTGCCCGTTGAACGGACGTTGACCGTTCCCTGCAATGGACCCAGGGCCGGCAACTCTGTTCCGGCTATTGTCGCAAAATATTCCAGAGATTCCGCAGCCAGAACAAAGTCGGCCTGAACCCCTTCCTGGGTCGTAATGTTTTTCACATGGGCTGTGCCGTCGATTCGTACACCATGCCCCTGCAGTGAAGTTTTAAATATCTTTACAGCCAGGTTGTCAAGGCTGCCTTCGGCCACAAGTTTCGCCGTGAACGTATCGGGCAGGGAAGTTTCCAGCGGATAGCCGACAGTGTCCAACAGTTGCGTCAATTGGTCGGTGCTGACATCCGCCTCAAGTTGCAACCCACTCATGGTAGTCAGATCAGCACTAGAAGCTTTGACTTCAGCTGAGATGATTTCATCTGCCAGGGTTGCGAGCAGGTCGCTGACAGCATATTTCCCGTTTGTACTGATCAGTCGTGTCGAGACAGCCAGGTGTCCGATATCAGGAAGATCCTGACCTGTCAGCACTGAAAAGTCTGCCACACTGTTGATGTTCAGCTTGATGCTGAGATCAAGATCAAAAGAGGGGGTAAGAGGGCCGACTCTCCCCTGGCCTGCGAGTTCAGTGTTTCCAAAATGACCTTCAAAACTGACCGGAGCAGACAGGTTGTCCACAAAAAAATCAGCTTTATCAAAGACAGTTGACAGGTTCAGGGGAGTGTCATTGTATCTGCCTGAAAATTTCATAACCTGCCTGTTATCCACAGGATCGATATTCAGCCTGCAATCATCCAGAACAAACCGCTCTCCGGATTCACCGTCAAGATAGGTAATGCTGATCCCCTCGATGCGCACCTGCCCTATCCGAACACGGAAGGGAAGCCCTTTATTCTCTTGCGCCGCAGACACTGATTTTTGTATTTCTTCAACGTTTCCGGCAGCTTCTGTCAATATTTCTGCCCCCTCTTCAATCAGTTCGGCAAACACCCAGTTTCTCTGTCCGGAACTGTGCGTTTCCAGCAGCAGATCAGGTCCATCAACAAGCAACGTGATGTCGAGAATACCTCTAAGCAGCGGCAGCAGAGCGATTTCAGCTTTTATGTCATCTACGGACGCCATCTGTAATCTGGAGCCCCAGTCGGCATTGGAAAAATGGACATTGGAGGCATTGAAGGAAAAGGTTGAAAATAGACTGATATCAAGATCTCCGACAAATTCCAGGTCACGCCCGGTCACCGATTTAACACTTGAGCTGATAATTGACTTGTATTTCTCTCCTGGAACCAGATTGATGACTGCAACGGCCAGAATCAACAGGCCTACAATTCCGATTAAAAAATAAGCAATGTATTTTATTAGCCTGACCATTGACCTACCTCAGTAGCCTATAGGGCACCTTGCAAAATTAGATATTTCGAAGTCACGCTATCTGTTCGAGTTCAAGGAACAGAAGAAAATAAAAGC
>CAZKBZ010000177.1:0-3574 GCA_964551175.1 uncultured Desulfobulbus sp.
ACTTCTGATAAGGAGATACCACCATGTCCATAGAAAAACAGATCAGGACCACGCTTGATAACAATCCCAACATGACCCTCGGCCAGGTCCTCTATGTTCGTTATTTTACTGCTATTCTCGTTGATCTCGTGGTCCTGGGCCTACTCGATGAATACTGGAGCAAGGTAGAGATCACCTCCTTTGCGGTCGCCCTGATGGCTGCCGTACTCCTGCAGGTTCTCCTGCAGTTGTCCATGCTGGTGGAAGAGCGGTCAGCACAATATTTCAAAAAAAAGGGCGGGACCCGGGCCAAGGTCATGCGGATACTCTCGGCCTGGGCGATTCTGTTTGTCTCCAAGCTGATCATCCTCTGGGCCATCGATGTCTTTTTTGGAAACAGCTTTTTCTTTCACGGCTGGTTCCACGGGATTGTACCCTTCCTGGTCATGGTCTTTGCCATGATCTTCGCGGAAATGCTGGTCCGTAATATATTCATCAGCCTGGGACACCCGCAGGAGACAGAGGAAGAGTAACTGGTTTTTTCTGTATAATTCAGGGACCGGAAAAATTTTCCAACGCAGCATTGCGGCCGGTCATCCAGGAGGTTCACCATGTTGTCAGGCAGAGTTCTTGATTATGTTTCACTCGGCATTCTGGTCGTCATCTCGATCACACTGGTGTACGCGATTATCTATATTCATGATATTCCGTACAATATCGCCAAAAAAAGGAACCATCCGCACCAGGATGCCATTCATACTGCGGGCTGGGTCAGCCTGTTCCTGATGCATGCCATCTGGCCCTTTTTGTGGATCTGGGCCACCATGTACAGGCCTGATCGAGGCTGGGGGAATTTGGATCACGAGGAACGTCAACAGCTCAGGGAAACCATTGTCGGTTCCGAAGAAAAAGCCCTTGTTCGGGAGCTCGACAAGGTCAAGGCACGTCTTGCCAGGCTGGAGAAAAAGTCAAGCCCGCTCACAAAACCGGAAAAGAAGGGGGCCTGATCCATGGAAACACTGCTTCTTCTCACCTATTTCAGTCTCTGCTGGCTGATTTTCAAACTGTTCAAAATTCCGGTCAACAAGTGGACCCTGACCACCACAGTTCTGGGTGGGGTCATTCTGCTCGGGTTTATCCTTGGCGGAATGGCCTATTTCCACCCGGCCAGCAAGCATGCCCGCTCTTACTTTGTTACTACCCAGATCGTTCCCAATGTCCGGGGCAGGGTTATTGAGGTTCCGGTCAAGGCCAATGTGCCCCTGAAACAGGGGGACGTGCTGTTCAAGATCGATCCGACGCCCTACGAGGGCAAGGTCCGGGATTTGAAGGCCCAGCTCGAACTTGCCGGCAAGCGGCTCAAGGAGTCCCGCGAACTGCTCAGGAGTGCCGGCGGCTCCCGGTTTGACGTGGAAAAATATGAACAGCAGGTCGACAGCCTGAAAGGCCAGCTCGAAGTGGCGCAGTTCAAGCTGGACAGCTGTGTAATCCGGGCGCCGGGCTCCGGCTTTGTTACCCATCTGCGGCTACGGCCCGGGCAGATGGCCGTTCCCTTTCCCATCGCCCCGATGCTGACCTTTGTGCATACTGACAACACGATGTTTGTCGCCGGCTTCAGCCAGCAGCCCATGCAGAACATAAAATCCGGTGACAAGGCTGAAATCCTGTTCAACTGCGTCCCCGGCCGGGTTTTCAAGGGCCATGTGGATCGCGTGCTGACTGTGCTTGCCGATGGTGAACTCTCCCCGGGCAAGACCATGGTCGCACTCCAGAACAAGGAGATCCCGGCCGGGCTGGTACCGGTCATTATCAAGGTGGATGATGACCTGGACGACTATTTTATTCCCGTGGGGACTGACAGCACAGTTGCAGTGTACAGCGAATACGGGATCTGGAAAGAGCTGTCAATTATTCGCAAAATCCTGCTGCGTATGCAAAGTTGGAAAAATTTTCTCAAATTTCACTGATTCGGGATAAATCCATGAACAGACACTTCACAATCTGGAAACTGCTGCCCGCGCTGGTCGGCCTCTGCCTTGTGCTGCATGGCTGTGCCGTCCCGAGCCACGAACAGGCCGTGTCCTCGATAAAAACAGGAAAGGTCAACAACGAAAAAATTCCGGACAGCTTTTCCTCTCAAGCCGAGAGCGGTGCTGTGGACGACGACTGGCTGAAAAATTTCAACGATCCCAAGCTGAACAGCCTTGTTGCCGAGGCGCTGCACAAAAATCCGGGTCTGAAAATAAAGGAGGCCCAGGTGGAAGGGGCCAGAGCCTATGTGCAGCAGGCCCGGGCCAAACTCAAGCCCACGGTTCAGCTGGGCGGCTCGGCGCGTGATACCGAGTACAAGGGCATCAATGAAAAATCCAACATCGGGCTGTCTGTTTCCTGGGAACCGGACGTGTGGGGACGTATCCGTACCGGGGTGGCGGCCGCAAAGGAAGGGGCAAGGGCCAGCGAGGAAGACTACCAGTTTGCCCGGCAGTCGCTGGTCGCGTCCGTGGCGGACGGGTGGTTCACGGCTATCACCGCCAAAGAGCAGCACAGGTTTGCCCGGGAGATTGTCGACCTGCAGAAGAAAAACCTGAAGATCACCCAGGCCCGGCAGCAGATCGGCCAGGGTGGTGAGCGTGATGTTCACCTGGCAAAAGGGGCGCTGGCCTCGGCTCAGAAGGCGGAACAGGGGACGCTGGCCGCCTACAAGGCCAGCCTGCGCAGCCTGGAACTGCTGCTCGGCCGCTACCCGTCCGCAGACCTTGAAACCGAAGATCACCTGGTCGCAGTTCCGCCGCCGATACCTGCCGGTATCCCCTCCCAGATCCTGGAACGCAGGCCTGACCTTGTGGCTGCAGAAGAGGATGTAGCCAAAGCCTTTTACAAGGAAAAAGCGACCAAGCTCCTCAATCTTCCCCGGTTCACCTTTACCGCCGGTATCGGCGTGAATTCACTCAACGATGCCATCTCCGGCCTTGCTGCCGGAATTTTCGCCCCGCTCTACACCGGCGGTGCTATCAAGGCCATGGTCAAGGAGGCGACTGCCGAGCAGAAGGCGGCCATTGCCTCCTATGCCCAGAAGGCACTGCAGGCATTCAAAGAGGTCGAGACTGCCCTGACCATGGAGACCACCCTTGCCAATGAGGAAAAAGATCTGAAAACCGTGGTCAAGGAAAACAAGATAGCCTATGTGCAGACCAAAAAGCAGTACCAGATCGGTGAAGGCACCATGATCGATGTACTTACTATTCAGCAGCAGTGGATTGCATCCAAGATTGCAGCGCTGGACATTGCCAGCAGGCGGCTCATCAACAGGGTGCAGCTGCACCTGGCCCTGGGCGGCAGTTTCGATTCCAGCCCGGCGGTGGGCGACGGACAGGAGCAACAGGACAAAACCGCACAATAACCGGCATGGCCGGATCTCAGCAGCAGGGACAGCCCTCTTGCCTGTGGGGCCGTAGTTGGGTGATGAAGATCAGCAATGGTGTCCACCGATTGTCGCATGCGACGGCCCATTGTCAGTGTGGTCGGTCATTGTTCCTGCGCTTTGTCCAGGCTTTCCGGGCACCTTCAGTCATGCCCGCCATCAGGACCACGGGAA
>CAZKBZ010000178.1:0-3566 GCA_964551175.1 uncultured Desulfobulbus sp.
GGCAGGGTAAGGGAAAGGGGTGCTATGCGGATAGCCTGCATGTACAGAAGAAAACAGATCCCATTGAGCGGCAGGCCGACAAGAAAAGACCAGTAAAAGGTAGTGTCAAGAGTGGGAACTGCAATGAATGGGAACACAGCCAGCAGCAGGGGAACACTGTAGAGCATGGGATAGGCTGCCATGCTCTGCGCATCCAGGTCGGAAAAAAAGCGTTTGACCCAGGCGTCCTGGGTGGCAACAAAGAATGCGGTTAATATGGACGGGATGAGCCAGTACATCAGTGCATTTCAGGCAGGATCTGTTCTGACACCTGAAAGCTGCCTGCAGCCCTGGAATGGTTGAATTGGTAAGGGAGAATTGGCAAACCTTTGATTATGGAGTGTAATAATTGCAGATAAGACAGTATCAGTCAGTATTTTTTTTGCTCCTTTTTTTCTTCCCTGCCGTGGTGGTGGCAGAAGAAACATCTCTGCATATTGACCGTGAAACATTTAGTATAATCTATTCCGGCCAGGAACAGATGCATTTTTCCATCTCCTGGTCCGGCGGTATCAAGATCGGCGATCTGTACATGAGCGTTGCCCCGGAGAAATCAGGAGATGGACTTGTCATTACGGCAAGGGTGACTGATTATGGTTTGTTTAAATTATTCTATCCGGTTGATGATACTTTTACAACCTATGTCCGCGGTCCACTGAATCTGCCTTACCGCTATGAAGTGCACCAGCAGGAGGGCAGGGGGATGGATGTCAGACGACTTACCCTGTACAATCAGCAGAATCATTCTGTGCTGTATCAAAAAAATAATAATCCCCCGACATCCTTTTCCATGGATGGAGCAGTCTATAATGAATTTTCTTCCTTCTTTATCACCCGTGCACTGCAGCTTGATCCTGAACGTCAGGAAATTGTTCCTACCTTTGTGGATAAAAAACGGCATAAGGTAGTGGTCAAGGTCTTTGGCGTTGAACCCCGGGAAACCATTTTTGGCACCATCGATACCATCAAGGTGATGCCGAAAATGGAGTTCAAGGGCTTGTATGATAAGGATGGCGATACTGTATTCTGGTTGTCCGACGATATCTGCCGGGTGCCGGTCGAAATCGAGTCCAAAATCCTGATCGGCTCCCTTGTTGCTGAACTGGTAGACTACGCTAATCCTGCCTGTAAGGAGATGAAAACAAAGTAGATTTTTCTTTTCAGCATGTTGGCCCGTTGCAGGCATCCCCACCTGTTTTTTTCAGTCGTTCTGTACAAACAACCATCTCTTTGATATTATAGTATTAGTTCTTAACTTTGTATTTTTCCGTCAGGCATGGACGTGGAAAATTGCATAAAGTGATTTTTATGGAAAATTGAATAGATATGTTCATTTCAGGAGATAATGTATGAAGTATTTATCACTTCTTGTCGTTTTACTGTTTATTACTGTGTTGACTGGCTGCAGTGCGGTCAGTGTTAACTATGATTATGACAGTAAAGTGGATTTTTCGGCAATTCACACCTACAACTGGGGTGAGTCTAATGAAGCTGATGATGAGCTCACGAAAAATCAGTTGTTGAAAAACCGTATTGTATCCTCCATTGACAACTACCTTCAATCCAGGGGCTATCGCAAGGTTGATCCTGCTCAGGCTGACGTTCTGGTTGTTATCGGGGTAGGTGTAAAGGAAAAAATGCGGGTTACCAACTGGGGCGGACCCGGCGGTTATTACCGTGATCCCTGGTATGATCCCTGGTGGGGCCGCAGTGCTTATGGCGGCAGGGTAGATGTCAGTTATTACCAGGAGGGAACCCTGGTCATCGATATTGTCGATAATGCTAAAAAAGAATTGATCTGGCGGGGACTGGGTACCGGCATTGTTCAACCCCAGTCTGATCAGGAAAAAAGACAGGCTGTCATTGATGAATATGTGCAGGAGATTTTAAATCATTTTCCTCCCGGCAATGAAAAAAAATCAAAGTAGGTGAGCCGGAATGCTTGCCGCGAATGGATGAGAGACGGGTATGAATAAAAAAGCTGGGGTTGCAACGACTGCGGTCAAGGAACAGAAGGATAAAAAGAGTGGTGGCAGCAAGACCCGGGAGAAGGATTTTGATCTCTCTTCTCCCCAATGGTACCTGAACCGGGAGCTGACCTGGCTGGAATTTAATCGACGGGTGCTGCATGAAGGCCAGGATACACGCACGCCGTTGCTGGAACGGATCATGTTTCTGGCTATTGTCGGTTCCAATCTTGATGAGTTCTTCATGAAACGGATCGGCGGGCTGAAACAGCAGGTCGGGGCCGGAGTACGTAAACTGACTGTTGACGGGCGCACCCCTGGAGAACAGATTGATCAATGCTATGAAGTGGTTCGCGATCTGCTGACCCAGCAGGAGGAACTTGAAGAAAAACTTCTCAAGCTGCTGTCCCGAAGGAAAATCAGGATTGTCAGCTATCAGGGGTTGAATAAAGAACAAAAGAAAGAGGTAGATAATTTTTTTTATGAAAATATTTACCCCCTGCTGACTCCCCAGGGAATGGATCCGGCCCATCCCTTTCCCTTTTTATCCAACCTTTCTCTGAATCTACTTGTCGTTACCCGTTATAAACATGATGAGCACACCTTTTTAAACCGGATCAAGGTGCCGACCGGAGTTGGAATCCCGAGATTCATCAGGGTTGGTGACCAGCATCTCTACATCCGTTTTGAAGATCTGATTGCAAATAACCTGGCTTTGGTTTTTCCCGGCCTGATAATTGAGTCCTGTGAACTGTTCAGGGTGACCCGCAATGCGATTACGGACAATGCCGGAGACCAGGCAAACGATCTTTTGTCCGATATTGAGTCGGCCCTGCGGGACCGTAAGTTTGCCGAGATTGTCCGGCTGGAGGTCGAATCCTGCATGATTGCCGGCCATCGGGGAATGCTGGCTGCAGAGCTTGGTATTGATGAAGACAAGGACGTCTTTACGGTTGAGGGAATTATCGGTAAAAGAGATCTGTTTGAAATTGCCGCCATTGATAAACCCGAGCTTCATTTCCCGGTTCATCAGCCCTTTGACCATGCCAGGTTGTCTGGTGATTCACCCAATATTTTTCATATCATCCGGGAAGAGGGGGCTCTTCTTCTCCAGCATCCCTATGAATCCTTCAACAGTTCCGTTGAACGGTTTCTGCGAGAGGCCAGTGAGGATCCCAAGGTGCTGGCCATCAAGATGACCCTGTACCGTACCTCTTCGGATTCACGTGTTATCCAGTATCTACTGGATGCCGCGCATAACGGTAAACAGGTGGCCGTGGTGGTGGAACTGCAGGCACGTTTTGATGAGTCTGCCAATATTCACTGGGCCGGATATCTTGAGCAGGCCGGGGTGCATGTAACATATGGTGTTGTCGGTCTCAAGACGCATTCTAAGGTCATTTTTGTGATTCGCAGGGACTTTAACGGGCTGCGCCGCTATGCACATATCGGTACCGGTAACTATCATGCAGGTACGGCCCGCATCTATTCTGATCTGGGTCTGCTGACCTGTGATCCGGTGATCGGCGAGGATTTGACCGAACTGTTTAACTACCTGAC
>CAZKBZ010000179.1:0-3509 GCA_964551175.1 uncultured Desulfobulbus sp.
GCCAGTTCAATCGTCACCCGGCTGACTTCCATCAACTCTTCAAACGCAATCGGACTCGTCCCACCATCGGTGATTGCTTTAATAAAAGCAGCAGCACAAGTTTTCTGTCCCTTGTCCTGGCGCATAAGCTTCATCTTCTTAAAACCGGGCCAGTTATAGCCTTTTAATGTCCTGAAATTGTCCAGCTGCAGGATGCGTCCACCTGCAAAGACCTCAATCCGCTCCTTGGAAAAATCCTTACTGCCATTGGCAAAATAGTGCACCGTGCCAATGGAGCCGTCGGCAAAACCAAGCTGGATACTTACCGTATCACCTGTTGCCGTATCCATCTTCCGCACCGAGCTCTCTGTAATGGCATGTCCGGCCAGAAAACGCAGCAGATCAATAAAATGGCAGGCCTCGCCAATAATTCGGCCACCACCCACCTGGAGGTCTTGCGTCCAATGATCGACAGGGATATCACCCGCATTAACGGTCATAATAAAAGACTTTGGCCCGCTGGCAGCTGCCAGCAACTCATGCATTTTCCGGATATGTGGCGCAAACCTGCGATTAAAACCAACCATCAAAATGGGACTGGATATTTCTGATTGCTGATTTTCAGCATGGATGGATTGAATTTCAGACAGCTCGTCAAGGGTCATACAGAGGGGCTTTTCCACAAAGATATGTTTTCCAGCCCGCAGCCCATCACAGGTCAAACGGGCATGGCTGTTGTGACGTGTGGTAATGACCAATGTGTTGATATCCGCACTGTTGATCAATAACTCCGTATCGGTGGTGGTTTCTTTAAAGCCATATTTCCGCCCGGCATGGTGTCCACTCACTCCACCGCTTGAAGCCACTGAATGTAATTTCGCCCCACTTTCTTTAAAGGCCGGAATTAAGACCCTGGTGGCATAGTTGCCGGAACCGATAAACCCGACAACCGGAGATTGCGGCTGACAGCTGCTCTCCGGAGAAGAGGACGAAAGTTGGATTGTCCGGCTGGTCAGCTCGCCCAAAGGCTTTTCAGGATATTCAAGCAGTATTCCAAGTGCAGTACGGTCTTCTGCCAGAACTTTATAGGCATCAACAGCCTTTTCCAGAGTAAAACGATGGCTGATTAACGGATTGAGATTCAACCTGCCGGCTGCCATCATATCAAGCACGGCCTCAAAGTTACGCTGCTCGGTCCAGCGTACATAACCAACAGGATAATCCTGCCCTTTATCTTCGTAGAGCGGATCATAGCGCCCGGGTCCATACGAACAGGATACCTGAAAGGTCAGCTCCTTTTCAAAAAAATCCGCCCTGGACAGCTCCAGGCCAACCACACCGACCAGGACAATCCGCCCCCGCTTCCGGCACATATCGGCGGCCTGGTGCATGGGCTCGCTGGACTTGGCAGAAGCACAGACCAGAACTCCATCCATGCCCCTGCCCCGGGAAAAACTCATTGCAGCGGCAACAGGATCTTCACCCCTGGAAAGGTCCACCACCTCTGCCCCGAACGATTTAGCCAGTTCGCATTTCCTTGAATCAAAATCAATGCCCAGAACCCTGCACCCCTGGGCAAGCAGAAGCTGCACAGTCATCAACCCGACCAAGCCCAAACCGGTCACCACGAACGACTCGCCCAGGTCAGGGCCCGCCAGCCGAATCCCCTGCAAACCTATGGCGCCGATAACGGTAAAGGCGGCCTCTTTGTCGGTCACGTTCTCAGGAATTTGGGCACACAGGTTATGCGGCACGCAGACAACCTCGGCATGGTAGCCATTGGAGACAACCCGGTCACCTTCTTGAAAACCTCCTCCCTGTCCCCTGCCTCCGGAATCCAGTACCGTCCCGACATTGCAATAGCCAAGGGGTATGGGCTGGTCCAGCTTGGCACGAACCGCTTCCACCGTGGGCAGCACACCGTCGGTTTTCATCTTGTCCAGAACCATGCGCACCTTGTCCGGCTGCTGCCTGGCCTTGTCGATCAATCCTGCCTTGCCGAAATCCACCAGCATTCGCTCCGTGCCCACGGAAATCAGGCTGCACGAACTCTGGATAAGACAGTGACCAGCCCTTTCACGCGGACAGGGAACATCAACAAGCTCTGTCTCCCCGGTTTTCAGGTTCTGAAGTATCTGTTGCATAACCTCAAGCTCTCTACATGCAAAAAAACAATTCGTGTAATCAACGCAAGCTGCGTATCACACTACATCATAAAGCCCTCTCCCCCCGGGGGATGCGTCAAAAATTTTATAATTCCACTGTACTCCATCTCGACCAGGTTCGTCAGATACAACCAGAACTCCTCCTTTGCAACTGTCTCCCCGACAACCCGGGGCGGGAGAAATCTCTGCATTTCGTGGACAAATCCACGCCGGATTTCCGGCTGAGCATGTAGCTGCGCCATACGTTGCTCCAGCAACACCAGAAAATCTTCCACGCTACGCCCATGATCCAGTACCTTCTCTGCCACCAGTTCCAGCGGCAGGGATATGTTCTGCTGCTTGAGCCAGCCAATATCCCAGAGATCACGATTTTTGATACGGTTGGCCCGCAAGGCAAGGGCAACCATCTTGTCCGCAAGAATCTCCTCCCGGCTCTCCACCTGCACAATCAGGCCGGAAGTCCCCATCTCGATGCCATAATGGTTGCGCAGCAGCATAGGCCGGCGGTCATAACTGGGAATGGCGCAAATATCAATGTGGATTCTCTGGACAGGCAGACTGCTCTGTTGAGGCCGGGTAATAACCTTCAGTTTCCAGGTATCGACATTCGTCCTCTCCTGTCTCGGCTCACTCACCTCAACCAGTAAATCATATTTTGCCTTCAGGCGGTCGACAAGTACCCGTCCCAGGTCCGCCAATGTTTTTCGATCAAACCCTTCCCCACCGGTAAAATCCAGATCTTCACTCAACCGATTGGAACCGTAACAGATCCGCAAACAGGTTCCGCCGACAAAAACCAGATTCCTGAGCAGACCCGCCGAACTCATTTCACGCAAAATATCATGGTGCAGAAGTTCTTTTTCAACCACACCCTGCAATGGGGCGAGTTCTCCCCGGTTGGTCAAGGCTTCGGCAACCAAAGTGTCAAACAAGCTCACGAGCAACCTCCCAGTCGACAAGATCAGTATTGCGCCGGGTCTGTTCCATATCCTTAAGAGCCAGTGCAACAGACGCCCGCCACAGTCGGCAGCGGGGATCATAACTTATCTGCGGTGCCAGGCGAGCCGGAGACTTTTTCGTATGAATGAATTCAATATGCCCAAACTTCCCGCAATCAAAGGTATAGGAGCGGCCGGAAGACATCAGGGTAATCCAGTTCATGGGAATCTGGGAAATCACCCCTGCATCGCTCAAAACAGACTCCAGACTCAGGTAATTAAAATCATGGGCCCGCAACCGGGAGGCGGCATGGTACAGTACCAGACCGGCAGGATACTCAACATAGGGATACAGATACAACCCGCGGCACACACGCCTGAGCAAACCATTCTCAGCGGCCCGCCTGAGCAGCGCCTTCCAGGCAGA
>CAZKBZ010000180.1:0-3476 GCA_964551175.1 uncultured Desulfobulbus sp.
TAAAAACGATCCTCAAAATAAGGCTTCAGAATCTCCGGCAATCTGACGCTGCCGTCTTCCTGCTGGTAGTTTTCCAGGATGGCGAGCAGGGTTCGCCCCACGGCCAGACCGGAACCGTTGAGGGTATGAACCAGGCGGCTTTTTTTCTCTCCCTGCGGACGATAGCGGATTCCCGCCCGGCGGGCCTGGAAGTCCAGAAAGTTCGAGCAGGAAGATATTTCGCGATAGGTATCCTGTCCCGGCAGCCAGACTTCAATATCATAGGTCTTGGTTGCGGAAAAACCAAGATCACCGGAACAGAGGGTTACAACCCGGTAGGGCAGCTCCAGCAACTGCAGGACTTCCTCGGCGTCAGCGAGCAGACTTTCCAGCTCATCATTTGAGGTTTCAGGAGTGGTAAATTTAACCAGTTCCACTTTTTCAAACTGGTGCTGGCGGATCAGTCCCCGGGTGTCCTTGCCGTATGAACCCGCTTCTGAACGGAAACAGGGGGTGTAGGCCGTGTACTTGACCGGCAGGTTGGCCTCGGCCAGGGTCTCGCCGCTGTGGATGTTGGTAACCGGAACTTCAGCTGTGGGGATGAGCCACAGGTCCCAGTCTTCTATTTTAAACAGATCTTCTTTAAATTTAGGAAGCTGGCCGGTGCCTTTCATGGTTTCCGAGTTGACCATGAAAGGGGGCAGAACCTCTGTATATCCATGTTTCTGAGTGTGCAGGTCCAGGAAAAAGTTGACCAATGCTCTGGACAGCCTGGAGCCGAACCCTTTGAGCAGAGAAAATCGGGCTCCGGAGAGCTTAGCCGCAGTTTCAAAGTCCAAAATCCCGAGTTCCTCGCCAATCTCCCAGTGCGGTTTCGGGGTAAACGGAAACTCCGGAATATCTCCCCATTTTCTGATCTCCACGTTGTCGCTGTCATCAACTCCTGCAGGCACGGAGTCGTCGCAGAGGTTGGGGATGGCCAGCACGATGTCTGCAAGTTTTTCCTGAATGGCTGTCAGCTCTTTGTCCATTTCCTTGATGCGATCCGAAACCTCCCGCATTTCAGCAATCAGCGGTTCAGCCTTGTCGTGTTCACCGGATTTTTTCAG
Organism: uncultured Desulfobulbus sp.; assembly: GCA_964551175.1. Lineage (GTDB taxonomy): Bacteria > Desulfobacterota > Desulfobulbia > Desulfobulbales > Desulfobulbaceae > Desulfobulbus_C. Next base: position 1,089 of record CAZKBZ010000180.1, read on the forward strand.
AGGTGCAATTTCCCTGGAAACAGTATTGCGGCGGTTTTTCAGCTGTTCCACTTCGCCAAGCAATGCCAGTCGCCTGGAATCAATTTCCGTAAAGGCGTCAACAAGGTCACTGTCCATGCCGCGATGGCTGCATTTTTCACGGACAAGGTCGATATTTTCACGGATAAAACGTAATTCAAGCATGATATAAACTCTGCAATAAAAGGAGTAATTGTAAGGGTGCCTGTAATTCTGCCAATATGCCTGCTTTGTAGCATGACCCTCTGGAGAAGGCAACGGGTATTCAATTGCTTTTCAAGTGCTGGTTTGCTACGTTCAGGAGTTGCAGGTATGTGGTGTCCCCTTACACCTCTTACCTTTAACCTCATACCTTTTACCTATATTTAACACCTGACTGTGGAACACTATAACAACTTCATAATTTTTCTCTCAGAGCTGCGTAAATCAATACGTTTTCTGGGTATCAGCCTGCTGGTTCTCACCGTTGCCGTCTTTTTCATGTCCACCGGCCTGATCACTGTGTTTCAGGATCATCTTCGTGAAAAACTCTATTTTTTCTCTGTGGCCGGCCCTTTTTTAGCTCATGTCAAGGTTGCCTTTTTCGGAGCAGTATATCTGCTCATGCCCCTGATCATGTATGTGCTCTGGAAGGCCATGGGAAAACCGTTCGGTGTAACAGGCAAAAAGCTGTACTGGTTCGTCTTTGCCACCTGTTTCCTCTTCTATGCCGGCACCTTTTTCTGTTACCTGGTGACCCTGCCCTTTGGCGTCAAGTTTCTGCTGGGATTTCAGTCGGAAAATATGAAGGCGGTTATTTCCATTGGCCGTTTTGTCAACTTTGTAACCATTTTTATCCTGGCATTCGGGGTAATTTTTGAGTTGCCGGTTTTTATGATTTTTTCAGCCCAGGTGGGGATGATTTCGAGGCGTGCTTTTGAAAAAAACCGCAGGTTCGCCGTGCTCGGCATCGCCATCCTGGCCGCCCTGCTGACTCCCACCCCGGATGTGGTGAACATGGCTCTGATGGGCGGACCGTTGTACCTGCTCTATGAGGCGGGAATCATGGTCATCCGTATGTTGCAGATCGATGAAAAACGGGCTCGCGACAGAGCGGCAAGGGAAGCAGCCGATGAAAAGGACTCATTGCAGAAAGATATCTCTGCCGGGGAGTAAGGCGCCCTTAAAATTCGATAATGCGGATTTTATGTTCAAGCAGCAGAGCTGCTGTAACGCCGGTCACGGGTGTCAGGCCGCAGGAAGGGCTTCCTGCCTTAAGCAGAGCCAGTTTGATGTCCTGGGCAAGGGCGATGCGCAGCACACCATGGGCACCGGCAATAAACTGTTTGCTCACGTCGATACCTTCCCGGTTTATGACGCATGCTCGTCCCTGAAGGACATCCATTCCGTCTCCACCGGTCAGGTCGGCTGCGGAACGGGGAGTGGGCAGGCCGCCCAGCTGTTCCGGGCAGACAGGAATGTAATGCAAATTCTGCAGAGCCTCCAGGCAGGACGTATCCGGCTTGCTGCAACCGTCATAGCGGGTACACAGACCTATAAGACAGCTGCTGACCAGACATTTTTCGGGTTTACGGTTCACAGTTCTCAATTCACGGTTTATAGTCTGCTTTCAAGGAAAAAAAGCCGTTTTTGAGAACATTTTTTGAGAACATAGAGGATCATGGGATGCAGAAATCATGGCAGACAGGCGTAATCAGGGATTGAATAAGCGGGAAAAAAGGGCCATCAGGCGGATCACCCTTGCTGTGATCATCCTTGGTGTTCTCTTTCTTGTCTTTGCACCCGGTCGTGGTCTACTCTCCCACCGAAAGATGAAAAAGGAGATTCAGGAACTTGTCCGGGATAACAGGACGCTCCATCAGCGAAATGTTGAACTGGCAGAAGAAATTGAACGGCTGAAAAATGATGAAGCCTATCTGGAACAATTTGCCAGGGAAAAATACGGGATGCTCAAAAAGAACGAAGAAGTCTACGAACTGAGAACATCCCGCACAAAGAAAAAGTAAGCCGGTTCAGTTGTGTTGATCTGCCGTTTTTAATAAAGTGAGCCGCACGGGCTCGCGATCTGTTATGCTCATGAGAATCCTGATTTTGAAGAACATCCTGAAAGTGCACCGCTTGGAATGGATGGACGTCCCGAACCCATGCGGAAGTTGGATGAGGAAATGGTTTTTGTGACATCCAGACTCCCGCACTCCGGACATTTGACGGTTTCCGTTACACCTGATGATGTGGTGAGCACCTCGAAATGTTTTTTGCAGTCCTTGCAGACATATTCATAAATCGGCATGGTTTTAACTCCCTGTATCTTAAAATATCGTTCACGGTTCCGGCAGAAAATTGATTACTCTGCAGGCAATCCGCAATATG
>CAZKBZ010000181.1:0-3457 GCA_964551175.1 uncultured Desulfobulbus sp.
AGGAGCAGTGGCAGCGGGGAACAGTGGCCAATTTCAACTCGGACCGCGGGTTTGGTTTTTTCCGTTACTTCAGGATGCAGGATGGTGTTCTGCAGGCGGAAACCGTTTTTTTTCACCTTTCAAAATCAACCCTGGAGGGGGATCATCACTTTCATGATCCAAACAGGATTTTTGAATTCCATATCGTCGACAACCCTTCCAACGGTAACCGTTCCGAGGCCCGGGATATTCGAATGCTGCAGGAAAGCTGATACTTAAAAGAGCTGGAGTTCCCTCATGTGGAAAATCAAAATAGAAGATGATAAGTGCACCGGTTGCGGAGAATGTGTTGATTCCTGCCCCGGCGAGGTCTACGAGCTGAAAGACGGTAAGGCGGTGGTGATCAATGTTGAAGAATGCCACGGCTGCCACACCTGTGAGGCGGTCTGCGATGAGGATGCCTGCCATGTGGAAGAAGAAGACGAATAAACCGGAGACACAAGGTGCCCAGAGACCTTCCCGTAGGTAATGGATCGCTCCTTATCAATTTTGACCATACCGGTCAGGTTCGCGATATTTTCTGGCCGCATGTCGGTCAGGAAAACCATACCTCCGGCCAGGTCTGCCGGATGGGGGTCTGGATTGACGGGGCCTTCAGCTGGCTTGACAGCGATGACTGGCAGCGGAGTCTCAGCTATTCCAAAGATTCCCTGATCACCGATTCCACCCTGGAAAACCCCGGACTCAAGCTCAGACTGCTGCTGCGTGACGGGGTTGATTTTCATGAAGACCTGTTTCTTCGCCAGTGTACCCTGGAAAACCTTTCAGATAAAAGCCGACAGGTCCGTCTCTTTTTCTGCCATGACCTCACCATATCCGGCACTACGGTCGGTGACTCGGCCTACTATGAACCTGACCAGCAGGCCCTGTTCCATTACAAGGGAAAACGGTGGTTCAAGGTGGAACTGAGCAGGGGCTGGCCGGGCAGCTGGCTTGGCGGTCTTGACCAGTGGGCGATCGGAAGCAAGGATATCAATGGTCTGGAGGGCTCCTGGAAGGATGCTGAAGACGGGAAGCTTTCCGGCAATCCCGTGGCCCAGGGCAGTATTGACTCGGTCTGCGCTCTGCATCTTGACCTTGAACCGGGCGGCCAGGCAACGGGCTGGTACTCCATGGCCGTGGGTATCGACTATGCCGCTGTTTCCCGTATTTCTCATGCCCTTGCCCGCAAGGGGCCGGTTGTTTTTCTTGAGCGAACCGCATCATACTGGCAGCTGTGGGTGACCAAGGGCGGTGAATCTTTTGAAGAAGTACCGGCTGACCTGGTCAGTCTCTTTCGCCGCAGCCTGCTGGTTCTCCGTACGCAGATCGATAACCAGGGCGCCATTATCGCGGCCAATGACCATGATATCGCCCAGTTTAACCGGGATACCTATTCCTACATGTGGCCCCGCGACGGAGCCCTGGTGGCTGCTGCCCTGATCAATGGCGGATATTCTGAAATTTCCCGCCGGTTTTTCGATTTCTGCCACCGGGTCATCACCGACCAGGGGTTCCTGCTCCACAAGTACACTCCTGACGGCTCACTGGCCTCGTCCTGGCATGCCTGGTCTGCAGGAGAAAAAAAACAACTGCCCATCCAGGAGGATGAAACCGCCCTGGTACTCTGGGCCCTGTGGCGTCATTTTGACCGGTTCCGCGACATTGAATTCATCAAGCGCCATTACCGAGGCCTGATCATCCGGGCTGCAAACTGGATCAGTTCCTATATCGACGAAGAGACCGGCCTGCCGTTACCGTCATGGGATCTTTGGGAGGAGCGGTACGGTGTACACGGCTGGACAGTTGCAGCATCATGGGCCGGGCTTACGGCAGCGGCAAATTTTTCCCAGGCCTTTGGTGAGAACAGCCTTTCTCTCCATTACCAGCGCACGGCAGCAGCAATGAAAAAGGGGTTGGAAAAACAGCTGTGGAACGAAACCAGGGGCTCTTTTTGTCGCTCTCTGCTGATGGGGCCGGATGGTATCTTTCAAGACAAAACCATGGACGCCTCGCTTATCGGACTCTGGTATTTCGGCATGTTTGCACCTGATAATCCAAAAATTATCAGTACCATGGAAACCATGCGTGAACTGTTGTCCGTGCGTACCAGGGTGGGCGGCATTGCCCGCTATGAAAACGACTATTACCACCAGGTCAGTGACGACCTTGCAGAGGTACCGGGCAATCCCTGGTTCATCTGCACTCTGTGGCTGGCCCAGTGGTATATTGCCTCAGCAACATCGTTGCAGGAGCTGGCCAAGGCTCTGGAGTTGATCAACTGGACCGCTGAACACACTCTGCGCTCAGGTGTCATGGCCGAACAGGTCCATCCCTTCAGCAATGCACCCCTGTCAGTCAGCCCGCTGACCTGGAGTCATGCCACCTTTGCCGCAACCATACTCGAATACCGTCAGAAAAAACAGGAGTTGTCCCTTGGCTGATCACTCCATCCTGGCAGGAGACATCGGCGGCACCAAGACGACCCTGGTCCTGTACGGACACAGCGGCGAGGTACTCCGGGAAACAACCTGTAAAAACTCCGAATTTGACAGCCTGCAGGCGGTAATAAGCAGTTTTCTTGCCGGACAGGTGAATCCGCCTGTCCGTGCCTGTTTTGGTATAGCCGGGCCTGTCAGGAACAACCGGGTCCGCATGACGAATCTTGCCTGGACCATTGACGGAAAGGAGCTTGCAGATCATTTCGGCATTGAGGAGGTGCTGCTGGTTAATGACCTTGTGGCCACCACAGCCGGCGCAGTGCTTCTGCCCGCCTCCAGCCTGGTTTCCATTAACAACGGCCGTCCTGACCCGGCAGGGTCCATAGGAGTACTGGCACCTGGTACCGGGCTTGGCCAGTCTTTTGCTGTCTGGTTGAACAACCGGCTGCAGCCCTTTCCCTCCGAAGGCGGGCACAGCTCTTTTGCTCCCCGCAACCGGGAACAGATACAGCTGCTGGAGTTCATGCTTGAGAAACGGCCGCATGTAAGTGTGGAGCAGGTCTGTTCAGGTAAGGCAATTCCGGAGCTGTATGCTTTCATAAGCAAAGACAGCCTGGAACCGCAATGGCTGGCAGAACGCCTTGCCGACGCAGATGATCTGACACCGGTCATTGTTCAGGCAGCAAATGAGGCGCTGGCCGGAGATCCTGCCTGTGAACCGGCAGTCCGGACCGTACAGCTCTTTGTTGATATCCTGGCGGCTGAAGCCGCCAACCTTGCCCTCAAGGTGCTGGCAACCGGCGGTATCTACCTGGGGGGAGGCATGCCGCCCCGGATCCTCTCTTTTTTTGACCGGCAACGGTTCATGAATGTTTTCTGTCGCGGGGTGTACCGGGAAATGCTGGCCGATATTCCGGTCCACATCATCAGAGATCCAAAGACTGCCCTGCTTGGAGCACGGGAGCTGGCCGCTCAGAGGTCTCTGCGATAATTTCTCC
>CAZKBZ010000182.1:0-3417 GCA_964551175.1 uncultured Desulfobulbus sp.
AAAAAGTGGACACAAACTTAAGAGCGGTTAAATTGCTCACAGGAGGTGTTCACATGAAAAAAATGACTTGCAGGAGAGTGGAGAACGTTCAGTCTCCGTCGAATTTATGGAACCTGGGTGGTTATCAGTTTGCCGGTGACCGGATCCTTGCAGCGGATTTCAGCCCGGAGATGATCTGGGGCAACCGGGCTGGAAAGTTTCAACCGCACTGTTTGAGTTCCGGGGGCAATCCGGCGCAACAACCAGCGAACTTCCCCTTTTGCTGCATTATATTTTTTATAGGGCGGTTCCGCCGCCGCCGGAGCTGTTCCCGGCGGCAGGTACTGGATAATGATCAGGCTGGCCGGGGCAGGTGAGCCCACTTTGATCTCCAGGGTAATTTCCGAGGCTGTCCGGGAAATGTAGCGGCCGGAAACAACGCCCACAGCATGGGCCTGCACACTAACGCATAAGCAGCCCAGCAGGACGACAATTGCTATTGCTGATATCTTTTTGAAATATCTATTGGTTGTTTTCATTTCCGTACCAGGTTACGGGAGTATTTCAATGGTTTTACCTTTGTTGTTCCAGCGGTAACCGGAACCCATCCATATCTCTTCTATACGGTCCAGGTCCAGTCCCAGGCCGGGAAGTCCACCGAATCTGTCATAGACCTCCAGAATTTCATCATCACTGATACTGAAATCACCATTGGTATCCGCCCAGTGTACCGGCTTCAGGCGCAGAGAAATATCGCCGCTGATTGCAGTCTCCTGTTTCCGCCCCTGCCGGACGGCTATGTTCCCGGAAAAGCTCAACAGCGTTCCGAACTCACCTTCCGCCCTGGCCAGGTAACCGGTCAACAACTGTCCATTTCCTTGTTTACGGATCCATTTCAGGGTGTTGCCGGATTGTGCAGTGGCCTGGGGAACCGTCTTGAGAATATCAATACCGGCAGGAAGGTTTTCCCGCACCAGCAGGACCTTTTCCCGGCCTGTGTCAACTGTAATAATAACGGGAAAGATGAGGCCTGGAGCACAGGATGCGGGCAGGGAACGGGTTGCTGTCAGTGCTGTTTCACCGGAGCCGGGCTCTTTTTTCCAGATCATGAGTCCGACAACCACCGGTATCATGACGGCAAGACCGATATTGATGAGCAGGTTGTACTTTTTCAGAGGGATACCGAGGCGGGTATTGGTGAAGGAGGGTGATGATTTCTCCTCCGGTCTGGCCAGGATTTCCTCCAGGTCAACCTCCAGGGCTGCTGCCAGCCGCAAACCATTTTCCCGCTTAATGGTCGGATAGCGCCGGTTTTCCCAGCGTGAGATGGTGTCTGTGGTAACCTCGATTGCCGTGGCCACATACAACTGGGTAAGCCCACGTTCTTCACGCAGCTGACGAACTTTTGTTCCGTCAATGCGGATCATGGGTATGCCGACTGTCTGATTATCCTGATCGACCATTGGAGGTAACGGTGAAAATGGAGAAAGTCAATGTCTTCTGACAGATAATACGCACTTCTGTGATTTCTGCAAAGCCCTTTTTCTTTTAGATCAGGTAGAGTTCATTTCAGGTAACCAGTTGATAATACAGTTATGACGACCTGATATCGGGTCTGAATGAAACGGTGTTTGACCCCGTATAGGGTTTTATAATCTGGTATCCTGTTTTATCCTTTTATCCAAAGGAGGGGATCGCTGCCGCAGCGGTCCTCAATTTCAGTCCAATCAAAACAGAGGAGCAGAAACATGCTGAAAAAAACAACATTACTGTTGGCAACCATTGCAATGTTCACCCTGACATCCGGTGTAACCCTGGCTGCAAGCGGTAAGTGTACGGTAACTGAGATCAAGGACAGTGTCGTCACCCTGAACTGCGGCGTAACAGCTGCCAAGCTGAAGGTCGGCGATGAAGTAAAAATTAAAACGGCCAGGAAAAAGGCCATTGAAGGTTGCTGATCACCACACATAGAAGACCGGTCACTGTATTGGGCCGGTCTTCTCCATTGCAGGCGAACAACAGTAAGAGTTTCTCCGGCCTTTTTACCAACACATCTCCTGCCTGAAAATCGCTTTCCATATCGAGCCGACCAGTTGCCTGGATAACAGGAATCCGTAATTTAACATTGCCGGTCAAGTGTCAAACGAGTAGGGTTGAAGACTGTTTGGCCTGTAAGAGCATTGATTCCATCCGGCAGCAGATGTTCTGCCGGCTGTATCCCCTGTTTCAGGGGTATGACATCTTTTTTTCGTACCGATTTCCCTTCGCTTGAGCGCAATTACTTATCACCTCTCAGATCATCGGTTGCAGTTGTCATGATTTTCAGTTCAGTGACCTTTCTCTTTCTGTTTCTGCCTCTTGTTCTTGCCGTTACATGTATCATCGGGAAAACGTATCGTAACCACGTTCTTTTTGCTGCCAGCCTGCTCTTTTATTTTTGGGGTGAAGGAGTTTATCTGCTGCTGCTGATTTCCTCCATCCTGGCAAGTTTTTTTGTAGGCCGTCTGGTTGACAGCAGTTCCGGTATCAGGCAAAAGGTCCTGCTCGCCCTGGGAATTGTTGTCAACCTGCTGCCGCTTTTTATTTTCAAATACCTCCATTTCACCCTTGATGCCCTTGCGCCGATTTTTGTTTTTGCCGGGATGGAACCCTGGCAGACGGATGCCATCCATCTGCCTGCCGGCATCTCATTCTTTACCTTTCAGGCCATCTCCTACCTCATTGATGTTTATCGCCGTATTGCCCCGGCCGAACAGCGGTTACTCAACTGCGGCCTTTATATCTCCATGTTTCCCCAGTTGATTGCCGGTCCCATTGTCCGCTATCATGACATTGCCGGACAGCTGGTCCGCCGCACGGTGAGTATCAGCGGTTTTGCCACTGGAGCGGAGCGTTTTGTTTTTGGACTGGCAAAAAAAGTCCTGCTGGCTGATGCGCTTGGGGTGAAGGCGGATGACATTTTCAACATGCCGCTGCAGGAGCTTTCCATGGGTGATGCCTGGCTGGGCGCTATCTGTTTCACGCTGCAGATTTATTACGATTTTTCAGGCTATTCGGATATGGCCATCGGCCTGGGAAAAATGTTTGGTTTTAACCTGCCGGAAAATTTCAGGTATCCATATATTTCCCGCTCTATTCGGGAATTCTGGCGGCGCTGGCATATTTCACTGTCCACCTGGCTGAGGGATTATCTCTATATCCCTCTGGGCGGAAGCAGAAAGGGTACCCGGCGGACACTGGCCAACCTGCTCATTGTCTTTCTGCTCTGCGGCCTCTGGCACGGGGCGAACTGGACTTTTGTTGTCTGGGGACTCTGGCATGGTATTTTTCTGGTACTGGAACGTCTTGTCCCCCTGCGGCAGAATTCTTTGCTGCACAAGGGATTGGGCTGGATGTACGCAACCTTTGTGGTGATTATCGGCTGGGTTATTTTCAGAA
>CAZKBZ010000183.1:0-3347 GCA_964551175.1 uncultured Desulfobulbus sp.
GGAGACAATTTTCAGGTCCCTGAAGGTTTGGCCTGGATTATTGATCCTTTGGACGGCACAACCAATTTTGCGCACGGTTTTCCTTTTTTTGCGGTTTCCATAGGCCTGCTGAAAGACGGAGTCCCTCAGATCGGGGTGGTCTACTGTCCCATGCAGGATGAATTATTTACCGCCTGCAGAGGTAGCGGAGCATGGCTGAATGGAAATCCGATCAGGACGACAGATACAGAATTTCTGGTAGAGGCACTTGTTGCCACAGGTTTTCCCTATGACATTCATAAAAACCTGAACGATATTCTGGCGCAGATGCGTAGCATACTGCCAAAAGTACGTGATATCCGCCGGGCCGGGGCAGCAGCAGTGGATCTTGCCTATGTTGCCTGCGGCCGGCTGGATGGTTTCTGGGAAATGGATCTGCAGCCCTGGGATACTGCTGCCGGCTGGCTGCTGGTAACCGAGGCAGGAGGTGTTGTTACCGATTTTTCCGGACAGACCTATTCGCCATTTGTTCCTGAAATTCTGGCGTCAAACCGTTCGCTCCATCCGCTGCTGTCAGACCTGTTAGGTGAATAACGAATCCTCTTCCTGCTCGCAGCTGTCTCTGTGGTCTGTTCATGCCCTGATGCTGCTGGCAGCCGGTCTGGTTTCCACCTCATTTACCGTGGGCAAGGCCATTGCTGCGGGTATGGATCCGGCAATACTCACCCTGATCCGTTTCATGGTTGCGGCCCTGCTCTTTCTACCCTTTATCCGCTACCGGTACGGTCTGCAGCTTCCCGCCGGAAAGACATTATTCCGTTACTCCATCATCAGCTTTGCCCTGACCGGATTCTTCTGGCTGATGTTTCTCTCCCTGCGTACCACGACAGCGCTGAACACCGGGGTTATCTTCACACTGGTACCTGGTATTTCCAGCCTGTACAGTGCAATCCTGCTGCGGGAAAGGTTGGGAAGATACCGACTGCTGGCCATGGTCCCGGCTACTGTCGGGGCCATCTGGGTCCTTTTCCGGGGAAGCCTGGAACGATTGCTGGCATTTGATCTGAATCCCGGTGACCTGATTTTTTTCTGCGGTTGCCTGCTGATGGCATTTTATACCCCCCTGGTAAAACTGCTGCATCGCGGCGAAAATATGGCAGTGATGACCTTCTGGATCCTGGTTACCGGCAGCGGCTGGCTGCTGCTCTTTTCCGGTCACCGGCTGACTGGTGTTCCCTGGAGCGATATCTACATCCAGGTCTGGGCAGGAATAGTTTATCTTGCCGTGTTCTGCACCATTATTACTTTTTTCCTCAGCCAGCTGGCAACCCTGTACCTGGGACCGACCAGGGTTATGGCCTACAGTTATCTCTATCCTCCGTTTATTCTCATCCTTGACTGGATTTTCGGGAAGCAACTGCCTCCCCTGCAGGTCCTGCCCGGAGTTGCTCTCATCATCATTGCCATGTTCATTGTCCAACATGGATCTGATGATGCTGACCCTGCAACTGAAATACCTCAAGACGGCTGATTTCTCCGTTGTCAGCGATTTACTGATACCCGATCAAACCTTTTTTCCACTCCTCCAAAAGGATCAACGCTTGGGCAGATCTGAATTTTCCACGGTCTCTTTTCTTCATTTTTTTCTGCAGGACTGGAAAAAGACCAAAATTTACATTTGAGGGTTGAAAATGGGCCGGATCAGACTCGGTTAAATGATGAACCAGTGCGCCAAAGGCCGTAGCCTGAGGAGGTACGGTTATCTCTTGACCAGTGGCCAGACAGGCTGCATTTATGCCGGCAAGAAGGCCCATGGCTGCCGATTCAACATACCCCTCCACACCGGAAAGCTGACCTGCCAGAAACAGACCGGGATATTGTTTCATCTGCAGGGAGTTGTCGAGCAGTTCCGGAGCACAGATAAAGGTGTTGCGGTGGATGGAACCAAGGCGGATAAATTCCGCATGTTCAAGGCCTGGTATCGTTCGAAAAATTCGCTTCTGTTCCGGATAGGTCAGCTTGGTCTGGAATCCCACCAGGTTATACATGGTCTTCTCACGATTTTCCGCCCGCAGCTGCACAACAGCATGGGCGACTTTTCCTGTATCGGGATGGGCCAGGCCCACCGGTTTCATGGGACCAAAACGCAGGGTATCTCTGCCCCGTTCACACATCACCTCTATGGGCAGACAGCCTTCAAAATACTTTGTTTTAGTTTTCTCAAAGCTCTTCAACTCCACAGTCCGGGCCCGGGAAAGCATTTCAATAAACGTAGTGTACTGCTCTTCCGTCATGGGGCAGTTGAGGTAATCGCCCGGATTCTCATCATCCCAGCGGGATTTACGATAGATGATGTTCATATCCAGTGAATCAGCATCTACAATGGGAGCGATAGCATCGTAAAATGCCAGTTGATTTTCTCCTGTAAACTCTATCAGGGAATCTGTCATGGCCTCGGAAGTCAACGGTCCGGTGGCCAGGATAACTGGAGACGAAGACTGTGGCAGTTCCGTTACTTCTTTGCGAATAACCGTAATTTCAGAATGTTTTTCGATGGTTTCTGAAATAAAGGAGGCAAATCTGGACCGGTCAACGGCAAGTGCTGACCCGGCCGGCACCGCCGTGGCATCAGCGGCCCGCATGATGAGTGAATCAAGACGACGCATCTCTTCTTTCAACAGTCCCACAGCCGAGGTGACAACATTGGAACGCAGTGAATTTGAACAGACAAGCTCGGCCAGTAATTCCGACTCATGGGCAGGACTGAACCTGGCCGGCTTCATCTCGTACAGCTCCACGGCAAAACCGCGTCTCGCGGCCTGCCAGGCAGCTTCACAGCCGGCCAGGCCGCCGCCGATAATTAAGATATCACTCATTGATAATTACCTCTACGCGACGGCGCCCCCAGTTCAGTGCATCCTGGTGTGATTCAAAATACAAATCTATCCGGTCCGGTCCCTTGATACTACCGCCCCTGTCCTTAACCACCCCCCAACCCCAGCCGGGCACAAACATGCGGGTTCCGAAAGGGTAAAATTGAGTATCAGCAGCAATGGTGCCGTCCCGCCGGAACCAGAGCCAGGGAAAAACGGCCCGAACCGGTATCATCCAGGGGTGGATCAGACTGTCGGTCGACAGCAGGCCGGGCTGTGGCTCCACCGGTTCAGTCCCGGCTGCAGTTTTTCCCGTGTAGTCAGCTCCTTTGGCAACCCCTGCATTAACGTAACGGTTCCAGAAATCAAGCTTCAGGTACTTCCAGCTCCCCCGCTCCCATGAACAGCATTTACCGCAACCGCAATAGGCAGTTGTCTCAATAATTCGGGTCTGGTGACCGGCACAGCCGAACAGGAGAAACAGAAGAGACAGAA
>CAZKBZ010000184.1:0-3220 GCA_964551175.1 uncultured Desulfobulbus sp.
CTTGTTGGTGGTGCGCTGGTGTATCACTTCAAAAAGAAATGGCGCTATGATATTCTTGCCCCCAACAGCAAGAGACTAAGCATCAGAGAACCTGATGATATCAAGCAATATTTTCAGTCCTATCGTCCTGAGTTCATCATTAATGCGGCTATGGTCGCCCTGGACAGCAATCCCAAACTTACCTTTGAAGCTAATTATATCGGCTCAATAAACCTGGCAAAAGTAGCAATAGCCCTCGGCATCCCCTATATCTACATCAGTTCCGCTGCCGTATTACCTTCGGGTGAGAATCTCAAAGAAACTGATACCCTGCCCTTGAGCCGTGATATGAGTAATTATGCTAAGTCAAAGTTGATGTGCGAACTGACTCTGGAGCATCTGGGGAAAACAGAGGGACTTGATTACACCATTGTCCGGCTGGCTATTGTTTATGGAAAGCATGACCATAAAATTCAAGGATTCCATCGTCTTCTTTTCTCAATAGTTGAGCAGTCCATGCCTGCTCTCTTTACAAAAAAAGGTGTGTGTCACTCGTATACCAGCTCAAAAAAAATTCCTTACTTTATTCGACATATTCTGCAGAACAGGGATGAATTCAGCGGACAGATATATCATTTTGCGGACCCGACACCGGTGGAGTTAAGTAAAATCATCCTGACTATCCGCGATTATCTCATGCTGACAAGACCAAGAGAAATCTTTGTTCCACTCCCTCTGGCTCGTCTCGGAATTAAAGCAATGCGCATTGCCACCAAGATCATGATGAAATTCGGTATCGAGGCACGTCTGCCGCAAGAGATAATGTTTATAGATAACTTTTACAAATCACAGATACTTTCCGTCGATAAATTACAGAATTCCAGTTTTACTGATCCATTCCCGGAAGTAGACATCTTTGCCCTTGTTCCCGAAATGATCCAGTATTATGTGACGAGATGGGAGCAGCTGAATCTGATTCCTCTCATTAACAAATGTTTTTTTGACCCGGAAAAACTCTCTGAAGATTTCCTGGAAGCTCCCCGGGAACTGCTGACTGCTATTCATAATAATGAAATTGACCTTTTCTCAGAATTTCAGGAACACTCTTGATGCCCCCTGAAGGGCATCTTGAAAAATCAGATATTTCGAAGTCTGAGCTATCCGTTTGAGCTCAAGGAACAGCGGAAAATACATTTCAAGATCTGTCTTTTCAGATCTCCCCTCATTGAACTCCGGGATGTTTATCGGAAATCACAAAGGAGTAAACATGGAACCGTTGCATTTTGCCGTTGATCAAGAGCTGTGTATAGGCTGTGAATCCTGTGTCATGGATTGCCCACTACGTGTGCTGACCATGAAGGACGGTGTCCCGGAAGTGGTCTCTGACCGTGAATCCTTGTGTATCGGCTGTCTTCACTGTCTGACCGTTTGCCCGACCGGTGCTGTCTCCATGGCAGGATTCACTGCCGACGACTGTCTGGAGCTGAAAGATCTGCTTCCTCATCCGGACCGGATGGAGGTTCTGATACGGGGCCGTCGCTCGGTCCGCAGTTATCTAGATGAAAATATTGAACCGGCGGTGATGGAGCGGCTCCTGCAGGTCGCCTGGCAGGCACCGACAGGTGTCAACGCCAGAGGAGTCCTGTTCACCGTGGTGGATGACAGAGAGGTCATGAACAGATTGCGCAGTGTTGTCATGGACCGGCTGGATGAACGTATCCGTGCAGGCAATCTCCCTGAACACCTCGACTTTTTTTCCGGATTCGTCAAACTCTGGCAGGAAAAGAAAATCGACACCCTGTTTCGGGGGGCGCCTCATCTGATCATCACATCCGCCCCAACAAAATCACCCTGCCCCGAACAGGACTGCATCATAGCACTTTCCTATTTTGAACTGTTTGCGCACAGCCTTGGACTGGGAACAGTCTGGGATGGTCTGGCAAAACTGGCCTTTGCAGCCCTGCTGCCGGCTATGATAGAAGAACTGGGCGTCCCTGGTGACCACAAGCTCGGCTATGTGATGGCCTTTGGCAAGCCTGCAGTAGAGTACCACCGGACCGTGCCGCTCCGACCCGCTGCAATCAACCGGGTATCTTTCCCGTAATTCCTCTCTCAGATCATCGGGGAAGCAGCCACTGTCTTTCAGGCGAAATCATAAAAATTATAGCAATAATACCGGTTACAGCAGAATTACTTTGCAAAACCGATGTTTTTTTTATATCAATTATTTTTGGGTTCAACTGCCTGCAGATTTCAGAACCGTTTGTTCCTGAAATCATCCCGTGGTTGAGCTGTTTTTTTTGAACGTTGAGACTTTGGTTATGAACCCCCATCTACTTGCATTACAGGATTTTACCTCCTCGCAGCTGCAATCCTTTCTTGACCGGGCCCGGGTCTTGAAACAGGAGTCTATTGAAGGAAAGCAGCACCGGCAGCTTGCCGGACGGACGATCTGCATGCTGTTTGAAAAGCCCTCGACCCGAACCCGGGTTTCCTTTGAATCGGCCATGTACTCCATGGGCGGACAGGTTATCTTTATGTCGACCAGAGAAACGCAGCTTGGCCGCGGTGAACCGCTCAAGGATACGGCCCGGGTGCTGGCCCGCTACGTGGACGGAGTCGTGGTGCGAACATTCGGCCAGGAGGTGGTTGAAGAGCTTGCCCGTTTTTCCGATGTACCCGTGATCAATGCCCTGACCGATCTGCACCATCCATGTCAGATCTTAAGCGATCTCATGACAGTGATTGAAAAAAAAGGAGCACCCCGGGACCTGAAGATCGTCTGGCTGGGCGACGGCAACAATATGGCCAACTCTCTTATCCAGGCGGCATCTGTGCTGGACTTCCCCCTGACCCTGGCCTGTCCTGAGGGTTATGATCCGGATCCGCAAATCCTGAAAATGGCTAGAGAGCATGCTTCCCGGCCCATCACGGTGCTGCGTGATCCCAAAGAAGCTGTTACCGGCGCTGATGTCATCAATGTTGACGTGTGGGCATCCATGGGCCAGGAGGATGAGGCTGCAAAACGGCTGGAAATTTTCCGGCCTTACCAGTTAAATGAAGAGCTGCTGGCACGTGCTGCAGCAGACGCTGTTGTGCTGCACTGTCTACCGGCCCATCGTGAGGAGGAAATCACGGAAGGTGTGCTGGAAGGGCCGCAATGCATTGCCTTTGACCAGGCTGAAAACAAGATGCACATGCACAAGGCAATCCTTGAACAAATGATTAACGGTACACTGTA
>CAZKBZ010000185.1:0-3219 GCA_964551175.1 uncultured Desulfobulbus sp.
ATGATCCGTACAGAACACAATCCGGAACCGGCGGTTGTTGTCTGTCGTGCACCTGATACGACGGAACCGGATATGGATCGTGGTTTTTCTTATGAAATTATCCGCAGGGCCACCCGGGAAGAAGAGGAAAAATATGCCCGGTTGCCTATCCTGGAAGAAGAGGCCTATACTATCTGTCAGGAGCGCATCAATTTCCTGCGTCTGCCCATGCACCTGGTTCGGGTGGAACGTTTTTTTAACGGTTCCAAGATTATTTTTTACTTCACAGCAGAGAGTCGGGTTGATTTTCGCGAACTGGTCAAGAACATGGTACAGGAGTTTCGTACCAGGGTGGAAATGCGCCAGATCGGTGTTCGTCATGAAACCCAGATGACCGGGGGCATTGGTGCCTGCGGGCGTGAACTGTGCTGTACCGCCTTTCTGCGCAAGTTTGAATCCGTGTCCATCAAGATGGCCAAGACCCAGGATCTGCCATTAAATCCTGCCAAGATCTCCGGGGTCTGCAACCGGTTGCTTTGCTGCCTGACCTATGAATACGATGCCTATAAGTCGATAAAAAAACAGATGCCCCGTATCGGTCAATTAATCAGGCATGAAGGCGAGGTGTACCGAGTGGTACGCGTCAATCCTCTGCAGGCTACGGTCAGAGCCGTCTCCCGGGAAGCGGGTGATGTGCTGCTCACTGAAGAGCAGTGGAGTATTGCGGAGCCGGTACGAAAAAGTTCTGCCCGCAAACAGAAAAAGGGAAAGAAGAGCAAACGGGATAAACCTCAGAAGGAACAGTGAGCATCGGCTGACCAGAGTCTTTCTCTATTGATATAATACCCATGGCAACCTATATAACAACCCCGATTTATTATGTAAATGCCATGCCCCATCTCGGGCATGCCTATACGACTATTATTGCCGATACCTACAGCCGGTTTCGCAGGCTGTGCGGCGATGATGTCCGTTTCCAGACCGGAACGGATGAACATGGCGAAAAAATTGTCCAGGCAGCGGAAAGCGAAGGGGTCAGCCCGCGCAAGTATGTTGACCGCATTGCAGACACCTTCCGTCACACCTGGCCCGGGCTGGCAATAGAACCGGATCACTTCATCCGGACCACCTATCCTGAGCATATCAGGACGGTGCAGGATATTCTGCAGAAGGTATATGATCAGGGAGATATTTATTTTTCAGAGTATTCCGGCCATTACTGCAGGGGGTGTGAACGGTTTCTGACTGAAAAGGAACTTGTGGACTCCAAGTGTCCGGATCACCAGACAATACCGGAAGAGATCACGGAGCAGAACTATTTTTTCAGGATGTCTAACTACCAGGACTGGCTCATTGATCATGTTAAAAACAATCCCGAGTATATTACACCTGAACGCTACCGTAACGAGGTTTTGTCTTTTCTCAGCGAACCGCTGGAAGATCTGTGTATTTCCAGACCCACATCGCGCCTGACCTGGGGCATACCGCTGCCCTTTGATGAGAAATTCGTTACCTATGTCTGGTTTGATGCCCTGATCAACTACCTGACCGGTATCGGTTATCCTGACGGTCCTGATTTTGAGAAGTACTGGTCTGTGGCCGAGCATGTGATTGCCAAGGATATTCTCAAGCCCCATGCCATCTACTGGCCCACCATGCTTCAGGCCATGGGTTTGCCTCCTTTTAAGCGGCTGCATGTGCATGGTTACTGGAATGTGGATGAAACCAAGATGTCCAAGTCAATCGGCAACGTGGTTCGTCCCGGGGAACTGGTGGATGAATACGGTGTTGATACGGTGCGCTACTTTTTGCTGCGCGAGATGAATTTCGGGCTTGACTCCTCGTTTTCCAGCGATTCCATAGTTGCCCGCCGTAACTCCGATCTTGCCAATGACCTGGGCAATCTGTTTTCCCGGGCCCTGACCATGATCGGCAAGTATGCGGATTTCAGGGTGCCTGAACTGGATGAGGCGGCCATGATTGATTGCGACAGGGAGCTCATGGATGGTATGGAGAAGATGGTTGTTTCCTACACAGAGTCCATGAATGACTTTGCGTTTCACAAGGCGCTGCAGGTGGTGTGGTCAGTGATAGGTCAGCTCAACCGGTATATTGTTACCAATGCTCCCTGGGAACTGGCCAATGATCCTGGTCAGACTGGACGCCTGAACACGGTGCTGTACTGTTTGGCTGAAAGTCTGCGTATTCTCGCCCTGGTGCTGCGGCCTGTCATGCCGGTGGCTGCCGGTAAGATGGCTGCGGCTTTGGGTATGGATAAACAGCTGCATGATGCTGTGCTGGAGAAGGACGGCAGGTGGGGTTTAATGAAGCCGGGAACCGTAGTTGACAAGGGACCGCAGCTGTTTCCCCGCCTGGATACAAAGAAAAAAAACAAGCCGGAAAAACAGCAAAAAAAGAAACAGAAACAAAAGACAGATGCCTCAATGGACATGGAAGGCATGATTACCTTTGATCAGTTCGGCAAGGTTGAGCTGCGGGTTGCCGAGATTGTTTCGGCCGAGAAGATTAAAAAGGCGGACAAGTTACTCAAACTCACCCTCAAGGCCCCGGAAGAACGGGTCGTCGTAGCCGGGATTGCCAAACAGTACAGTCCGGAAGAACTGGTCGGCATGAAGGTTATTATTGTGGCCAATCTGAAACCAGCCAAGCTTATGGGGGTTACCTCCCAGGGTATGGTGCTGGCTGCGAAAGAACAAGATGCAGACGGCAATGAGCGGCTGGTCCTTTCTACTGTTGCCGGTAATATCGCGCCCGGCTCCCGAGTCGCTTGACTTTCAGTCTCTTCATGCACATCGTAACACTCAGAACCCGGAACCCAAAACACAGAACTCAGAATCGCTAATTCCCATGTTTATGCTTGGTAACTTTATACTGGCAATCGCCAAACTGATTAATTTTGCGCTGTCCGCCTATATCTGGATTGTCATCGGAAGGGCAGTCATCTCCTGGGTCAATGCTGATCCTTATAACCCCATTGTTCGTTTCCTGATCCAGGTCACGGATCCTGTCCTGCTCAGGATCCGGCGTTTTGTGCCGTCAATGGGCGGTATTGATCTCAGTCCCATGATCCTGATTCTGGCGATTGTCTTTCTGCAGAGCTTTCTGGTCCCCACCCTGACCCAGATCGGCATGAGTCTGCAGTAACAGTGATCAGGCTATAGCTTTTAGGCTGTTAGTTGCATTGGGCCGAAGACATAACTCTGTTGCTGAGCCTTATAG
>CAZKBZ010000186.1:0-3193 GCA_964551175.1 uncultured Desulfobulbus sp.
TTATGGAAATGGATCCTGACCTGTATATGGAGGAACTATGATTTATGATACATTGAACAGATTTTTCAGGTTGTTTTTTGTAAGTATGCTGTTCCCGGCATTGTGTTTTTCCCAGTCATCAGCAGATCTTTCGCCGGAAGTGATGGCTGACACCACCTGGGTGTTGAAAGAGTGGAATACAGGTGAACCTGCTCCGCCTGAACCGGAAATATCCCTTGTCTATAAAAACGATCAGTTTACGGGATCCTGCGGCTGCAACAGCTATTTTACCGATGTCAAAACAGGAGAAACACCTGGCAACATAACCATCGGTATGATTGGTGCGACCAGGATGATGTGTCCGCCGCCGGTTGCTGATGCTGAAAATCGTTTTCTGATACAGCTTGAAGGGGTAACCGGTTTTAGCTTTGATAATGGGCAGTTGCTGCTGAACTACACGGCTGGGACAACTGCTGGAACCATGTCTTTTGAGCGAAAGCAGGCTGGAGCGGACAAGCAATAGATTGCGGCAGGGACTGATGGTTTTTAAATATTTGAGAGGATGGAATGAGGAATTTATGGTTTCGCAGGGTACTGGTTTTCTGCCTGGGTGTTGTCTGCAGCCTGTTTTTCACAGTTGCAGTTACCACCGCAGAGTCGGTCAGCGACGAGACCGCATCGCTTGCAGGAGCTGGTCCGGCCCAGGTAGACTCGGTGCTGGCAACGCTCAGTGATGAACAGGTACGTGCTCTGCTCATTGAAGAGCTGAAAAAGGATACCGCCCTGCAGCCGGACGGGAAGGAAGGTGGCTCAGGCTTTGTAGGTCAGGTTGCGGCAATGCTCCATATTCTGGATGGTGACGGAGAGGTTGAGATCAGCCAGTACCTGGCACAGACAAGGCGAACAGCCCGCGGCCTGCCCACAGACATGGACTGGCTGCTGCGTCAGTTCAGCCCGGATTCTTCCAGGGCCGGCGGCTGGCGAAACATCGGCTCTGTGCTGCTTGTCCTGGCTGGAGGCTTTCTGGTGGAACTGCTCTTTCGCTTGATGACCGGCCGGTTCCGGAAACGGTTCATGGATCAGCTCGTTCCTGATCTCAAAGGCATGATGCGTTTCTGGGCATCCCTTCTTCGGGTATTGCCCTCAATTATCCATGTCGCAGTTTTCGGTGTTGCAGCACTCATACTCTTTATCCTGACACCTCTTGAACAGATACAGCAGGTTCGATACCTGTTTATGGCGCTGCTGTTTACTCTGGTTGTCATTCGATTTGTTTCTGCACTGTCCCAACTGTTTTTTTCTCCGGGGTTTCCCGGTCTGCGTCTGGCACCCATCAGCGACAGCGCAGCACTCAGGATCCATGGAGCAATCGCGTTTCTCACCTCGTATACTGTTGTGGCATTGTCTTTTCTTGCCCTGATCCGCGAGATCGGACTCCAGGATGAGAGCCGTTCCCTGCTGGGGATCCTGCTTGCCTCGCTGCTGCTGATCCTGGCTGCAGGTGTCGTGTTTTTCAACCGTAAACCCGTTGCCGAGGCAATACTGTCCGGGAATACGGAAGACGGGGCAGAGAGCTGGGTCATGCAGATGTTTGCCTCGCTCTGGCATGTACTGGTGCTCTGCTATCTCTTTATTGTCTGGTTTTTCATGCTGTTCCAGAACGTGCAGGGACAGGGACAGGACAGAGGAGCCTTTCTGTTCAGCCTTCTCCTGATTCCTGCCTTTCTGGTTATGGATTGGCTCGCCAAATGGGTGATACGGTCCGTGGTACAGACCATGCGGATTTATGATCCATCCACACTTCCTGATGATGGGAACCTGGCAGCAGCAGTTGCGGATTTGGAAACAAAAAAACGTCTGCTGATCCGCAGGATTCAGCGGGGGGCCCGGGTTGTGATTCTGGCTGCCCTGGGGGCATGGGTTCTGAAACTGTGGGGCTACCAGATTCCCTATGCAGCTGAAATTACGAAGGCTGTTTTTGATTCTCTGGTTACCCTGGCCCTGGCTCTCATGTTCTGGCGACTGGCCTCCGGTTATATTGAACGGAAAATCAAGGAAGCAGCTCCTGAGGAAGAGGAGAATAAGGAGGAAGATGATGAGTGGGGAGGTGCCGCCAACCGGGGCCGCAGTTATACTCTGCTGCCCATGGTGCGGAAATTTATCGGTACAGTGCTGGTGGTGATGGTGACCCTGATTATTCTTTCTTCACTGGGCGTGGATATCGGGCCGCTGCTGGCCGGTGCCGGTGTCGTCGGCCTGGCCATCGGTTTTGGCGCTCAGAAACTGGTTGCCGATGTATTTTCCGGGTTTTTTTATCTGCTGGATGATGCCTTCCGGGTTGGTGAATACATGGAGGCGGGAGGCGTTTCCGGCGCTGTAGAGGCCATTACGCTTCGAAATGTCATGCTGCGTCATCACCGGGGCATGCTGCAGATTGTTCCCTACAGTGAACTGGGTGCCATCACCAATTTCATGCGCGGCGGGATTGTTGTAAAATTCAACCTTGAGTTCCCCTATGATACGGATATTGACAAGGTGCGCAAGATCATCAAGAAGGTCGGCCAGGCCATGCTTAAGGACCCTGAGTTTGGAGATGATTTTATCCAGCCTGTCAAGTCTCAGGGTGTGCGCGAAATAACCAGCTCGGTCATGGTTATCCGGGTCAAGTTTACTGCCAAGCCGGGTACCCATTTTGTTATTCGCCGCGAAGCCTATCGCCGCATAACCGAGGCTCTGGCAGCCAAGGGAATCCATTATGCCCATCGCAAGGTTATTGTGGAACTGCCTGAAGAGGCAAAAGCGTCAACAGGGGAAAAAGCAGAGCAGGTTAAGGAACTGGGAGCAGCCGCGGCCATGGCAGCCATTGAAGATGAAGAGGCCAGAAAAGCAGCAGAGGAAAAAGGCGGCAGCGGGCCATCCATGCCCGGAATGTAAAAGGAGAAGGGGGAGCAAAACGCTTCAGCTGCTCTCCCCTTCCTGCTGTAATTACCTGGTTTCCGGTACGCCCAGTTTTTTCAGGATGATTGCCAGGGGACAGAACTTTGTGAACCCGTATTGGAACAGATTGGCCCCGACAAAAAGGGTAAAGAACAAAAAATATTTATGGACAAAAAACGGATTGTGAACAGGATCTGATCCCAGGGCCACGCTGACCATGATGAACAGTCCTGCAATGGTATGGACCCAATCATTAACTACCATGATAATTCTCCTT
>CAZKBZ010000187.1:0-3150 GCA_964551175.1 uncultured Desulfobulbus sp.
GCCAGGGCCTTGCGCCGGGCAATGTCCTGCATGGTGAGATATTCCATGATGTTTTGCTCGGTCGGAGCCTGGACGGCTTTTTTCTGCAGGACATTGAGGAGTTCCTGAAAATCGTCCGGGTACATGTTCCACAGCTGATCAATGGAATAGTTGTCCAGAGATGGGATGTTGCGGGGAAGTGAACTGACGGAATCCGGTTTGATCTCCGACTCTTCCTGCACCGGTGGCGGATCCTCGTACCAGAACCAGCCATGTCTGGTATCATCGTAAAACCTGGCCTCCTGGTCGGCAGCTGTTGCGCTGGCGGCAAACATCAGTGAACAGATTAGCCACAGCAATAAGAGATTACCAGATCGGCAGGGCTTTATAGAGAATATCATCTGCATGGATAAAACCAAAATATCTGGAATCAAAACTGCGGGGATTTGTTCCCACCATGAAATAGCTGTTCTCCGGAACCACTCCGGTAAATTCAAAGAACGGCAAAGAGCGGCCTTTGCTGTCTACCTCCAGTGCTGTTCCCAGCTTCCTTGAACCGCAGAAAAATGTTTTCTTTGTATTCACTGAAAGCATTTCTCCGGGACTACAGCCAACCTTTTTCAGCAAACGGTCATTGTCCTGATCAATTCCCCTGCGAACAAATCTTGTATCCCTGTGTTTAAACACCAGGTAATCACCGTTCTTGATGGCAGCTTTTGTTTTGGTGAGAAAAAAGATCCGATTATCCAAAGAGGGGCTGGTAGAAACAATGATCCTTTCCGGCAACCATGCACCGGTCAGAAGAGCGGCCAGCACGACAATAGCAAGCGTCTTTTCACGACGACTCAGTTTCCTGAACAGTTTTTTCTTTCTACTCCTTAATCCAAATCTCTTGTCCATTCCTCAACACCACATCTTTTAAAATGATTACCTGATTCTGGTGGCGGTCCGCCTCATCGTTTAAAATCTGTTCTACAATATCCAGCTTGCCCTTCCACTGTTTTGGAGTTATTTCTCCAGCGGCAAGCAGGGCCTTCTGGGTTCTGAGATATCCTTTCAAATCCACTACTCGTATCTTTTCGGCAAAAAATCTGTCATAGCCTGCTACTGCGGATCCAGCTATTAACAAGGCAATAAGAATAACCTCAAAATAGCCGGGACCGGTGGTTGCTGATTTTTCAGGTTGGGTGGTTGACTGATTGCTCACATCGTGCCCCTTATTTTTTTGATCAGGCTCGCAAGGCCTGTGCTTTTGGCTTCCCGATTGATTTTTTCCAAAAGATAATCAAGCCCGGCATCTCCTTGGATCAGGAAACTATTGTCGTCATGTTCATAGGCAACAGCCGGCACCCTGGTAATTCCGTACTTGGTGAAGAGTGATGATTCCAGGAGGATGGGTACCTGATACCGTTCACACGGTGTTTGAGTTCGGGGACAATCCAATTCTTTTTTCATTATCCTGCTGAAATACGATTGCCCTTTCTTTACCCGTACCTTGGTAATCCCTCCGACAAGACCACGCATAACCAGGGAAACATTGGGATCAGCAACTTTGTCAAGATTAACGATATAGGCATGAACGGTTTCATCCGGAATTGAGCTTGAAATAAAGAGATACACTTTTTCGTCGGCTGCCAGGTTGCCGCCCCGTCCTTTCTGTTCTATTGCTGTTTGTCTGACCTTCCTTTTCCATGGCTTTGTGTAGTCCGCAAAGACCTCCTTTTCCAACCGTTGCTGTTCGCATTGGATCCGTTCCTGAAATGCAGGGGAATGAAACAGTTTTGATGTCTTCTCGGCTGCTTTCATGCCATCTTCCTGATACCTGTTGACCGGCAGATTTATTTTTTCCGCATCTTCTCTGGCCTTTTTCATGATCCGGGAGATATCACTCTCTCCCATCTCCACAGCACAACTCACCCCTGCAGAAAAACAGACCAGGGCAAGACAAAAAATCAATTGTCGCAGCATGTGCAGCACCGTTGTTTCCTGTAGACTACCCAGAGGAATTCATCGTTTGAGCCTTTTTCTCCCCGATACGGTACGTTCAGGCCGGAATCGTAATACTTGGCCGACTTCCCCACCGGATAAGCCGGGGAACGATCCGCCGGTCGAACAACATGCATCTTGTAATGGCTTTTGATCCACACCGGAGTGTAATCGCAGCCACAGGGATTATCCGCAGGATCGCAAATCATGAACAGCCGGTTGAGCTTGTAGAGCAGCCGGGAGGCAACCGTATTATTGGCCTGAACAATGTTGTCATTATCCACATGTCCGGTCATGGGATAGACAGATCCCCCGCTGCCGATGCACCAGGGCATGAAATCAAGGGTGTAACCAAGGTTGACCGCAGCTGCATCGGCCATACAGGCCATCTGCATGGCTTTACTGGCATAAAGCGATGCCTCCGGGGTGATAACGGCGGACAGTTCGTCATTCTGCCACATGGAATCATATTCGCTCCACCACATGCCGTAATCCTTATGCTCACAGAAGCCGTAAAACATCGGATAAAGATAGGCGTGTCCCTGGGCAAAGGTTGATTCATTGGCAATATCCACGGAGTCGGAACTCTTGTTCTTGCCACCAAGCTCATCAATCACCGAAGATCCCATTTGTGATCCCTGATAGGCTGAATAGTTGGCCACGGAAACCGTGCCTTCCACAAGAAAGGGTTCCCAATACTCCCAAATTTCGCCTTCCTCATAAAAGATGGGTGGAGGCCGGGGGCAGATACAAATCCCTTCAAATCGCAACTCGATTTCATCCCAGTGAACGTCCGAGGCTGAATTAAAGGAATCGCCGGATTTCTCTGCCCATGAAGGACTGCAGAGCAACAGCAACAGGAATATGGAGAAAATGGTTTTATTTATTCTCATGGCGTCCCTCTTCCGGTACCAGAATTTCCCGAACCTGCAGTTTTTTGTCCTGCTGTATAACAAGGGATGGCACTGCAACAACCTGTAACCGGTCGGCAATCTCGTCGGTCAGGTAAAACACCGACCGTTTGAGTTCTTCGATGAGCTTGTAGGCATAGCCACCAGACAACAGCAGCCGAAGCCGGTGATTGTTTACATAAGGTGTTTTCGTAAACCACTTAACCTGCGTGGGATCACTCCCATCAATCACCAGCATGCCGCCGGAGAAGGAAACATAATCCAGAGGGTTAAA
>CAZKBZ010000188.1:0-3084 GCA_964551175.1 uncultured Desulfobulbus sp.
TTATAATCACCTTCATCAAAATAAAGATCGCCACTGACATTCAAACTTAAGGCATCAAAAGCGACCACAGCACCAGGTTCGTAAAAACCGGCATGCAGTATAGCCTTACGACAATTTCGAACACAATCGACCCTGCTTGTACCTACAGACGGCCAGTGACTGAATCCCATGGTAGGACGTTGCCCGCTGCTGTTTTCAATAGTGTCGGCCAACTCTTCCACCAGCCGGGCAGTACGGGCAGCAGTGCTGTCTGGAAACAGAACAAACTGCCGACCAGCAGTCATTGCAATGCAACAGCTTTCAGCAGGCAGCAGAGATGCAAGTTCAGGCAAATCACGTTCCCCTGAAAATTGCATAAGAACCAGGCCGAATTGCTCCAATCCACGCCAGTTACGCTGCAATTTTCGCATTACCTGAACAGAAGGCAGGGCAAGAGGATGCTGTTCGCGTTTGTGAAGGAATGCAGCATCACAGAGACTGTAGGGGCCTCGCCGTTCCGCCTCAAGCAGGGCGAGCCGGCAATCATGAAATGTCTCCTCCGGGGCCTGATCCCCTGTCAAACTGGAACAGCCGACATGGACTCGATGCAGCTTTTCCCGTCTCAGACGTGAAATCAACCTATGGGAAAAATCAAGGACGGCTCTTCGACCGGATTTTCGGCTTACGCATCCGAAAACAGACTGGCCAAGATAAAAACACGGCTCCCGGATAACTGTTTCCAGCAGAGAAGATAATTGAACAACCTTCTGGAAGCTTCCGGCAATTGTGCGCTTCCTGGATCCTGCTGCAATGAGAAACAGAGAGTTCCAGCAGGATTCTCCGGCCAGCAGAAGATCAAGGGCACGCTGATTATAAAGACCGGTAACAGGATCAGTATAGATCCGCCGAATGAAAAAAAAACGCTCGTTAATCTTTGCCTGCAGTTCCAGCAGCCATTCAGACGCCATCTTCTGCAGAAGTGGAGGATCAACACCATGGACAACGACATCCAGCTGTGTCTGCATTGCATTCCCTGCAGGGATGATCAGCAGGTTGTCCCGTACAACCGGTATGGTCTCTGCTCTCTCCGCAGTCAGAATTTCCAGCTGCTGCCGGCTGAACCCATCCTGCTGCCGAAAGGACGGATCATGAAACCAGAAACTGACTGATGCCGCTACCGGCAAAAGACTGCGCACCTCAACTGCCAGTTGATCACCAAAGATGAGTGCATCATAGGGCCTTAAACCCGCTTCAATACCTGAATAAAAAGAAATCATGCCTGCAGTGTGTCAGATCCCGAAGCTGAGAACCTGCTGCAATCCCCTGTCAATAGTGACAAGCTCATCATCTGCAACTGTACGCATATCAAGAAGCAGACAATCATCTTCAATGCGGCTGATAATGGGAACGTCCAGGTTACGTAATTCCTTTTCAAGATGACTGACAGTCATTTCTGCAGGCTGCAGGGCTATGCCTCTGCTGGGAAGGTTCTGTTCAGGCATGGCACCGCCGCCGACCCGTGACATGACATCTGTTACGGAAATCATGCAGCTGCTGCCACCAATACTTTTTCTCAATCGCCGGGCAAGCCTTTTCGCCCGACGGTCCACCAGCTTAACAGAGGCGGAGATCATTGCCAGGGTCGGAATATTATCACATACAGTTTGGGGATCTCGATAAAACCGAAGGATTGATTCAAGTCCGGCCAGGGTAAACTTATCTATGCGCATGGCACGGTTCATCGGATTTTTTTTGATCCTGTCAACAATTTCCCTGCAACCAAGGATAATCCCGGCCTGAGGTCCACCCAACAGCTTGTCCCCGCTGAAGGTGACAACATCAATACCGGATGCTACCACCTCCTGGACGGTGGGTTCTTTCTCAAGTCCGAACCTGCTCAGGTCAACAAAACAGCCGGAACCAAGATCTTCCATCACCGGCAGCTTGCAGTCACGTCCAAGCCGCACCAGTTCCTCGTTGCGCACTTCACTGGTAAAACCAATTATACGATAATTGCTGCAATGAACTTTGAGCAGCAGGCCAGTGTCTTCTGTGATGGCCTGCCGGTAATCCTTAAGATGGGTGCGGTTTGTCGCTCCAACCTCAACAAGACGTGCACCACTGCGAGCCATGACATCCGGAATACGAAAAGAACCGCCAATCTCAACGAGCTGTCCCCTGGAAACAATAACTTCACGATTTTTTGCCAGAGTCTCAAGCACGATCAGTACTGCAGCAGCATTGTTATTGACAACCAGTGCGGACTCCGCTCCTGTCAGTTCACAGAGCAGATCCTCGACAAGTGAATAACGGCTGCCTCGCTTGCCGGTTGCCAGGTTGAATTCCAGATTGGAATATCTGCCGCCGGCCTGATGCAACATCTGCATGGTGGACTCGGGAAGGACAGAACGTCCAAGATTGGTGTGAATTATTACTCCCGTGCCATTAATAACTCTGCGAAATCTTACTTGTTGAAGTCTATCTATTTCATTTTTTATGGTACCAAGCAGAACAGGAAGTGACAACGAGTGTGTGGAAATATCCTTGCCGACAAGAATCTGCTGCCTGCAGTCGGCAAGAACCTGGCGAATTGCTTTTTTGATCAGACCCGTTGGAACTGTCTCAAACGCATTGTCCTCAAGAATCGCCAACAGACATTCATCAACTTTAGGGATACAACGCAACAGGTTGTGCATGGCAGTAAATAGAGATAAAGGGTAACAAAAAGCCAAAGCCTGCAGGCTCCAGCGAAACAGTGTTGTTCACACTGCCTGCATGTTACGATATATAAGCAGTGCAAGGCAACGAGAAAATTTTAAATTCACTTAAAATCAAGCTGGTTAGGATATTTCTCTTAAAAAAAGATTAAATGATGGAAAAATCCGTTGACGAAGCAGTTTCCATGGGTTAATTTGTCGCGCCGTTGCCTGTGTATAACATCACAGCAGCGCAATCACTTTGCATAAAAACATATTGACAGTTTTCATTGAAGTGATTATATTTTTTATTCACCTGTGGGAACAGGCGCATATGGTTTTTTTGACCATTTTATTTTGATCTTTGAAAACTAAACAGCATTCAAGCGGGCCGATACAAAGCCATTCA
>CAZKBZ010000189.1:0-3037 GCA_964551175.1 uncultured Desulfobulbus sp.
TTTTTCCCCTGTCTCCTCAACAGATAACTCTTTATTGAGCACTCTCAACGATATTTCCTGCGTATTTTCAGAAGACCTTGAACCGCAGGCATTAATGACTGCAGCAGTTCGAAAATTTCAACAAATTTTTCATGCTGATCGGGCATGGCTTATCTATCCCTGTGCTCCGGACACACCTGAAGGTCAGGTATGTTATGAAGCAATAGCTGCAGATAATCCGCATTTACTTTCCGGGAAAGGCAGGGTGAAAGTAAGCCCGGGATTGGCTGAACTGTTTCGGGATGCCCTTGCAGCTGCTGATCCGATCATCCAGATCAGAGGAACAGGCAAGGTCTATGATCCTGATCTGATGGACAGGTACAGTATTCGTTCCAGCATGACCATTGCTCTCAAGATGAAAAATGACCTTTCCTGGTTGCTGGAACTGCATCAATGTGACCACAGGAGAGTGTGGACTGCAACCGAGATGGCTCTTTTCCGCTATGCGGCTCAACGATTGAGGGAAGTCTATAACAGCAGCCGTATCCTGAATCTGATTAAACAGGATACGGCCGGAAAGCAGACAGTTGAAGCAGAGCTTGTTCGAAGTGAACAACGTTTTCGTTCTTTTTTTCATTATTCCAGTGTTTCTCTGCTGCTTGTAGATATCTCCAAGTTGTTAAATTATTTTGATGAGTTAAAGGAAACCGGCGTAACTGATCTGAATGAATATTTTGATAAATATCCCCGATTTTTTGTCAAAACCTGGAAACTGCTGCCCATTGTTGATGTAAACAGAGCTACTTTGCAGCTGTTTGAGACCAGTGATAAAGACAGGTTGACCAGCAAGGTTAACCGCCTTTATACCAGCAAGACAATTGAGGCCATACAAAGCGTCTGTCTCGCGCTGTTTTCCGGATTAAAGCATGTTTCTCTGCAGACGGAGTACAAAACCTTTCAAGGGAACCATCTGGATGCCATAATCAATGTCGATGTGCTGCCGGGAGAAGATAGTCTTGCGCTGGTCAGCATAACCGATATCTCTCCGCAAAAAATGCTTGAAGCTACATTGCATGAATCCAGAGAACAGTACAAAAAATTAATAGAAACAGCGAATGATGCCATCTTGATTGCCGATGCTGAAACCGGTTTAATACTGCAAGCCAATCGTAAAGCAGAAGTACTTACAGGATATTCAAAGGCTGAACTCATTGGAATGCACCAGTCTAAGCTGCGTTCAGCCAGTGAACGCAGATCAGGAGGTGACATCTTCAAACACCAGAGCAGAAGAGGGCGGAAAGACAGGCGTAACATATCAGAGATTTATCTTCTTCATGCCGATGGACAGCAGATTCCTGTTGAGATAAGTTCCAGTACTATCATGGTGGGGGGAAGAAGGGTTGTGCAGGGTATTTTCCGTGATCTCAGATCCCGTTTTGAAGGTGAAGAGCTCAGGAGACTGCTTGCCACGGTGACGGAACAGACCGATGATTCCGTCATGATCACCGATACAAAATCTATAATCAGTTATGTGAACCCGGCCTTTGAACGAGTCTCCGGCTATTCGCTGGAAGAAATTGCCGGCAAAACACCACGTATTTTGAGAAGCGGCAAGCATGATGAATCCTTTTACAGGATGATAAAGGATACACTCAGCGAGGGACGCACATGGCACGGCCACTTTATTAACAGGAAAAAGGATGGTTCTCTCTATGAGGAAGATGCAATCATAACACCGGTCACGGATCATACCGGAAAAGTGATTAATTTTGTGGCAGTCAAACGTGACATTACCAACCAGATTTCATTGGAAAAGCAGGTCCGTCAGGCCCAGAAAATGCAGGCCATCGGAACCCTTGCCGGTGGAATAGCCCATGATTTCAATAATATTCTCACAGCAATCATGGGCTTTGCTGAGTTGTCTCTGCTGCACTGCAAGGATAATCCCCTGTTGGAAAATAATATTCAGGAGGTCATCCGAGGTGCGGACAGGGCAGGTAAACTCATTGAGCAGATTCTGACATTCAGCCGTCAGACTGAGAAAAATGTTGCAGCCCTCCGTCTGTCCATAGTCGTCAAGGAAGCCCTGAAACTTCTTCGGGCTACTCTGCCGACAAATGTTGAAATAATTCAGGACCTGGATGCAGAGGTGATGGTTCGTGCTGATCCGACCCAGATCCTCCAGGTGATTATGAACCTGTGTACTAATGCCTACCAGGCAATTACCGCAGATAAAGGCTGGATTAAAGTCAGCATGAAAAGTGTTGTTGTGGCAGCCAGGGAAGGGGTGGAGATAGGCAACCTGAGCCCGGGTAAATATGTATGTATTACAGTGGAAGATAATGGATGCGGTATTTCCACCGAATATCTTGGACGTATTTTTGAGCCTTATTTTACTACCAGTGAAAAGGATGAAGGCACCGGACTCGGGCTTTCCGTCGTGCATGGTATTGTCAATGATCATGGCGGCGCCGTAACCGTTGATACTGTGACAGGAAAAGGAAGTCGTTTTACAGTATACCTGCCGGAGATAAGTTGCCAGGAGAGTTCTGAGAGTCAACGCAGGCAGGATCTGCCGACAGGTGAAGGCAGGGTATTAGTGGTGGATGATGAACGACAGATTGTAGATTACGAAGTGCAGATCCTGCAACGTACCGGCTACACAACCAGTGGTTTTTTGAGCAGCCTGGCTGCTCTGGATGCTCTACGTGCTGATCCGTATCGATATGATCTGGTTATAACAGATATGGCCATGCCTGATATGACAGGTCTGCAGTTGTTCACGGAAATTCGGAAAATAAGGACCGACATCCCGGTTCTTCTCTGCACAGGGTACAGTGAGCATGTGACTGCAGAGTCATCACGGAGTATGGGGATTAACGGCTATCTGGCAAAACCTTTTACTGCAGAGCAGTTTGCCCTTGAGGTGAAAAGGGTCCTAACAGCAGGTCAGCAAGAGGACGGATAACAGTATTTTTTAGGCAAGAAAAATTAAATTCCTTTAAACGCAAAAAGCCCTTGTCACGGATGTGACAAGGGCTTTTGTTGTATAAAAGAA
>CAZKBZ010000190.1:0-2915 GCA_964551175.1 uncultured Desulfobulbus sp.
GCTGTTTTTCTTGCATTGACCTGTCCTCTCAACCTATAATTACAGGTTCATTTAACAAAAGTTAGTCAAGGGAAACAATTTCTGCAATCCCAATAAAATTGTGGGTGCCTTGCAAAATTGCTATTTTACAAGGTGACCTTATATAACTGAGGAATCAGTTTTATGCTACCGCTTGCACAGCTCTCCCTGGACCTCCCCGACCCTGTTTCCACCGGGGAGATCGTGAACCTTCTGGGCGAAAAATATACCCTGATCGAATGCCCCTCCCAGACCTCAGATATCACCTTTTTCGACACCTTTGACTGGCGCCTTTTTGAAAAAAACCGCTTATGCTATCTCAAAGACAACACCCTGCACCTGACTGATTTTGCCGACAGGCAACTGGTTCCACCACTGAAGCCTGGTCATCCTCCCCGCTTCTGGTGGCAGTTTCCCAAATCCGATGTCAAGCAGGTCCTGGCCGGGATTCTCGATGTGCGCGGCCTGCTGCCGCAGGTCTCTTTTTCGCAGACAAGCCGGGAACTGCGAATTACCAACAAAGATGAAAAAATTGTAGCCGTTGTTCTTCTCATGGAACTCAACCTTGGGGGCGGCAAAACAATCCATTCGGTCCGGTTACGCGAAATCCGCGGGTATCACAAATGGTTCCTGAAACTCAGCCGAATCCTGTCAAACTTCGGCAATCCTCAGCCGGAGACCATGGTTCAGACGCTGGCAACGGCCCTGGCAGCAGCAGGCAAAGCTCCCATGGACTACAGCTCCAGATTTTCTGTTCCTCTTACTCCGGACATGGAAAGCCTGACAGCGGTGAAGATCATCTACCGGGATCTGCTGACCACCATGCTGGCCAATGAACAGGGAATTATCCAGGACCTGGACAGTGAATTCCTGCATGACTTCCGGGTAGCCATCCGCCGCACCCGCTCCGGCCTGACCCTGATCAAAGATGTACTGGAACCTTCGATCAGCAGTCGCTTTAAAGACGACTTCCGCTATCTTGGCCAGATTACCGGTCCGGTCCGCGACCTTGACGTTTACCTGCTCATGGAAGACAATTACAAAGCCCGCCTGCCTGAACACCTGCAGGAAGGACTCTACTTTTTCTTTGAAGACCTGGCAGAAAAACGAGCCCGGGAGCAGAAAAAACTGATCCGCGCACTGAAAGGGCCACGCTACCGGACAATTACCAACGACTGGCAGGATTATCTCAGCAGAAAAGATAACGATGCCGAAGAAAAAAACAGCCGGGTGCCGATCACCGCACTGGCAAAAAAAATCATTACAAAACGGTTTCAGAGAATTCTGCGTGACGGCAAGGCGATCTCTCCGGAATCGCCGGATGAAGAACTGCACCGGCTGCGGATCCAGGGGAAAAAACTGCGGTACAGCCTGGAATTTTTCAACTCCCTGTTCCCGGAACAGGAGATGAAAAAAATGATCAAACAGCTCAAGCTGCTGCAGAACAACTTAGGTGATTTCAACGATCTGTCAGTACAGCAGGAGATGCTGAAACATTACCTGGCAGCCATCAAGCCGGGTACGGTCAAGTCAAAAAAACTGAGTGCGGCCATCGGTGGCCTGCTGACCAACCTGTACCACGAACACCGGCGGGTAAGAACCCGGTTTGAAGAGACATTTACCCGGTTTGCCTCCAAAAAAAATCTGGCATTGTACCGCAAGCTTTTTGGATAATCTTCTTTTTACTCAGGAGTTCCCATGGCCATAATTGCTGTCTATAACATTAAGGGCGGGGTGGGCAAGACCGCAACATCCGTCAACCTGTCCTACCTGTCAGCGGCCTCCGGCAATCAGACCCTGCTCTGCGATCTCGATCCCCAGGGCTCGGCAAGTTATTATTTCAGGGTCAAATCTCCCAAAAAATTCAGCGCCGGCAAGTTCCTCAAGGGAGGCAAACATATAGAACGCAGTATCCGGGGTACTGATTATAATAACCTGGACATCCTGCCTGCTGATTTTACCTACCGCAACTTTGATCTTGCCCTGGATGAGATGAAAAAATCACGCCGTCGGCTCAGGAAGGTTCTCAAACCGCTGACCGATGAATACAGGCATCTCTTCCTTGACTGTCCCCCCAACATTACCCTGCTTTCGGAAAATATTTTCCACGCCGCCGACATCCTGCTGATCCCGTTCATCCCCACCACCCTGTCCATGCTCTCCTTTTCCAAGCTGCTTGATTTTTTTAAAAAAAGCGGTATTGACAGAAAAAAACTGCTGGTCGTTTTCTCCATGGTGGAAAAAAGAAAAAAAATCCACCAGGAGATGATGCGCCGCTTCAAAGGCCGCAAACGAATCCTGAAAATGTCCATCCCTTACCTGGCCGAGGTGGAAAAAATGGGCATCTACCGACAACCGCTCCCAGCCTTCCATCCCAACTCGGTAGCCGGCCGGGCCTATGCAGACCTGTGGCGTGAACTGCAGGAACACCTGAGATAGCAGCTGTTTACCTTTCTTTGTAATGCCAATACACTTCAGGGGGAACCAGGCTGAACTGCTCAGCTCCCGGTGGCTGCCAGTACAGTTTAAGGGCCGCCGTTCCCTTGCGCTGAAAGTAAATGATCCGTACCGGATAGTAGCCGCCTCCGGCAACCTGCAGCGTACCGACAGGGGTTAAGCGGTCTGGATGAACCTTGGGATCTTCAAAGATCATCGTATCGTTGATAAACATGCGAATCCCGTCATTGGCCAGTGCCTGCCAGCGATAGGTTCCTTCCTTTTCCAGGTGCAGGAAACCATCCATGACCATGGCAACCCCCTGGCTGCGTCCGCTGGCAAAAACCGGTTCCTCCTTACCGGACTTGTGATTGAGCAGGGTAACCGGCTCTCCCCGGCGCCCCATGCGAAGTGCTGCCGCCCCAACCGGTATCTGATCAACGCTCCGATATTTTTTAAAG
>CAZKBZ010000191.1:0-2862 GCA_964551175.1 uncultured Desulfobulbus sp.
TTAAGATACCTATGTACAGATTTATCGCCCTGCTTCTGACATGTGCTCTGCTTCTCCTGGGGCACCTGGCTGTCGCAGCACCTGTCCAACAGCCTGTATTTATCAAACAGATCAAATGGACCGGCACTTCCTGGTTCGGCTCGCCCATTGTTCATCATCTCGGAACCGACAGCCTGAAAATCATCGGCACCTTCTACGATATCTTTGTCTGGGACAGCAATGGTCACGAACTTGCCAGAGCACCTCATGGATCAGGGCATGACCACCCGTCACGCATTTATGCACCTGCGGTCTGCACCGACCTGGATGGTGACGGCATTTATGAGATAGTGGTGGCAAGCGGCGATGTGGTTGCAGCCTATGAATGGAAAAACAATGACCTGGTGATCAAAAGCGGTTGGCCGGCCTCAACCTGTTCTGCCGGAGAATGCCCGGAAACCAGAGGACTGTCAGCCGGTGATCTTGACAACAACGGCTCTATTGAAATTATTGCAACCACCACCCAGACCCGGCCTGATGGTGCACAGGTCTTTGTCTTTAACCCGGACGGAACCCCTTACCAGCCCGCAGGAATCAGCTTTCAGGCCTGGCCTCGTTACAACCAGAGTGGTGATGACGCTACTGTCAATGGACCAGGCAATCACGGCTATGGCTGTTATGGGCTTAATGTCGGTATTGGTGAGCTTGATAATGATCCGGAAAAAGAGATCGTGGTCACCTTTGACAACCACCAGATCAATGTCTTTCACCACACCGGGGTTTCCATGCCGGCGTCACCCTGGTTTACAAACCGCGCATCAGAGTATTCAGGAAATCGCTTGAACTGGGGCCAGTTCATCCGCTGGTTTGATCCGCAGGTAGAGGAAGATCATTACCACCTGCACACCGGTGACTGGCCGCACCCGGATAATCAAAAATGGATGCAGTGGACGGCTTCGCCGCCCTCGGTGGCTGATCTGAACCGGGACGGAAAAAACGAGGTTGTCTGCGTCTCCAACGTGGAAAAAGATGTTCCCTACGATACCAAACACCATTCCATCATGGTCCTGGAAGGGGCACACGGAGACGGATCACGTTCAGCCATGCGGCTGGCGGGCTGGGAAAATCTTCCCTCGTCCGGCTATCCCCTGGATCGGGGCAGCCGCTCCTGGTATCCACCGCGCAACCCACCCGCTCCCACCATTGTCGATATCAACAATGACAACAGTCCGGAGATCCTGTACGCAGCCCATGACGGCTACATTTACTGTACCTCGGCAGCTGCCGGACAACTGTGGCGTCTTGATATCAGACATAACCGGGCCTTGATGTACGCTTCCGAAATCATGGTGGCCGACCTGAACCAGGACAACACACCTGAACTGATCCTTACCACCTATGGCGATCCGGAGAGCATAACTCCCGGCCTGGCCCATGGCTATCTGATGATCCTGGATAATTCCGGCAATATTCTCTTTGATATCCAACTGCCCGAACAGGGAACTAACGGCAACGGCAAGGGCGCACCGGCAGCGCCCACGGTCATGGATACGGATGGAAACAACAGCCTGGAGATTCTGGTCCAGACCTTTGGGGCCGGTCTGTTTATCTATTCGGTACCGGGCTCTGCAGAAAACCAACTCCTGTGGCCCACTGGTCGAGGCAATTTCCTGCGCGACGGGACTCCTTTCAGCCAGGTCCAAAGCGCATCCGGGCCAGGCCGCTCCCTTGCCCCGGCCTATCTGCTTCTCCTGAAATAAAAAAAGCGGGAAACAAGCCTGTCAGACTTCTTTCCCGCTCAATAAAATGCTCTTGTTTTGTGATTACACCGCCTGGGCCACCAGATCACCAACTTCCATGGTACTGTACCCCATTTTACCAGCAGAAAGACTTTTCAATTTTTCTGCAACAACGTAACGGATCGCCTTTTCAATAGCCACTGCTGCAGCATCTTCTCCCAGATATTCCATCATCATCTGGGCTGCTCCGATCGCGGCCATGGGATTTATCACATTTTTACCGGTATATTTTGGTGCAGAACCTCCGATCGGCTCAAACATGCTGACACCTTCAGGATTAATATTGCCTCCTGCGGCAATCCCCATTCCTCCCTGGATCATGGCACCAAGATCGGTAATGATATCGCCGAACATATTATCAGTGACAATCACATCAAACCACTCTGGATTCTTTACCATCCACATGCAGGTTGCATCCACATGGGCATATTCGGTTTTGATATCCGGATATTCCTCAGCAACCTCATAGAAGCATCTCTCCCAGAGATCAAAGGCAAAGGTTAACACATTGGTTTTTCCACAGAGGGTGACGGTCTTTCTCTTGTTTCTTTTGCGGGCATATTCAAAAGCAAACCGGATACAGCGTTCAACACCTTTTCGAGTGTTGATGGACTCCTGGACTGCAACCTCATCCGGGGTTCCTTTCTTCAACACACCACCGGCACCAGCATACAAGCCTTCCGTATTCTCTCGAACTACAACAAAATCGATGTCTTCCGGTTTCTTGTCTTTGAGCGGGGTTTCCACGCCGGGATAGAGAATCACGGGGCGCAGGTTGACATACTGATCAAGAGCAAAACGCAAAGAGAGCAGGATACCTTTTTCCAGGATTCCGGGCTTAACATCCGGATGCCCGATAGCTCCCAAAAAGATTGCATCATGCTGTGACAGTTCCTCAGCCGCATTTTCAGGTAACACCTCACCGGTTCTCAGATACCGGTCCCCACCATAGTCAAATTCCGTCAACTCAAGGGAGAAATCAAATTTCTTTGCAGCTGCCTCAAGAACCTTTATACCTTCCGCAACAACTTCAGGGCCGGTCCCGTCACCACCCATGATGGCAATTTTATGTGTCTTTCCCATA
>CAZKBZ010000192.1:0-2831 GCA_964551175.1 uncultured Desulfobulbus sp.
GAGATGGGTTACCGGTTCCGGCACTGAGCCCGTCAAAACCGGTAACCCTTTCCTGTTTCAGGATAGACCTGTCGACAATTAACGTTTCTTGAGCAGTTCCATCGTTTTTTTCAGACTTATCCGCAACCGTTCCAGAACATTGGCAAGTTGCCCAAGTTCATCGGAACCACCTTTGGGTATTTCAGTATCGATTTTGCCGTCTGCAAGTTCATTGGCTTTTGCTGTCAGCGTTTTTAAAGGTTGCATGGCCTGAGAAATGGTGAAAAAGACAACCAGGATAGAGACAAGCAGAATAACGGCCATTAATGCAAAGATTGAGTTAAAGAGGTTGCCGCGAATGGCATCTGTTTTCTCTCTGAACTGTGCAAGAGTCTGCTCAATGGTCTTCATGGACAGGCCAATGCGAAAGCCGCCCCAATGTTTTCCCTTAACCATAA
Organism: uncultured Desulfobulbus sp.; assembly: GCA_964551175.1. Lineage (GTDB taxonomy): Bacteria > Desulfobacterota > Desulfobulbia > Desulfobulbales > Desulfobulbaceae > Desulfobulbus_C. The sequence goes on from CAZKBZ010000192.1 coordinate 438, forward strand.
TTGGAGAGGAGATATCCCACATGGTTTCACCTGTATCACGGTGATAAATCTGCCTGAATCCTTGTTCGGTATTTTTGGCAGCTTTTATGCCGATGGGATCGTTGAAAATTCTCTTGGTACGGTTCCCTACCTTGTCCTTTTCCTTGTCACCTGTGGGAGGTTTCTGGTATTTGGTGTTGTGAGTGGGCAGGTAGCCGTTGATATCAACGGCTACAGCGAACACCACGTCGGGATCCTTGAGGAATTCATCCTCAAGGGCAAGGATGGCCTTATCCATGTAAGAATCAAATTTTGTATGATATTTAGGGGGATCAAAGCCGGGGATTTCCTGATATTCGGTGTCAAAGAAATCATTGACCCCAAGCGCTGTGTTATCAATGGCCTCTTCAATCAGCTTGCCGATGGCTTTTGCTCCGATCTCTGAAAGTATCGCTCCGCGCTTGAGGAGTTCTTCTTGAAGAGTTGTTTCCTCCAGGGTAACAAGTTGGTTGAAATGATTTTGTTGATAATAGGTAACCGCGTAACCACCAGCCACCAGAAAGAGAATTAAAACCAGGTTGACCTTGAGTGCTGTTTTAGCACTGATACTTGACGCAATGCTCACCATTTGCCTCCTTCGCCGGAAAATTGTTTAGCAGTTCTGTAGAAAGCGCAGAACTTTATTTGTAGCCAAACCGGATTGCACCCCAGTGTTGCCCGTTGATGTAAATGGGTACAGAAAGATCACTCATAACTTCCCCTGTGTCCCGTTTGTACTTTTGCAAAAGGTATGGTTTTTTATTTGAAGCAGCCGCAAGTCCTGTCGTATCGTTGAAAATACGTTTTGTTCGATTCCACTTGGCATCATAGTCCGCATCACCTGTTATGGGCTGGGCATACTTGGTGTTATGTGTGGGAAGATACCCGTTGCGATCAACGGCTATGGCAAAAACAATCCGTGAATCTTTTTTCTGGTAACCATCAATGACTGGGCGAATAGCCTCATCAAAGAGCTGGTCATACTGGGTATGATATTTTTGAGGATTTGTTCCAGGAATGGGGATATAAAAAGTGTCAAAGACCTGTCCCACGCTTAAGGTCCCGGAAGCAAGGAACTGTTCGATCTGTTTTGTAACATCAACGGCACAATTCTGGGCCCATTCAAGAACCTTTTGATCAAAATAATCAAGCTGTTCTTCGGCCTGCACCAGGGGAACAACGAATAGGTTCAGCAGGAGAACAATACTGCTGACGGAAAGCCAGAGACGTTTCATTGGAGAAAAAGTAAATCTATCCATACGCATTACCTCATGGTTGGATGGTTAGCTGTTTTCCGTTTTTATCGCTTGAAATAATGATATCACAAATAAATAGCCGCACAAAATTATTTATTATTCAAAGGTGATAATGGTTAGCAAATGATATCTCAGTGTGAATTTCTGCTCTGGAAGCTGTATTGACAAAAAAATATCAGCTGCCGGCTCAAACTGCAGGTAAAGAACAACCCATGTATTTGAAAAAAAGTCAGAGTGTCTGGAAACTGGATACAGGAAAGGGGATACGTAAAACTATCTGGAACCGCGATAGAGTTGTGAGGAAAGCCGAGGTGTCCGGAAAGACAACATTTCAGCGGCGCAGGTAAAATCCCAGGGCTTTTTCAAGACTGTCCTGGTCAACAAACTGGCAACCGATAAAGTTGTTATGAACTGTCTGGATTGTTGCCTGCTTTGTCAGTCTGGTCAGGTTTTTATCATTCAGGCGGAATTCCAGCTGAATAGTCTGTTTTTCCTGCATCGTATGCAGGCCGGAAACCGTAAAGCCAAGGCCACTTCGGGAAATATTATGAATATGGATAATCCCGCCCCCTGTTTCGGGAGAGTCTATTATACGATAGGTACCGCGCAGGCTGGTCTGTTTGCGGTAGTGCCTCCGAAAATCAAATTGAACCGTAAATATTGCATCACATACGCAACGGATTTTGATAGAATGTTTTTTATGGAGATAAGGAGCTGCAGAGATCTGTTTCGTTGTCTTACAGACAGGACAAACGATAGTAACCGTGTTGTCTGGGCGGACAAAAGCCTTGATTGTCTCCATGCGACTCAGTCGTAAATAATACAGGTGTAACGGGCCAGCAGCTCTTCAGTTTCCGGATCCAGGTCGGCCGCTACTTCGTGCACCTGGTATTCATGATTGCAGTGGCTGCACTTGAGACGAACCTGCCGGCAACGCCTGATGATCTCAAGTTTATGGCCGCATCTGTTACATTTCACAGGATTAACCGATCAGCTGTTTTCTGGTAAAAATAGATTTCAGCGGATAACCGGCTGCAGCCAGGGCATCCGCACCTCCTTCCTGGCGGTCCACCACTGTCATGACCAGACCGACTTTAAAGCCCTCGTTTTCAACCCGTTC
>CAZKBZ010000193.1:0-1428 GCA_964551175.1 uncultured Desulfobulbus sp.
GGCGGCAGAAAGAGACAAAATCTCTGCCGCCATATCAGGCTGACAGCTCAGGTGAGCAGGCGGGATATGTTTTCCTGCAGGACTTGGATTCTTGGATAAGATTTCCAGGACCTGCCAGGCATGTTGTTACAACCGGGGATCGATATTTCCGGGTCCTCCACATTCAGGAGTATAACAGCTTACGTTTTTGAAATCGCATTTCTCGTTGCAGGCTGGACAGACTTCAGGTGGTGTCTGTGCACAGGTGATTCTACCGCAATTTCCACATTTCCAATGCACATCCTGAGCCTGCGGTCCGCTGTTTGTTGTTTTCTGTTCGGTCATGGCAATACCTCCCCGTTATTTTTTTCAGTATTGATTACTATAACCACTTTTTGTTAAAAAACCTTCTTTTTCTTTTTTTTCGACGGTGTTCCCGAATGAACCGAAACGAAATTTGATTTCCATATCTCATGGATGGTTTTGATTTTGACAGAGTGGCGGAACTGATTCAACTTCCCGAGAATCGTGTGATCCCATGTTTGTGGCAATCGGCAAAGGAACTCAAGAAGCCTGACTCCGATCGAAATACCTTTTCCACTTCAACTCTTTTCAGAACAGAACTAAAAAAATTTTCTCGGACGTTGCATACCCACTTGATTTAAGGTGCCCTTTAAGTAATCACAGGTTCCAGCCCTGAAAACGAAGAAATTGGGAAAAATCATTCATGTCCGATGCCTGGCGATTCCAGGGCAGGAGACTGGTGTAGAACGGATTTCCGGTCAAAGCAGTGTTCCCGTATTCCTTGTCCATGCCCACGAAGAGATCAAGACTGACCAGACTGAGCAGCAGAGATTCCCACGGTTTTATTGCCCCTTTAACGTGTCCCCTCAGCGGCCAGGCATTGTAATACAGGCTCGTGACCTCTCCCTGATCGAGCGGCAGTGTTTTCAGAGACTGGAGAGGCTCAATTACTGCTGTTACCCTTTCTGTTGCCGGCAGCTTATTGCGCCTGGCAAGAGACAGGTCCAGAACTCTGTATGCCTCGGGTTTGACTGTTACCAGGAGTGCATGCTCAACATATTTCAGCAAGCTGCCCGGTAAGAACCGGTGCAAACAGCCTGGCAGCAGACGACAAGAGATCTAACTGAAACCATGTCTCATTTCATAAAGTTAGCATTTCACATAGGTCCTCAATGTAAGAAATGAGACTCGGGAAGGTTCACTGCTGAATTCTTTCAATTCATTATACTCACCTTGACGCATACCACAAAGTGGCTTACTATACAATTATCAATATACCGATTAACCAGTTAGATCAAAGAAAAAGCCGAATCCGTTGCAAGGCGGGGGCGGAAAGCCACGGATCTTTGCAAGAAAGCCGGGTTGCCTTGAGAGAAGGCAGCTCGGCTTTTTTTTTGCAGAAAGGGAGATTAATTATGAAAAAAA
>CAZKBZ010000193.1:1528-2635 GCA_964551175.1 uncultured Desulfobulbus sp.
CAGTCCCGGATGTTGACTCAGCAGCAGATAGATGCCTGGAAACCGGTTGTTGAGGAAATTCAGAAACAGGGCGCCATAGCGATTATGCAGATGTTTCACTGCGGCCGCATGGCCTGGCCGGAAATAAATCCGGCAAAGCGCAGTATTGCGCCCAGCCCCATCACTCCAACACAGGATAATCCCCTGACAAATACTGAACTGAGGAGAAGATTCATGGAAACAGAAGAAGCAATTAAAACACGTAGATCTGTCAAGCATTATGATCCGGACCACCAGATGACCGATGAGGAGATAAATCAACTTCTCTCGCTGGCAATACTCTCTCCCACGGCCTTCAACATTCAAAACTGGCGTTTTGTTGTTGTCTCAGATCCGGAGTTGAGAAAGCGGATCAGAGAAGTTGCCTGGGATCAGGCCCAGGTAACGGATACATCGTTGTTCATCATACTGTGCGCGGATTTAAAGGCATGGGAAAAACCCGACCGGTATTGGGTCAATGCACCCAAAGAGGTTCAGGAGTTTATGATCCCAGCCATTGATGATTACTATCGAGGTAAAGATCAGGTTCAAAGAGACGAAGCAATGAGATCCTGCGGCATAGTTGCTCAGACCCTGATACTGGCTGCAAAATCCATGGGCTATGACTCCTGCCCGATGGACGGCTTTAATTTTGACAAGGTTGCAGAATTAATTCAGCTTCCCGAAGATCATGTGATTGCCATGTTCGTGGCAATCGGCAAAGGAACTCAACAGGCCTGGCCCAGGCCTGGTCAGTTAAAGCTGGGGGAGGTTGTCATTCAAAATTCATTTGCATAAAAAAGTTGCAATCTCTGAGAAGACGGACATGGTGCAGTGGTTCAGACTTGGTCTTAAAGATACCGGTTTTTCAGGAGTTCACCGGTACAGACAGCTTTGGATCTCCTGTATTCTTAATAATATATCGTCTTATAGGAAATACCACATCGTGTGCATATATTTTATTCATTGAGATTCCAGTCATAGTCAAAGCTGAGCTTCCCCTGATTTGCACGTAACCCTCTGGCAAGGTCTTCCTGAGCATACAACAGCAGATGATCAATCACCTTCTGCTCTGAGCCCCCAAAATCG
>CAZKBZ010000194.1:0-2617 GCA_964551175.1 uncultured Desulfobulbus sp.
CATGGGGTTGTATCAGGGAATATAAAAAATCGTATTCTCAAAGTGAATATCCTGTATTATACTGAACACTTTCGTGTGGTTCGTGTATTTCGTGGTTAATCAGCCCCTCAATTAATTCCTCTATCGTCCTATGAAAAAGCTGCATCTTGTCAGTCTCGGCTGTGCTAAAAATCTTGTTGACTCAGAGATGATGCTCGGCGTCCTGGAACTCGGCGGGTATCAAGTCGTGGAAGACCCGGGGGCAGCTGATCTTCTCCTTATCAACACCTGCGGCTTTATCCGCCCGGCAGTGGAGGAGGCGGTGGACGAAATCCTGCGCCTTGCAGAATACAAAAAAACTGATCCGTCTAAAAAACTGGTGGTTGCAGGCTGCCTGGTTCAACGCTACGGAAACGAGTTGCAGCAGGAACTGCCCGAGGTGGATCTCTTTGTAGGTATTGACGATGAACAGCGAATTACTGACCTGCTGGCCGATCTGGATGGAGAGTCAGCTCTCATACTGCAGCGCCCTTCCCGCTTCCTCACAAGCAGTAAACTCCCGCGCAGGATATCAACCCCGCTGTTTCGCAGTTACCTGAAAATAACCGAGGGCTGTGATAACCGCTGCACCTATTGCATGATCCCCTCTATCCGGGGAGACCTGCGCTCCAGATCCATATCTGATCTGGTTGCCGAGGCCTCAACCCTTGCCGAGTCCGGTGTCCGGGAGTTAACCCTGATCGCCCAGGATCTGACCGCTTATGGTTCAGACCTCGGGCCAGGCACCAATCTTGTTGCCCTGCTTCAGGCCCTGCTCAGTGAAACAGACATCCCCTGGCTGCGGCTGCTCTATCTCTATCCTGTATCTACCGGCAAGGAGTTGCTGCAGCTGATGGCGGAACAACCCAGGATCCTGCCCTATCTCGATATTCCTTTTCAGCATGTCAGTGATTCCGTACTGAAAAAAATGGGACGCCGCTACGGAAAGCAGGAGCTGGAAGAGCTGATTATTCAGATTCGCCGCTTCCTTCCCGACTGTGCGCTCCGTACAACCATGCTGGTCGGCTTTCCAGGAGAAACCCGGCAGGATGTTGCAGAGCTGTTGGACTGTCTGCAGCGCTGGCAGCTGGATCACGTGGGCGTGTTTCCTTATGAACCTGAAGACGGCTCCGTGGCTGCCGGTTTTGCTGACAGAGTGGATGAGCAGGAAAAACAGTTCCGCTTTCAACAGGTCATGGAACTGCAGGCGGAAATAAGCAAATCCAGGCTGCAACAGTACGTGGGCAGGGAAGAGATGGTTCTTGTCGAGGGATTAAGCAGAGAAACAGATCTGCTGCTGGAGGGCAGAACCCGTTACCAGGCTCCGGATATTGATGGATGCATATACATCAATGATGGCACAGCAAACCCCGGTGATATCGTAAAGGTACGCATCACCGAGGCACACGTCTATGACCTGGTGGGCGGAATCATAGACTGATACACAGCTGGACCCTATTTCTTTGCAGCCTGGTTGACCCGTTCACGCAGATCCTTGCCGACCTTGAAAAAGGGCAGTTTTTTGGGAGCAACCTTGATCTTCTCACCGGTCTTGGGATTGCGGCCGGTATAGGAATCATATTTTTTGACCACAAAACTGCCAAACCCGCGAATTTCAATGGAATCTCCACGGGCCAGAGCATCACTCATCGTGTCGATGATGGTGTTGGTTATGGATGCTGCTTCACGAATCGGCAGGTTGATCTCTTCAGCTAAAGCCTCAATCAGTTCCGATTTATTCATGCTGTTTCTCCCTTTCACAGCTGGGCCTGCTACCCTGATAAGGCCGAGCAGAACCTGTTTATCTGGTACTACCAGTTGAAAATACAGCCCTTCTTAAATTACTATTAAAAGTAAATCAGGTATGTTTCTGATTGTAAAGGGATTTTTTAAGAAAATATTTTTTTCAGATCAATTAGAGTCAAAAAACGATACTTCCCCTGTTCCAGAGAACCCAGTTTCAGGCCACCATAGGCGGTTCGTTGCAGACGAAGCACAGGATGGCCGATTGCCTGAAACATTTTACGCACTTGCCTCTTCTTCCCCTCATGAATGATGATTTCAATGGTGGCTTCACCCTTTTTCCTGTGCAGGACGCGTAACTGTGCAGGCCAGGTTTTCCTGCCATCCAGCATGATTCCCCGAGCAAGCCGTTGCAGCTTGCCTTTCCCTGGAATACCCCTGACCGTAGCCTTGTAGGTCTTGTTTACTTCAAAGCTGGGGTGGAGAATCCTGTTGGCCAGGGCGCCGTCATTAGTCAAAATCAGCGCACCTTCACTTTCCAGGTCCAGACGACCCACAGGAAAAACCCGGTGTTTGACGCCGGGCAGCAGGTCGGTGACTATCGGCCGTCCCTGGGGATCCGACATGGTCGTCACATAGCCGGGAGGTTTATTGAGCAGGATATAGATTTTTTCTTCTCCTTGAACCGGCCTGCCGTCAACTGTGATGCTTACCAGCTCAGGATCAACCTTCAAGCCGGGTTGAGTGACGACTTTGCCGTCAACAGCAACCCTGCCGTCACCAATATACTCCTCTGCCTTGCGTCTTGAGCAGATACCGGCCCGGGCCAGAATTTTTTGTAACCGCTCTTCCATAA
>CAZKBZ010000195.1:0-2459 GCA_964551175.1 uncultured Desulfobulbus sp.
CTTATAACTCTTCAGATTCCTTGTGCCGGTACATTATAAAGCACCAAGCCTGTTTCAAGGCTGGTGCTTTTTTATTCTAACCAGAAAACAAAATGAGCGAACACGAAACAGCACAGAACCGGAAACCCTGCCTGTCCGACATATTCAGCTGCACTCGCTGCGGTTACTGCTGCCAGGGTGAGACAACCGTCTCACTGGACAAGGAGGACCAGGAACGGATGATCAGCAAGCTGGGCCTTTCTCCTGAAGAAGTCCGGAAAAAATACTGGCGGGTCACCGGTAACGTGGTGCAGATGAAGATTAGAGATCATCACTGTATTTTTTATGATCAAGACTCCGGCTGTACAGTTCACGAAGGTCGACCCTGGCGCTGCGGCCAGTGGCCGCTGCACCCGAGCATCCTGTCCGATGAAAATAACTTTCTTGCTATCCGCGACTCCTGCCCCGGCATAAACAGGGAACTGGACTACGAGGAATTTTGTGCCATCCTCAGGCAGTTGCTGGATCAGGACCGGAAAATGACTTTCTGATTCCCCTTTTCTCACTGCCGGTTAAATCTGTTTGATGAAGTTTGTACTTCTCTTTTTAGGAAAAACCAGGGAACATTACCTGGACCAGGCTATCCGCGATTACGGGCAGCGCATAAGCCGGTATGTACAGCTTGAAATCAAGGTACTGAAAGATAAGCGTGCGAAAAATGATCCTGACCAGGTTGTCATGGCCCGTGAGGCGGAACTGCTGCTGGCACGATCCGCATCGTCTTCGCTCCGCGTGGCGCTTGATCCCGGGGGAAAAGAATATGACTCCCCTGAGCTTGCAACCGTGCTGGAGAGCTGGGAGAACCGGGGTCTGCAGACCATCAGCTTCCTCATCGGCGGGCACCTGGGCCTGGATGCAACTGTTCCGGAGCAGGCAGACTTGACCTGGTCCCTGTCACGGCTTACCTTTACCCATGAGATGACCCGTTTTATCCTGCTTGAACAGCTTTACCGGGCCTGCTCTATCAAGGCAGGGCATAACTACCACAAATAAAAATGGAAATTAAACAATATATCAAAAATATATCAGATTATTTCAAAGAGTTTTCAGCAGCAATCACGGCAGACCCGCCGGTGCATGTTCACTCCATCCATGTGGTCGGCAGTGCGCTGACCCCTGATTTTATTCCGGGACAGTCGGACGTGAACTCCATTGTCGTTGTCAAAGAAATGACTCTTGCATTTCTTGATTTTATCGTCAGGCTCGGCAAACAATACAGCAAACACAACATTGCTGCTCCCCTGCTCATGACACCGGGTTACATTGAGAGCTCTCTTGATGTGTTTCCCATTGAATTCCTGAACTTTTCCGCCATCCATCATACCATATCCGGACCTGATATCTTATCTGACCTTGTCATTGAGAAAAAGCATCTTCTGCTGCAGTGCGAGCGGGAAGTAAAATCAAAACTGCTCTGGCTGCACCAGGGATATATTGAATCCCTGGATGATGAACAGCAGCTGATCAAGTGGATGGCCAATTCAATTACCGGCTACATACCACTTTTCAGGGCTATCCTTTTTCTGGGGGATCATCAACTCCTGCTGTCGGCACAGGATACCGCAGCTGCGGTGGAAAAACACATCGGCCTTGACAGTGAGATTTTCAGAAAAATTGTCCGAATGAAATATTCCGGCACAGATGCAGATGCAGAAGAGCTCTGTGACTGTTTTGCTGATTATTATCATGCAACCCAACAGCTTACCAGCTATGTTGAAAACCTTGCTGCCTAAATTATTTCTTGTGCTGCTGCTGGCCGTCCCGGCCCGGCTTTTTGCTGTTACTCCGCCGGTGCCGTCTGTTCCACCGGGACAGGTCGTTGATCTGGCCTCCATCCTTGAGCCTGGACAAAAGCAGCAGCTGGCAGCAATTCTGCACGATCTTGAACGGAAAACTTCTGTTCAGATGGTCATTCTCACCATCACCTCCCTTGACGGGGAGGACATCAACTCCTTTTCCCTGAAAATTGCTGAACAGTGGAAACTGGGCCAGAAGGAAAAAGACAACGGCCTGCTGCTGACAGTTGCCCTTGATGACAGGAAATACCGGTTTGAAACCGGATACGGCCTTGAATCCGTTCTGCCCGACAGCCTGCTGGGAACGATCGGCAGACAAAACCTTGTGCCATATTTCAAGCAGGGAAACTATGGTCAGGGGATCGCTGCCGCCACCGGTACCATTATTGACATACTCGCCCGACACTATCAGGTGGAAATAACAGGTAGCGAAACACTGGACCGTGCAGTTGACCGGAATGAATCCCCTGGAGCAAACCTGGTGATTTTCTTCATCATGGTGATTATGTTCATCATCATTGTTAATGCCAGGAGAAAAAACAGGCGCACACCGGGAACCGGACCTGTAATCTACCCCGGCGGCTGGGGCAGTGGCGGTGGTTTCAGTGGCGGGTTCGGCGGTGG
>CAZKBZ010000196.1:0-2399 GCA_964551175.1 uncultured Desulfobulbus sp.
CAAACACCATTGAAGAAAAAATTGTCCGCCTTCACCAGGAAAAACGGGATCTGGCAAACTCCCTACTCGAGGGTTCGGACGTCAGCGCCCGCATCAGTGCAGCTGAACTCCTTGAGCTCATCCGGAGCAGTTAATACGTACTTACCTGGAAACAGCCCCTTTACCCGAGCTCTACGCCATGCTCAATGCACAGAGAATTGAATTGCAGCAATTGCTTTGGCATCTGTCAGCATCCCGGTCATCCTCCTTTTCCTGTCCGGCTGTTCAGCTCCCAGGCCTGCAACCCTGATGTCCACGCCGGTGCTTTACTCCACCGCTGCCGTGGATCCTTTTGCCCATTTAAACGATACAGAGAGAACAACCCTGACCTCATTTTTTTACGCGACAAACCGTATTCCAGTCAATGATGACAACAGTGATCGCCAGTCATACGGAAACAGTGTGAGTGACTACCTGCACTTAGGCAGGGTTACGGTGCGATTGGGAGACGTCACCACAACCTGGCAAGAGGTTTACCGCGCATCAACGGAGTCTGAACGGCCGCAGCCGGTACCGCTTTTTATAGAAAAAGTGCAGGAACAGGCTACACTGAACCCGAGAAATGCGGAATCACCCCTGCTGTCCCTTCCCTCTTCTCTGCAGACCTTTGTCAATGAAATTAACGCTGAACTTGCCAAGGCCAGGGACAAGGAAATCATGCTCTATATTCATGGGACAAAAAACTGTTTTGAAAATGGTGTCATCCTGACGGCAGAACTGGACTATTTTACTGGTCGTGATTTTGTCAGCTTTGCCTTTTCCTGGCCATCTCATCAGAATATTTTCTCCTATTTCTTTGGTATAGATGTCCGCCGGGCCCAGCATTCGACCCTGTCACTGCACACGCTGATTGATTTTCTTTCCCGTTATACCGAAGCCAGACATATCAACATCGTCAGCTACAGTGCCGGTGGACGGGTGGCATCCAAGGCTCTGTTTGAAATGCACCAGACACATGCAGGTCTTTCCGCCATGGAACTGAAAAAAACCTTTAAACTGTGAACCGTGCTCTTTGCCGCAGCAGACGTTCCTCTGGACATTTTTCTCAGACGATTGCCAGCAATTGCTGAAATGGCCCAGAATGTCGTGGTAACCGTCTCCGATGATGATAATGTTCTATGCGCTGCCAGCGAGTTCATGGGCGGTGGTGAACGTATCGGTTCAGGGCAGGCGGAAACCGGTGAAGAAAATTTTGTGATAAAGAACAGGATAGATAACTTTGAAATTATCGACCTCTCATATGGCAAGGATAAAAGAGGGTTTGACATTGCGGGACATCATTACTGGTATCGTCATCCCTGGGCAAGCAGTGATATCATTTTTCTTCTCCGCACGGACCTGCCTGCCCATAAACGGGGCCTTGAGGCCTTGGAACTTGAATGTGTCTGGTACCTCTCCCATGACTACCCGGCACGGGTGCGGAAGGCTGCAAAAAAAGAACTGCATGGCCAGTGGTAACGTTGATTCATACTTTGCTGCCCCTAATATTCTCCTTTCTTCTTGCTATGAACTCTTCATGTGCCATGAACAGGCCACCTGAAATCAGAGGGAACCCGGGCGCAACTGAATGCGTGGTACTCCTGCACGGACTTGCACGAACAAAAAACTCCATGAACAAGATGGAGGAGGCTCTTGTCCGGGCCGGCTATCAAACCGTTAACCTGGACTATCCATCCCGTGAAAAAGCGATCGAAATCATAGCTGAAGAAGAATTTGCCACGGGAGTACATCTCTGTGAGCAGGCAGGAGCAGAAAAAATTCATTTTGTCACCCATTCTCTGGGCGGTATCATAGTGCGACATGCCATGAACAGACAACGTCCGGACAACCTTGGTCGCGTAGTCATGCTCAGTCCGCCCAATCGGGGTAGTTTTGTTACCGACAGGCTGAAAAACTGGTGGTTGTACAAGTGGCTTAACGGACCCGCAGGTCAGGAGCTGGGCACGGACAAAGATTCTCTGCCAAACCGCCTCGGACCGGTTGATTACGAGGTCGGGATCATCACCGGCAACCGACATTTCTTTTTTGATTCCTGGTTTGCTTCGTTCAGTCCGGGTGAACATGACGGCAAGGTCTCAGTTGAGGCGGCCAGGGTGGAGGGCATGGCCGATTATCTCATTGTGCCGGAAACTCATCCCTTTATTATGGATGCAGATCAGGTTATTGAAGAAACCATGCATTTTTTACGCCACGGCACATTCAGCCGTCCCTGATGGGTGCGAATGGTCATGAGTCGTCATCCTGGGAATCAGACAGTGGCCTGCTGTTCACTTAAGGGTGCCTTGAAAAATTAGAATTTTCGTTTGAGATCAAGGAACAGGAAAATTAGCCGGACAGCTTGACTGTTCTGCGAAAAGCGC
>CAZKBZ010000197.1:0-2380 GCA_964551175.1 uncultured Desulfobulbus sp.
TCCTCTTCACTTTTCCCTGGCCGTTTTATAATGAGCAGTCGAAAAATAAAAAAACAGGTACTGGCCCTGCTGGCTGAACCAAACCTTGATTTCATCCTGACAGAGCTGGAACAGTGGTCGGCCAAGGATGTTGTCAATGTGCTTTTCTCCGGTATCTGCCGCAGTGAAGAACTGGTGCGCTGGCATGCGATAAGCGCTATGGGCGTGATGGTTGCCAGGCTTGCGAATGAGGACATGGAAGAGGCACGGATAATCATACGGCGTATGCTCTGGAGCCTGAACGATGAATCCGGTGGTATCGGCTGGGGCGCGCCTGAGTCCATGGCCGAGATCATGAGTCTCCATGAAGGGTTGGCCCGCGAATATGTACACATGCTGATTTCCTATATGCGGGAAGATGGTGAGGAAATCTGTCAGGACGGCAATTTTCTGGAGCACGAAACACTCCAGCAGGGTTTGATGTGGGGCGCGGGTCGACTGGCCAGTTCCCGCAGGCAGCTGGTACTGGAAAAGGAAATGGAGCGGGATCTGCCGCCCTACCTGGAAGCAGCCGATGGAACTGTTCGTGGTCTTGCTGCCCGGGCAATGGGCTTGCTTGGCCATGCTCCCGCAGGCCTGGATCGGCTTGAGGCATTGCGTGCAGATGATTCCCCTGTTCGTTTGTATGAAGACTCCAGTCTGAGGACAGTCACGGTCGGCGAACTTGCTGCACAGGCCTTACAGAGGCTGGTGGACTGATGTCTTCATTTCCCGGAGCTGCCTGTGTGCAGATGAAAATCCAGATTGGAGATGTGGATGCCAACCTGCAGAGGCTGAAGGAGTTGCTCAGTAAACAGGTGCCTGCTGCCGACACCCTAATAGTTCTGCCGGAACTCTGGGCCACCGGGTTTGATTATCCCCGTATGGCAGCACTTGCCGAACAGACTCCCTGTGTGCTTGCTGAGCTGCAGCAGCTGGCGGCCAGGAATACCATCTGGTTTGCCGGTTCTCTGCCGGAGAAGAGAGAGCGGAGCGCACCCTGCAACACCCTGTATCTGACCGGACCGGACGGTGTGGTCGGCAGGTACCGGAAGCATCACCTCTTCAGTTTCTGGCAGGAAGATCAGTACCTGCAGCAGGGATCAGATCCACAGCCCATTGCTACCCCCTTTGGCCCCCTGGGAGCGCTGGTCTGCTATGATCTGCGTTTTCCGGAGATAAGCCGCAGTCAGACCTTTGCAGGCTGCAGAGTTATCGTTGTTTCCGCCCAGTGGCCCATGCTGCGTCTGGATCACTGGCAGCTGCTGGTCAGGGCCAGGGCCATTGAGAATCAGGTTTTTGTTGTGGCCTGCAATGGATGCGGTCCGAGCGGAGCCAATGAACTGGCCGGTCATTCCATGATTGTAGCTCCTGACGGCCAACTGCTTGCAGAGGCAGGTGCAGAGTCTGCTGTTATCAGCACTGCACTTGAAGAACAGGACCTGGAAACGCTGCGTTCCCGTTTCTGTACAGGTGGTGAACGGCCATGGTCGGGACATGACCGGAATAAGGTTGTCGGGCCGGCACAGTTACAGGCCCTGCTGGACCGGCACCGGAAACAGGGCAGCAGGATTGTCTTTACCAATGGCTGCTTTGATCTCCTTCATGCCGGTCATGTCAGTTACCTTGAACAGGCTCGCCGCTGCGGTGATTGCCTGGTAGTGGGTTTGAATTCCGATCGTTCCGTACAGGCGTTGAAAGGAGCCTCCCGACCGATTAACAGTGAACAGGACCGGGCAAGAGTACTGGCAGCTCTTGGCTGTGTGGATTATATCGTTATTTTTGATGAGGACACCCCCCACAAGCTGATCAGCAGCCTGCTGCCCGATATACTGGTCAAGGGTGCGGACTGGCCCGAGGATCAGATTGTGGGTGCTGCCGAAGTCAAGGCGGCAGGTGGCAGGGTGGAGCGAATTGTTTTTGAACACCAGGTCTCCACCACCGATGTTATCAAAACAATACAGCGGCAGGAGAGGATTTCTGCCGACAGCAAATCAGGAGAATGATATGGCAACAATAAAAGTTCAGGGAATGAAATGTCAGCACTGTGCAGGCTCAACCAAAAAGGCCCTGGAAGGGATTGACGGTATCTCCAATGTCCAGGTTGATCTGGACAGCGGGCAGGTCACTTTTGACGGCACAGCCGATATGGAAACCATTAAAGCCGCTGTCAGCAAGGCAGGATTTGAGGTCGTTTCGTAGATAGAGCCGGCAGTATATTTACCGGGAAGAACAGCAGAGTCACGGAGAAAAGCATGCTTTGATTTTCACCTGGAAAAAGATGGGAAATCTTTTTTATGCTCTACCGGGTGCCTTGAAAAATTAGAATTTTCGTTCGAGATCAAGGAACAGGAAAATTAGC
>CAZKBZ010000198.1:0-2271 GCA_964551175.1 uncultured Desulfobulbus sp.
TGAAAGCCAGAGAAAGTTTTCTCAGAACAGCTGACCTGCCAAGCAAATGGGAACGGTATGCTTCAACCAGATTTTACAACATGGAGCAGGGGCAAAAACTCCCTATGGGAGCCCTCATCGAAGAGATCCAAACCACCTTTGGTTTTCTCCTCTCAAAGAAACAGATAAGCCGCCTGTACAAAATCCGTAACAAGGTTCAGGTGACAAGACACCGGGAAAAAATTCGGGCAGAAAAAGACCAGGATTCTCTCTTACAGAGCACAAACAAATAAGTAATAAACATCATTTATTGGAACTTACACTTCGGGTGATGAGGAAGCTGAGCAGAAGAATTTTCAGGCCGAAAAATGAATAACAGGTCACCCTGCCGGAAAAGAGAAAACAGAGATGAATACAACAACCAAAATCATATTTGCAGCTTTGATCTCCATGTTGCTGATCCCAAAAAATTCCGGAGCACTGGAGATCCGGCAGGAGCCATATACCTATCAGATGGCAATGGTCCGGGATGTAACCACGAACACCTTTGTGATCGGTGAATGGGACTCTTCCAGAGGTGTCCCTGCTTACAGGTGTCGTATTGCTCAGGTGTTGTTTGAGCTGGGAAGCGCAGTTCTTCAACCGATGGCCGCAGAAATGCTATTGTCGGATTTGAAACAATGCGAGGGAACGGACATGACTTTACAGGTCACCGGCCATGCCTGTCAGCTTGGCCCGGAACAACTCAACCAGACCCTTTCCCTGCAGCGGGCCAGGACTGTAGCCCGGTTTTTACAGGATCACGGTTTTGCAGTGGCAACAGTACAAAGCAAAGGGGCAGAACAGCCTGTTACCGATGATCCCAAAGAATATTTTAAGAACCGGCGGGTTGAAATAACCTTGCGACCATAAAAAGCAAACATGCTGTCTTGCATTAACACGATAGCTTTTTAAGTAACTTGCAGCAAAAGGAGAACCCCATGAATACAAGTTTTACCCCACAAGGAAAGCAAATTCGGCAGGCAAAGATTATGACGGGATTTGCCGTTCTTTTTGCTGCCTGCCTGATCTCTGTCAATGCAATGGCAATGACCGTCCCGGCAGCCGGATCTTTTGCCTATGACCTCTACGATATCGGTGTCAACCAGATTCTGCTTGGCCCCATAGGCTTTATTGCCGGAGTGGCCTGCATGGTCTTTGCCGCCATCCTGGCTATCCGGCAGATGATCCTGCCTGCTGCCGGGGTCGTTCTTGGTGGTGCCTTTCTGCTCAAGGCAGACAGTGTTGTCCAGACCATCGGTGCAGTGATCAGCTGACAAGGAATTTGCGGCGTACAGCCTTTGATCAACCATATTAGGTGGTTAATCACTATGTATGTAAAACCCGGTAGAAACAGTGGAAACGCGCCGCACGCTGTTTCTACCACTTTCATCAATTATCGGAAAAAACGTAGATGGCCGAGAATAATTTTTCACACAGGTTCCCGCAGTATCTGTCCAAGCCGATTCAGGTGCTCTGGTTTGAGACCGATGAGTTGATCCTGTTTGTCTTTACGCTCACATTGGCGCTTCTATACGGGAAGATTATGTGGCTGATATTTCTCGTCACCCAGTACTTTTATACTCGTACCAAGCGGGTGAAGTCTCGGGGTTTTTTAAAACATATCCTTTACATGTTCGGATTCATCCAGATGAAAAATTATCCTGATTATTTTCAACGTGAGTTCCACGAATGAAGACGAATATTTTTGTTCAGAAAACCAGCAATCTCTTTGTGGAAAACCGGCTGCTGAAGTTTGTCATCGTTGTCCTGTCACTGGCAGTAATCTTCAATTCATTCATGGTGTATCGTGCGGTCAAGTATCAGCGAGTTGTCCTGATTCCGCCAAAAATGACCGGTACAGTTGAATTTGTTCAGGGTAAACCCACAGATACTTACCTGAGGGATATAACCCGGAGGATCGTCAATCTGGCCGGCACCTATTCTCCGCCAACGGCAAGGGCGCAGTTCGAGGAGTTACTTTTCTATTATGCTCCGGAGTCCTATCCCCAGGCTTCTAAGGCCTGGTATTCCCTGGCAAGCAGGGTGGAGGAATCGCAGGTCAGTTCCGTTTTTTATCTGGAAAGTATCAAACTCGGTGAAAGTTTTATTGAGGTTTTCGGCAATCTCAAACAATTGGCAGGGAGTACTCAGCTTGAAAATACCAGTAAAACTTACTTGATCAAGTATCGGCTGCAGGACGGCAGGTTTTATATCGTGTCGCTGAAGGAAAAGTTTGCCAAAGAGCAGGAG
>CAZKBZ010000199.1:0-2155 GCA_964551175.1 uncultured Desulfobulbus sp.
CGTCGCACCTTTGGCATTATCAGCCATCCGGATGCAGGCAAGACCACATTGACGGAAAAGCTCCTCCTCTTTGGCGGGGCAATCAAGATGGCGGGCGCAGTCAAGTCCCGCAAGACTGCCACCCATGCCACCAGTGACTGGATGTCCATTGAGCAGGAACGCGGTATTTCGGTCACCACTTCGGTGATGAAGTTTAATTACCGCGACTATGAAATCAACCTGCTTGACACCCCGGGACATCAGGATTTTTCAGAGGATACCTACCGGGTACTGACGGCTGTTGATTCTGCTCTGATGGTCATTGATTCAGCCAAGGGTGTTGAAACCCAGACCACCAAGCTGATGGAGGTGTGCCGGATGCGCAATACGCCGATCATCACCTTTATCAACAAGCTTGACCGGGACGGCATGGATCCACTGGATATCCTGGCAGACATTGAAGAGAAACTGCAGATCGAGTGTGCGCCTCTTTCCTGGCCCATAGGCATGGGTAAGGAGTTTAAAGGGGTGTATGACCTTCGCCGCAGGGAACTCAACCTCTTTACCCCCAGCCAGGATACCCGGCCCCGGGACCGTGTTCAGGTTAAAGATCTGGATGATCCACTCCTTGATGAGCTGCTGGGGGATGCTGCGGATCAGTTGCGTGAGGATGTGGAGCTGCTGCAGGGGGCAGCCAATCCCTTTGCATATGAAGATTATCTCAATGCCGGCCAGACGCCGGTATTTTTCGGCAGTGCCATTAACAATTTCGGGGTTAAGGAGCTGCTGGATAATTTTGTTGAACTGTCTCCTCCTCCTGTCCCCCGGGAGACAACCAGCCGGCTGGTATCACCAGGCGAAGAAGCGTTTTCCGGGTTTACCTTTAAAATTCAGGCCAACATGGATCCGGCCCACCGGGACCGGATCGCTTTTTTCCGTATATGCTCAGGCAGGTTTACCCGGGGCATGAAGGTTAAACATCACCGACTGGGTAAAGAGGTGAACCTGAGTAATGCCACCGTGTTCATGGCCCAGAGCAGGGCCAACGTGGATGAGGCCTGGCCCGGTGATATTATTGGAATCCATAACCACGGCACCATCAAAATAGGTGATACGTTTACAGATAAGGAACCGCTTAAATTTACAGGTATTCCCAACTTTGCACCTGAACATTTTCGACGGGTTCTGCTCAAGAATCCGCTCAAGACCAAGCAGCTGAACAAAGGTCTGGTCCAGATGGCCGAGGAGGGAGCTGTACAGCTGTTCCGCCCGATCATGGGCAGTGATTATATCCTGGGTGCGGTGGGTGTGCTCCAGTTTGAGGTGACCATGGCCCGCCTCAAGGCGGAATACGGCGTGGATGCGGTTTACGAGGTGGTCAACTATACTCTGGCCCGCTGGATAAGTTGTGATGATCCGAAAAAACTGAAAGAATTTGAAGCCAGGAACCAGTCCAGCCTTGCCCTGGACGGGGAAGGAGAACTCGCCTTTCTGGCCGACGGCCAGTGGCGGTTAAATCATACGGCCGAACTTTTCCCGGACATTGTTTTTCATAAAACCAGAGAGTACAATTAATTGATAGCAGACATATCATGAATATAGGTGAGTTCTCCCGGCTTGTTGCCTCAACCAGAACACATCGCCGTTTTGCTCAGGGCAGGCGTGTTGATACTGAATTCTTACAGCAGCTTGTTGAGTGTGCTCGTCTGGCAGGTTCGGCAAGAAACCTGCAACCCTTGAAGTATATGATCTGCAATGATCTGCAGAATAATGAACGAATCTTTCCCCACCTGGGATGGGCCGGGTATCTTCGGGAGTGGCAGGGTCCGGTTGAAGGAGAAAGGCCGGCAGCCTATATTCTCTGTCTGCTTGACACCCGTATCAGTGATGATGGCGATTTTGACCTGGGTATTGCCAGTCAGAATATTCTGCTGGCAGCAGGAACCAAAGGAATTGTGGGTTGCAGGATCGCTTCCCTGTCACGCCGACTCAGTGATTGCCTTGATCTCGCTGACCATCTTCAGTTAAAGCTGGTTATCGCCCTGGGGTATCCAGGTGAAGAAGTGATTATGACCGAAGTAAACAATAACGATGTTAAATACCGGCATGGCAGCAATCACTTTCATTATGTCCCCAAGCGTTCACTGGGGGAAATATTATTGCCTTTGCAATTTAA
>CAZKBZ010000200.1:0-2148 GCA_964551175.1 uncultured Desulfobulbus sp.
CCGTCAACCTGCTGACAGCAGTTTATTTTTTCGGATGCCCGGGCACCATCATCTTATCAGATCTGTCCATGTCGGAAAGCTCTACCCTGATATCCAATGTTCTGTCCTGTCTGCGGATATCAAGTTTAATGGTATCACCCGGTTTCCTGTTCATGAGTGAAGCTTTCAGATCACTCACTGTTGCGACAGGAAAGCCGTCAACAGTCAGGATAATATCGTTTTCCATGAGCCCCGCCTGACCTGCCTTGCCGTGGGGACTGATCTGGATGATCCTGACTAGTCCCGGCTTCTCCCCGCTCTGCTGTATCTCCTCAAGCACGACCCCTATTTTTCCGGCAGGCGGCAGGGTAACTGATTCTGCAAACATCAGGTAATCCAGCTGTTTTCCTACTTCCATGCCCCTGTCCATGCCGTTATCAGCTATGAGAACGGTCTGGCCTGCCTTCATCCTGCGGGCAACCCGGGGCGGGATACCACTGTCCTTGTAAACGTGACCGGTTCCGGCAATGACCACCATTCGTTTTTCAGGATGTTTCTGCAGGTAATTAACAATGGATTCCGCCATGGTCTCATCCCACATGGACTGAGCCTGAATAAAGCCGTTGAAGTTTGAGCCATGGGGTGAATTGTTATGCATGGCATGAATGTTTTTCAGTCGTTTTCTGTAACCGGGCAGCTCCAGGTCGCGTTCTGCAGCTACCTGGGTGAGCTGCTCACTGGTCAGCTCATCGGTTGACCCTTTTCTGAAAACGGAGCTGACAATCTTTTTGTCCAGGTTAAGTCCCACCAGCGGGATGTGGTGTGCCCTGGCATAACCGATGATGTCTCTGTACAGGCGATAGTCATAACCCCATACCTGGAAATAGTTGGAGCGCTGCAGGAATATCCGTTCATCATTGATGTTGCCTTCAATATAGTCGTCAAGAGCCTGCTGGGATGATCGGGGAAACATTTCCATGCCGATTGCCAGCTGAGGATCTTTGGCAAATAATGCCTGGATAACCTGCAGTTGCAGGAGATGGGAGCTGTAATCAGTGTGCATTTCTCCTATGTAGATAACCCGGCTTTGCAGGAGATCGTCAATTATTGCATGGAATGTTTTGACTTCCTGGACAGGGATGCCTGCAGGCGGGGCCAGCAGAGGCAGCCCGATGCCGTCGGCAGATGGCACGATGCGTTTTTCCCGCATTTTTCCATCTTTAAAGTGCAGATAGGAATATTTACCGTAGTGGCCAAGCTTACGTATTACCTGTGTGGTTTCTGTTGTGGAGTTTGATGAGACCATGACCATGACCTGGTCCGGGTTGAGCGGATTTTTTCGTACATCAAGGGTAAAGCCTGTGGTCGGATGGAGCGGACGGCCAAACAACCCCAGGGTGTGTGCTGAGCTGCCCAGGAAAAGAAAACTGCCTCTTGCAAGTTCGCTGTTTTTCAGCTCGGCAGCTGTAACCAGCGTGGAACCTTTCCGTTCCAGGTCGGCAATCAAAGGCATATACCGCTCCATTTCCTTTTTAGCCGGCAGGACTACGGTTTTCTGTTCAGCCCCCATGAACTGCATCCAGGCTGGATAATGTTCTGTCGGCTGCAGGCTGCGCATGAGATCATATTCCGGATCAAGCAGCAGTTCAGTAGGCAGGGTGTCTACGTTGATGGAGACCTCCTGGTTCAGGCTGTCGACTGTGACGGTTTTTCTGGTTACCCCGCTTCCGGTTTTCACAAGAACAGGAACCAGCAGCCGATAGGGATCCCTGGTATGCTGGATCAGGTTGAAGGTTACTACACTTTTTCCCTTTTTCTGTTCTACTGTGATCCTGTCGGCAGAAATGTCGGGGATGTCATGGCGCAGCAGCCATTGACCGAAAAACAGGGAGAGGTCCCGGCCTGTGCTCTTGGAGAACACGGTTTCAACATCGGTCCAGCCGATCTGCATGTATTTATTTTTTGCATACAGCTGTCTCAGAGCCTTGAAAAAAAGTTTATCACCGATTTTTTTGCGCAGCATGTGAAAGAGCATACTTGACTTGTCATACCCTATGGCCCGCATCTTTTTTGCCATGGGCTGGGAGTCGCCTCCATGCCGGAAATCGATCAGAGCAGTGATATTATCCTTATGCACGTAAGCCTGGTAACGCATGAGCTGGTTTTTAC
>CAZKBZ010000201.1:0-2127 GCA_964551175.1 uncultured Desulfobulbus sp.
TTGCCCACATCAGGCACACCTTGCAACCGCTTACAAGTTCTGTATATATTCAAGGTCATTGCATACCCCATGACCAGTTGCCTTTTTCCCTCTACCTGATGTGATACCTGATATCTGTAACTGATGATACCCTCTGGCTCCATAATTGAATACCTGGATGGCGGACGTTTTCTCTGCGCTCTTGTCCTGCAGGCTACCGGAAACCGGTTGCGACTGCTCAACCAGAACGGTCGTGAAATGAATCTGCCTGCCTCGCGTGTGGTTACAGTCTCCAGGACCAGGTATCCGGTGGATATCAGCCGCGAGGACTGCGTTGCTATGCTGAAGGAGACAGCAGACAAACGCGCAGCTCTGACCAGTGATATTCCGTTGCAGGAGATATGGGAACTGGCAAGTGGAGAGGAGCAGAAATCTTTTCCAGCTGATTTTCTTGCTGAACTCTATTTTGGCGGAGACCTGACAGATGATCAGTCAGCCGCCTTTCTGCGCGCCGTGTTCATGGATCGTTTTTTCTTTAAGTATAAAAACGAACGGGTCAATGTCCACACTCCTGAACAGGTGGAACAGCTGCGTCACCAGCGGCAGAAGGAAAAAGAAAAAGAGGAAATCCTGACAGCCGGAGCAATGAATCTGCAGACCATCATGAAAGGCGGTGATGTTCCAGAGGAACAGTGGCCGGATCGTGAGCGGATTTTTTCCTGGATTGCTGAGTATGTACTGTTCGGCAGTGATGCCCCGGAAAGCGACATGGTACGCCGGTTGCTGAAAAAGGCAGACCTGAATCGTCCGAATGACGCACACAGGCTTCTGGTACAAGCGGGTGTCTGGCAACGGGATGAAAACATTCCTCTGCTCAAGGCGGAGCAGCCGGTAGCCTTCAGTCCGGAACTGATGACCCATGCTGAATCAATTGCTGAACCCACCGCCGACGAGCTGCTTGCCGATCCCAAACGCAAGGACTTTCGAGAGCTGGATGTCTTCACCATTGATGGTGCAGCAACCCGCGACTATGATGATGCACTGCATGTGGAACGTCTTGATAACGGCGAGATCCTGGTGGGTATTCATATCTCGGATGTCAGCTATTTTATCACACCCAAAGATCCTCTGTTTGCCGAGGCCATGGAGCGGTCCACATCGCTTTACTTTCCTGAAGGGCAGATTCCCATGCTGCCCAGGGAACTTTCCCAGGGAGCCTTCAGCCTGATCAGGGATCGGGTCCGGCCGGCAATCAGTTTTATGATTCGGCTCTCTCCGGACGGGGAAATCCTCGGCAGCAGAATCGTGCCCTCAGTTATCCAGGTGAAACGGCAACTCAGTTATACTGAGGTTGACCGGATCATGGAAAGTGACAGCGACCTGAGCCTGCTCAATACAGTTCGGCAACAGCTGAGACTCAAACGGGTTGAGCGTGGCGCCCTGCTCCTCTCCTTTCCTGATGTCAACATCTATGTAAACAACCAGGGCACGGTCACTGTCCATCTCTCACCGGTTGACAGTCCATCCAGGAACCTGGTGTCGGAGATGATGATCCTGGCAAACGGTGTGGCAGCGGATTATCTTACCGCCCAGGAGGCTCCAGGCCTTTTCCGCTCCCAGCCGCCGCCGCGCAAACGATTGATTTCAGGAGTCCGCAACAGCCTGCAGGATATTGCCTGCCAGCGTCGCTTTCTCTCGCGGGGAGAGCTGACCGTCCACCCCAAGCCCCATTCCGGCCTCGGCCTGAACAGTTACACCACTGTTACCTCACCCATCCGTCGCTTCCTGGACATGGTCATCCAGATGCAGATCTCCAACATGATTCATGGCAGGGGAATATTATTTTCAGCAGATGAGTGTAAAAACTTTGCCGGTATCATCCAGCAGAAGCTGGGCCGGGCCAACATGGTGCGCCAGCAGCGTCACCGCTACTGGATCCTGCGCTACCTGGAAGGACAGGTGGGCAATATGGTCAGTGCGCTGGTGGTCAGCCATGGCCCGAAACGGATCAACCTGATCCTGCTGGACTGTCTGTTTGATATCGACCTGCCCCCTAACCCCGCCTTTCCGGTTGAACCGGGAGACACTGTCAAAGTCCGGATTACCCGAGCCAGCGCCCTGGACAACACACTGCGGGTGGAATGGTAA
>CAZKBZ010000202.1:0-2078 GCA_964551175.1 uncultured Desulfobulbus sp.
TGTCCGATTTCTGTGTCACAGCGAAAAAACAAAATGCTCACATATGCCTAATATGCTGCGCTTTTATTTCCCGCTGTTCCTTGAACTCAAACAAAATTTCTAATTTTTCAAGGTGCCCTAATGTTGATTATTCGCTGTTCCGCCTGTGGGCGTAAGCTCTGGCGATATGATAAGATCGGCCCGGGAGAAGTGCTGCGCTGCCACAAGGACCGGATAAAAAAAATATTTGCGGCCAGAATCGGGGACAACAACCGGATCTGCTGTTCATGCGGCAAGGATATCGGCATAGACAAGGGCAGTTTCTACAAGATGATCGGCAAGGCTTTTACCTATCGGGGTACCAAGAGAACGCGTTGATCCCCTGTGTTGCTGAAAATGTGCTGATAACGGTTTGAATCTGAAAAAAGAGTTCCTTTTGTCGGGGTGAGTAGTGTAACCTGTTTCACGAATCGAGCAACCGGACAGCAGGGCAAAGAACAGGAGCGGAGAAGCGGCCATGGAAATGAATGACAGCAAACCGGCTATCATTGGCAATCATCTTGATCTCATAGATGAAATAGGACCTGATGAAGAAATTGAAACGTCTATTCACACCATTGGTGAGCCAGGCATCATTTCTCCGCTTGGACAGAATTTCAGACATTTTGTGTCCGATGAGGATCGGGTGCTTTTCAGAGTTTCCTATGCCTCTTTGCAGAAGAGAATCAGTGATGGCAGGGAACCGCTTTCCTTTGAGCTTGCCGGACCAAGGGAGACTATCTTTTTTGATCCGGCCAATGTCCGGGCGGCAGTTGTAACCTGCGGCGGACTGTGCCCGGGTATCAACAACGTGATCCGGGCAATTGTAATGGCTCTGTATCATGGCTATGGTGTCCATTCCATCATTGGAATCCGTTACGGGCTCCGGGGATTTATTCCAAAATACGGTCTGCCGGTCATTGAGATGGGACCGGAAAATGTTGAACGAATTCACGAATTAGGAGGCACTATACTGGCCTCATCCAGGGGGCCGCAGCCGATCGGTGAGATAGTGGACACCCTGGTCCGGTTAAATGTAAGCATGCTGTTTCTCATCGGTGGAGATGGTACCTTCAGGGCTGGGAAAAAAATCAGTGATGAAATCGAAAAACGGGGTTTGAGGATATCCATCATCACTGTTCCCAAGACCATAGACAATGATATTTATCTGGTATCAAAAACCTTTGGTTTTGACACTGCCGTGGAAATGGCCTGCCAGTCCATCAGTTGTGCACATACCGAGGCTGTTGGCTGTCCCAATGGAATCGGGCTGGTTAAGGTCATGGGTCGCTATTCCGGTTTTATTGCAGCAGCAGCCACCAATGCCATGCGTGATGTCAATTACTGTCTGATACCGGAAAGTGACTTTGATCTTGAAGGTGAAAATGGACTGCTCAAAACACTTGAAGAGAGACTGAAGATTCGAGGTCACGCACTGGTCGTAGTGGCGGAAGGAGCGGGCCAGAAGTATGTCACCGGTGGTTCCGGGGAAAAGGACATATCCGGCAATGTAAAACTGGGAGATATCGGCATGTATTTACGTGATACCTTCCGTGAGTATTTCAAGCAGACAGGTATGACTTCCTTTGTTCGTTATATAGATCCCAGTTATATCATTCGCAGTGTGCCGGCAAATGTAGACGACAGCCTTTACTGCGCCAATCTCGGCCAGAATGCGGTCCATGCGGCCATGGCCGGCAAGACGGCAATGATGATAAGTCTCTGGAACGACAAGTATGTTCACGTTCCCATTGTTTCGGCCATCAAACGAAGTAAAAGGGTGAATCTTAACAGCAGGTTCTGGCACAGCGTACTTGAGAGCACCGGACAGTGTTCCCTGAAAAACTGAGATGGTGCAAATCACCAATGGATGGCAATCCTGCAGGACATTTCAGGACATTTCTGTCTGGATGAGGGCGTAACCCATTATCTGAATAGATCTGAACCGGTCACTATTTCCCCTTTCTTCTTGCTCTTCCATCTTGCTTTACGATAAGCTTGACTGTAGGCTACCTTGAAAAATTGTCTTTTCGCCCGATCTCTGTGTCACAGGAAAATGA
>CAZKBZ010000203.1:0-2011 GCA_964551175.1 uncultured Desulfobulbus sp.
TCCCCTTTTCGTTGCTACGTTATGGTTGTTGAATCGACAGACTCAACAAGTCAGTCCACAGATTCAGGTCGTTTGCCAATGGTTTTTCTCAAAAAGAATCTACAATTAATACTCTCAGGGTCAAAAAATAATATCCAAAGGGAGAATAACTGCTCCAACAAGCATTTTAACAGGAAAAAAATTTTCAGGTTTTATTCTCCAGAATTGGACTTCAGAGACAATGGTGACCTTTGCTTCATGAAGCATTTGAATCAGAGTAAGTGGAATCAGAGAGGACTCATTATCAAAGATAACAGTCCAAGATAGTTATTATAAGGAGATCCAGATAAAGATGAGACCCTCAAACGAGGGTTAAACTCCGATTTGACACTAGGCATTATGCCATCTTCAGTCCGTAATGCATCTCTCTGCCACAGTGTCCATTTTGAAGAAAGAACCCATCCAGCCCAGTTACTCCAGCGGTAACTGCTGTTTTCACTGCTGATACCCCTTAACCTGCTAAGCAGATCGTAAAAAATTATTAAAATACTCTATGGTTTTCAGCAACCCTTCACGCAGCTCCACTTTCGGTACCCAGCCAAGCTTCTCCCTGGCTAGGGTAATGTCCGGACGGCGCTGGCGGGGATCATCTGCAGGCAGCGGTTTTTTTATCAGTTGCGATCCGGATCCGGTCAGCTCAATAACCGTCTCTGCCAGCTCTCTGATGGTAAACTCTCCCGGATTGCCGGTATTGACCGGTCCGGTAAAGGAATCCTCCGAATCCATAAAACGGACAAAAACCTCTATCAGATCATCAACATAACAAAACGATCTCGACTGGCTCCCATCACCGTAAATTGTAATCGGCTTATTCTGCAGGGCCTGAACAATAAAATTGGAAACCACCCGGCCATCATTGGGATGCATTCGTGGCCCATAGGTATTAAAAATCCGGGCAACCTTAATCACCAGGTTATGCTGTCTTTTGTAATCAAAAAACAGGGTCTCCGCACACCGTTTACCCTCGTCATAACAGGAACGCACTCCGGTGGGATTGACATGTCCCCAGTAATCTTCTGTCTGGGGATGAATTTCCGGGTCTCCGTATACTTCCGAAGTTGAGGCCTGAAAGATCTTGGCTTTGACCCGTTTGGCAAGCCCCAGCATGTTGATGGCTCCATGTACGGAGGTCTTAGTCGTCTGAACCGGGTCAAACTGGTAATGGATGGGAGAGGCCGGACAGGCAAGGTTGTATATTTCATCAATCTCTATATAGAGTGGAAAGGTAACGTCATGACGGATCATCTCAAAATAAGGATTATCGAGAAGATGAACAATATTCTCTTTTGTTCCTGTAAAAAAATTATCAAGACATATTACTTCATGGCCATCACGCAATAACCGGTCGCATAAATGAGACCCGAGAAAACCTGCACCGCCTGTTATTAAAATTCGTTTTTTCTGTTGAACGGCCTTCATGCAGTTCTCCGACCAAAATAATTATAAAATTACGCGTACACGGATACAAAGATTTGCATCACACTGCAAATGATTTCCTAAAAAACAATAACAGAGTAAAAAAAGAAAAAATATAACTTTCTTGGAGAAAAAATGGTAGTCGTGGTGCGCCCGGCAGGATTCGAACCTGCGGCACCCAGATTAGGAATCTGGCGCTCTATCCTACTGAGCTACGGGCGCAAAAGGCTCAACAACTTAAAGCGGCTGAGATATTACCTGAAACAGACAGGAAAGCAACGTATTTTAGAGTAGAATCCTGATAGAAATGCATCCCTTCAGAAGATCCATGCGGTACTGATTGTTAAAGGTTTTAGCCCGCATATTTCATGAACACTTTGTGCAATATTTCTACTTAGTTGAAATTATGGAATAAGTATGAATTTTCATAGGTCTTCATGCTACACAAAATGTTCACCGAAGGCAAGCCGATGCGGCCGCACCTGCTTTGTCGCTGCCTGAGTAACCATAGCCTACTATAGCTTACTCAGGCGCTCAGCGCATCTGCAGCCGCCTC
>CAZKBZ010000204.1:0-1951 GCA_964551175.1 uncultured Desulfobulbus sp.
CGTCCCAGTAATCATCGGTTTTCACCCAGGGGCGAACAATAAGATCCACACTGGAAGCTCCCAGCTCTGCAACTGCTATGGCCGGCTCCGGTTCATCAAGAACTTTGTCATCGGAACGGACAAGTTCTTCAAGGGTGTTTTTTGCCAGCTGAATATCATCATAGCCTATACCAACCACCAGATCAATCCTGCGGGTCGGTTCAGCATTGACGTTGGCAATGGCATCAGAGGTAATCATACTGTTGGGAACAATAAACTTCTGATTATCAGGGGTCAAAATTATGGTACTGAAAAAATCAATCTGCTGCACCTAGCCGGTTACTCCGCCTGCAGTTACCACATCGCCTACCTTGAACGGACTGAACAGAATCAGCATCACGCCCGAGGCAAAATTCGCCAGTGAATCCTTGAGCGCCAGGCCGATGGCAAGACCGGCAGCACCCATGATGGCAATATACGAGGTAGTCTTGATACCTATCTGGTCTGCGGCGGCAATGACTACGGCGGCCAGCAGAGCATAATAGATCAGTTTGCCCGGAAACCGGACCAAGATCACATCAACTCCGCCCCTGGTCATCGCCTTTCTGCTGATGGCTGCAAACCACATGGTCAGCCAGCGACCGATAACAAGAATGGCAAGGGCAATAAGTATACCGGGTCCGTTGGCGATGAGCCAGTCCTTGGCAATGCTCACGAATTGCACCCATTTATCCGGGTCAAGCACATCTTCCGGATGAGAGAGATCTATCATCTTGGCGGACGTGTCTTTCTTGACAACCTCCTGTGCTGCCTTTTCTGCTCCCGGGTCGGCTGCTTTATCGCCGGCAGCATAGGTAATAACAGCTACGCTGCAGCTGAAAAAAAGAACAACAGCAGTCGCGATAAAAATATGAATCACCTTTTTCAAATTCATTCAAAGCTCCTTACCCTTGTTTTGACTTCAGCTGCCCATCTGGGCGATAAAGGCATTTGAGTGGTCAATAGCTCTGTTCATCTTCTGGAGTAGGACTCCAATATCTTCTTCAAGGGACGAAAATTCCGACTGCAGCGAGCCGATGGCCTGGGCATTCAGATTGTGCTTTAAAAAAAGAACATTATCACGAAATGTCTTCAGAACCGGTGCCATGCTCTTTTCCGCCGCATGCATGGAGGCAAGCATTTCCCTGTAACGCGACCTGGTTTCCTGCAGCTGTTTTTTACTGGCCCGGCGAAGTTCCTTATTCTCATACAGCTTGAGTTCATCTTCCCATTCGTCAAACAGGGCCTCTGAAACATTTTCTACACTGTCTATTCGCTCAGACACCTTCTCAGCTGCTTTTTCACAGTCCCTGTATTCTTTCTCAAAGGTGGTATAGGCCTTTTTCAAGTCCGTATCTTTCAGCTCAACTACAGAGGCAAACTGTTCAAGGGCGGATTTGAACTGTTGCTGCGCTTCTGCCTGGGAATCCCTGGCATCTTCAACCCGGTCAACCAGGATATCCCGTTTGTGGACCCCGACTTTTTCCATGGCTGAATAGTAGGTTTTAGAACAGCCTGTAACCAGGAATCCAATCAACAGCAGCAGAAAAACAGTGATGAACGGTAACAGTTTTCTCATAACATTTTCTTCCATAACAGATAAAACAACAGATTATTTTGCCCTTTCTCCTTTTTCCGGACCCGCTGTAAAAGAAACATCCGGCATCTCACGCTGTGTGGCCAGCTCCAGGCTCAGGTACTCCTGTTTTTTAAAATGGAACTTTCGGGCAATAAGAGAGGCGGGAAAAGATTCAACCATGGTGTTGAAGCGGGCTATGAAGTTGTTATACCGGTTTCTTGCCTGCTGCACATCCTGTTCGATCTCAGCCAGACTGTTCTGCAGATCAAGAAAGTTACCACTGGCCTTCAGATCAGGATAAGCCTCGGCAACGGCTAACAAGCCACCTATATTTTTTGAAATCTGCTGCTCCTG
>CAZKBZ010000205.1:0-1912 GCA_964551175.1 uncultured Desulfobulbus sp.
CAGATCTACCCCAAGGGCAATTGGATTCTGATTGATCGGGGATGCAAAGGTGTTGTCAATAATAGTCAGAATATTTTTTTTTCGGGCTGCTCTAGTAATTTTTTCTATATCAACAACTGTAAGCAAAGGATTAGTCGGGGACTCCAGGTAGACGAGGCGTATATCCTTTTCCATGGAAGCGATGATGGAATCAGCATCACTAGTTGTCAGAATCGGTACTATTCCCTGCCGTGGCAGTTCCTGCTGTAACAGATGATAGGTTCCTCCATAGATCTCATCCTGGAATAATCCCTTTTCTTCCTGCCGGAGAAAGGTAAACAGCGTTGTGGCAATGGCAGCCATTCCCGATCCAAACAGCAGACCGCTTTCTGCTCCTTCCAGGGCACATATTTTATTTACAGCGGCATCGTGGTTGGGAGTGTTGAAGTACCTGGGATAGGGCTGATTATCCCGGTCCAGATACTCATAGACAGAAGAAGTAAATATGGGAGTATTGATTCCCCTGGTCAGAGGATCACGATATCCACCACTGTGTATACATTTTGTTGTTTGTTTCATTCTAGTCTCTCCTGAAACAAGGATCTTTAGTTGCTGCGTCTGGCCAGTGCAAGACCTGCCCCGGCCAGAACCATCAATCCCCCGGCTGTGCGTGAGACTGATTGAAGAGCACGCTGACTGCGGAAAAATCCACTTGCCTTTCCTGCCGCTAACGCCCAAATCGATGTGACGCTAAAGGTAATCAACAAAAATGTCGGAACAATACAGGCAAGTTGCAATCCGAGGGGACGGGATGCATCAATAAATTGAGGTAGAAATGCTGCAATGAAAACCAGACTTTTGGGGTTGAAGACAGTGACAACCAATCCCTGGATAAATAGATTTGTCCTGGAGACTGATGAGGTGTCAACCTCCAGTGGTTCATTTGCACTTCGCCACTGTTTGACCCCGAGATACACAAGATATGCAGCTCCACCCCAGCGCAGCCATTCAAAGGCAGTGGCTGCCCCGTTTAACAGGGAAGCAAGACCGATGGCGGCAAGCATCAGTTGAACACCAATCCCCATTGTCGCCCCGGCAACTGTCACCAGGCCGCGTTGCCAGCCAAATGAAATACTGTGGGCAACGGTCAACAGTACGCTCGGGCCGGGTAATGCAATCATGATTGCGGTGGCAATGATAAAAGCTATATATACGTGTAATTCCATATTATGTGATCTCCTAATGAGCGGTGACTGAATTTTTTTACGATCGGTATCAGCTAACCTAAACAATAAAACCGGCAGAGGTTATTCGTAGTAGTGATATTTTGTAATATGTTAAATTCATTTTGAAAATTAACGGTCATTATGACGACTTTAAACCACCAAACAAAACAAAAATACCATATTTAAAATGACATGATACCTCCCTGAAACCGATCTCTTTCAATGCTTGTAATTGCGAAGAGAGTGTGTCCGGAATGTTGTCAGGGTTAGCTTTGTATTGTTCAGGGATATCGATTAACTTTTCAGCCCGTTCTTTATTTGGATGGTCTTTTATCCACTGCTTCCAAAGGGACAAATAGTATTTCTCTAGCGTATCTGTAGAAGGAGCCACAACATCATACTGAACAAAGTAACCATCTGGAGGTAACTTGCTGAAAATATAAGAATATAACTCTTTCTTTTGTGTGAAAGGCAGGTGATGGATAGCTAAGGATGAATAAACAAAATCAAAATCTCCATTCAAAATTTCCCCTGTTAGCAAATCCTGAAAACTTGCCTTGATGAAACTGAATTTTTCACTTTCTCCCAATTGCTTTTTTGCTGCTTGGAGCATTTCATCAGAACCGTCAACAAGGGTGATATGGTCGGGAGAGTATTTTTTTAATAGTTCTCGAGTAAAGAAAGCATCTCCACAGCCAAGGTCTAAA
>CAZKBZ010000206.1:0-1872 GCA_964551175.1 uncultured Desulfobulbus sp.
AAAGGTGTTGAAAAGAATTCAGAATCACGAAGCAAAAACAATGACATAAAGCAAAAAAGCCTCTATAATGGTTGAAAGTTCCTTCCAAAGAAAATTCAAGCAAAACAGAGGCTTTTATGCATCACAAGAATATCAAGCTCCTCGTTAGAAAACAACTGAAAAAGCAATATCCAAACTGGAATCGTCTCAGCAGGAAGATTAAAAAAGAAATTGCCTGCAAGGTACTGGCTGAGGTTACCGCTGAATATGATTTCAAAGGTGATATTACAGCCCCACTTTCAGAATTATTAGGTATCGAACAACAGGTTGACACTACGGGCATTATCACACTCCATGGAATGGCTGATTTTATCAATATGATACGCAAGAACAGCATCGTAAAGTTTAATAACTACAAGCGTTCTCCCCTGTATATCAAAGACGAGGAGCTTCGATATGTTGACGAGCTGATTGACGACAGAGTCATCAATCGACTGTTATCTTACGATGGATACAGCCCGGCTATGCGTGATCTCTTTCCCGTCAATTTATTCCGTGCCGAATTGCTCAAGGCAATCAAGTACCCTGAAATCAGTTATCGTAAATTTTGCACAGAAGAATATCTCGGCCTGAATCGTAAGCAAAACCGCGTGTTCTGCGGCCTGTCACTGAGCAGAAAAGAGATGATCGACCATACCCAGCTCAGTAAGTTCCGCAGTTCACTCTCATTTACCCAGCAGGTTAACCTGCTGGTGTATATTCTCCATCACTTTAACCAGTCCGGAATTCTTGGAGACAACATCCTCCATGGCATTGATTCTACGGAACTGGCCAGTGATTGCAGACTGCCTTTGACAACGCTGGACATCAATGGAAAAAAGATACGCATTTACCGTGACATTGACTGTGATTGCGGCAAACGGCGCAACAAACGGGACAAATCAGTATATGTTATTGGCTACCGCCTGCATACCCTGACCGCCATTGATGCCCGGACAGGCCATAGCTTTCCTCTTGTATCTTTACTGGCACCGGCTAATCATCATGACAGCCATTTTCTTCCTTTTCTGATTAACCTGGCGCAAGCAATGGGTATTGAGCTGCAACTCATTACTGCGGATGAGGCCTACCATGACAAAGATGGTTCCCTGTTTCAGGAGACAGGGGTAATCATAACCACACCGCCCTCATCCAAGGTAACTGTGCCAGAACACGTTGATACTGATACCGGTTCAGTCTACGGCCATGCCGGGTGTTCTCTTCCTATGCTTCATCTTGGCGTTGTCGACGAAACCCATGAATACAAATGCAGTGCTCATTCTGGTGATTGTCAGTTATCCGGAACCTGTCCTCAAGGTCGGTTTATCCCAGTGGACAGAGGTTTGTTCCAACGAATCCCCTGGCATGTCGAGTCACTCAAACAGGCGCATGATATACGCAAAAACTGTGAACGCCCCTTTAACCTCCTGAAAAATCAAACCGGCCTTGAAACAGTACGGGTACGTAGTCAGCATGCTACCATGGCCCGATGCACATTGGCCAGTATCGCAGTCCTGCTGATAAAAATGGCAGGTATGCGTAGAAAACAAGCAAGCAGTAAGTCACGACAGATGTCGATATTACAAGAACAAAAAGCAGCTTAATTGGAGTAATTATTTAATATTGCAATAAATTTCATTAATTATCAGCCATTCGTTCGCAAACGGTTACTGTTCCCGATAGTCAGCTTGTTAATACAAGCAGGGATTGCCCTTGAACGGGTTTCAAGTCCAAAAAACAACCGACGAGCTTTTGACACCAAGTAACGGTAGTCGTGAGTAAACGAAAAAAAATTGCTTTAGGCAACTTGATTGGGCTGAGAACTGGTTTTTGGAAATACTTTTCAACACCCTT
>CAZKBZ010000207.1:0-1811 GCA_964551175.1 uncultured Desulfobulbus sp.
CACAGTGCAGGCGATGGCATGAGTCTTCGGACTGGTCCCGGATAGTCCCTGTTCCATAAATTTACACATCTACAACGAGGTATTACCATGTCTTCAGTTATTAAGCATACGGATTTCAGGGTGTTCACAACACCGGAGGAACTGCGGCGGATTGCGGACAAGATGGAGGAGGAGTATCCGGAACTGCAGCCCGGGGATGATACGGTCATGCATATCTGGACCGGTAATGAGTGCAGTATCTATGTATGTGTGGATCGATCGCTCATGGACAAAACCCGGCCGGAAGGTACATGATGAGATATTTACATAAATTTATCGAGGAAAACCGGGACAGCATAACGCCTGAGAAACTTGACCGGATTGTAGAGGAGTATGAGAGCAGAATCAAAAGACTGAAAATGGACAGGACCGCGGCCTGGATAGCAGGTCCTATTATCACGCTTTTTATAATAAACGTTATAAAAACAACTATGTTTTGAGAGCAACTGTAATGTAGTCTGTTGTTTCTGCTTCTGTCGGGAGACAGGACCTCTCATTGATCAGATTTTCAATTCCATGCCAACCGGCTGCGTGTCTGCCAGTACATTTGGGATGGTTCCTTCAGTTCCAGGAGTATTTCTGCCAATGCATCGTTCCAGGTTATCTGCAATGCCTGCAGGTTGGATTGCAGATGTTCGACACGGGCGGCACCGCTCAGGGTCACATCCACAAAAGGCTGGTTGATAACAGCAGCCAGCGCCAGAGCATCCACCGTACTGTTTTGTTCCTCTGCCAGGGTCTGCAACAGAGCCATCTTCTGCTGAAATTTGGGGGAATCGTTACGCACAGTCAAACGGCCGTTGGCCAGCCCCTCTTTGATAATTACACAAAGTCCGGCCTCATGTGCCTCCTGCAGGGCAGGAGTCGTTGACTGCTCAAGAAGGTTCCAGGTCGCCTGGACAGCAGAAAAGAGCAGAACGCCGTCAAATTCAATCTCCAGCGCCCGTCGTATTGTGTCAGCCTGCCTGTTGCCGCTGACTGATAAACCGATTGCCGGTCCCTTGGCACGCAGGTGGGCCAGTTCAGTCAATACCGGTTCATTGTTCAATACTCCGCTGTCAAGCGTGGCTGAATGAATCTGGTATAAGTTGAGATAGCTGCCAAGCAGGGTGCGGCTTTCCTGTATCTGACGCTGCAACACGCGCAGTGAATGGTCTTTAACCTCGTGAAGCTGTCCGGCAGGCAGGTTGACCTGCCAGTCAGCGGTGTAGGTATACCCCCACTTGGATCCGACTGTGACTGACCGGTCTTCAATTTTTCGTTTTGTCAGCCACGAACTCAGGAATTCTTCCGCTTTTCCGTATGACCTGGCCGCATCAAAGTAACGGACACCGGCCTGCCAGGCAGCATCCAAAACCGAGTGCGCTCGAGCTTCCATGGCAGCAACATCGTGATCATGGTTCAGGTCGTCGCAATGGCCCAGGTTAATGTAGCCAGGTCGTCCCAATGCGGCCAGACCAAGCCCCATCGGCGTTACTGACAGATGACTGTTGCCCGCTGGCTGCCTGTTCATTGTAATCGCTTCATTAACGGCTGTTTTTCAGGGTAAATGTACAGGTAT
Source organism: uncultured Desulfobulbus sp. (assembly GCA_964551175.1). GTDB lineage: Bacteria > Desulfobacterota > Desulfobulbia > Desulfobulbales > Desulfobulbaceae > Desulfobulbus_C. The sequence continues at coordinate 1,601 of CAZKBZ010000207.1, forward strand.
TCAACAGCAGACAGAAAGTCAATGGCTTTCTGTCCATCCTGCACCGACAGATTGCAGTGATCAATAAGGGTTTGATGGAGGGCGGGTTTTCAGGAAATCACAGGAGACTGTCATTACAGAACATCTTTTTTTGTTCCGGCACAGTTGGAGCTTGACAGTTCAAGGTGAAAACCGATAGAAGTAGCCTGTCGGGAAGAAATGGATATTTTCC
>CAZKBZ010000208.1:0-1787 GCA_964551175.1 uncultured Desulfobulbus sp.
ATGCGGCAAGTCCGTAAATCAGCACCCGGGTAGCCAGGGAGAGCAGATACTGCTGCCCCGAGATATCGAGCAGCCAGGGAAGGAGCAGCAGCAATGCCAGGGCGGCAGCGAGTATAATCTTTTTGCGTGCTGACATGATCGGCCAGGCCTACTCATGAACCGGAAAAAGACCGGCTGGTTTGCAGGCCAGAATCAGGGCCATGAAGATGTAGACCGACATGGAGGCGATGGATGCTCCCATCCTGTCTGCTGCCGAGGATTCAAGAAATAAACGCAGCAGATCGGGAAGAAAGGACCTGGCCAGAGTATCAACCAGTCCCACCAGCAGGCCTCCGATCAGGGCGCCGCGTACCGAACCGATGCCGCCGATGACAATGACCACAAAGGTCAGAATCAGAATGGATTCGCCCATACCGGCCTCAACGGCCAGGATCGGTCCGGCCATGACTCCGGCAAGACCTGCCAGCAGCGTGCCCAGCCCGAAAATCAGGGTGTAGAGCAGCCGGATATTGACCCCCAGCGCCCCCACCATCTCCCGGTTGGTGGCACCGGCCCGGATCTGCATGCCCAGCCGGGTGCGGGAAAAGAGCAGGTAGAGAAACAGCGCCACCAGGATGCCGACCAGGATTATGGCCAGCCGGTAGACAGGATATTGAATGCCGGGCAGGAGCTGCACCGAGCCTGACAGCCAGGAAGGTACATCCATGAACAGCGGCTGGCGGCCCCATATCATGCGGGTCAGTTCGTTAAAAAAGAAGATAAGCCCAAAGGTGGCCAGCACCTGATCCAGGTGATCGCGTTGATACAGTTTGCGCAGAATAAGAAGCTCAACCGCCATGCCTGCCAGTGCGGCGGCAGGAAGGGCCGCAAGCAGCCCGAGCATGAAGGAACCGGTTTTAATGGCCACGGTTGCCGCCACATAGGCCCCGATCATGTAAAAACTGCCATGGGCCAGGTTCACCACCTGCATGATACCGAAGACCAGGGTCAGCCCGGCGGACATCAGAAAGAGCATCACACCGAGCTGGAGGCCGTTTAAAATCTGTTCAAGGATGAGCATTCCTGTTACCGTAATCAATTACGGCCACCTTGCAAAATTGCTATTTTACCCGATTTCTGTGTCACAGCGAAAAACAAAATGCTCACATATGCCTAATATGCTGCGCTTTTATTTTCCGCTGTTCCTTGAACTCGAACAAAATATCTAATTTTTCAAGGTGCCCTTACAGGATATGTAACTTTGGATTATCAGCCACTGCATAACTGTAAGCGGTCAGAGGAGCCGTTTAGCCTTTACCTGTTCACACACTCCCGCACGTAAACATCCTGATGGTCATTAAAGACCTTTTTCAGCATCCTGTTGGTATAGCCACCGCCCGGTTTTTCCTCCACCCGGCGGACATAAAAATCCTGAATCGGAAAATGGTTGGGACCAAAACGGAATGAGCCGCGGACACTGGCAAAATCCGCCTTTTCCAGGGCAGCCCGGAATTCGTCTGTTTTGCTCATATCACCATCTACTGCAGCAAGGGCAGAACCGATAAGCAGGGCAGTATCATATCCCTGGGAGGCAAACAGGGTCGGGGTTCGGCCGTACTCCTTCCTGAAAGCAGAGACGAATTTCTCATTGGCCGGGGTATGAAAATCAGCACTCCACTGGGCTGAATTGATAACACCAACCGCCGCCGCACCCACGGCCTTTAATAGCCGCTCATCAGTTGCCGCCGGTCCAAGCAGGGGTATTTTTCCGGTCAATCCGGCCTGGGCATACTGTTTAAGAAAATTGA
>CAZKBZ010000209.1:0-1778 GCA_964551175.1 uncultured Desulfobulbus sp.
ATGATCAGGCTGCCGGGGTACAGACGGCTCTGCTCTGGGAACGGGAGCAGTGGACAGGGGATCTGGATGGAATGCGGAAGCGGAGAACCATCCGCGCCTTGGTGCCTTTTTCCCGTACCTTCTTCTTTCTTGATAGAGGTCGTAAGCGAGGTTTGGTTTATGATGCCTTAATGGAATATGAAAAATTTTTGAACAGCAAGGCAAAGACAAGGCATCTGACAGTCCATATCGTTGTTATCCCTACCCCGAGAGATCGTCTGCTGACTGATCTCGTTGCAGGATACGGTGATATTGCAGCCGGCAATCTGACCATAACTCCGGAAAGGAAGAAACAGGTTGACTTTGCAGATCCCATGTTGACCAATGTGCAGGAAATTGTTGTTACCGGCCCGGCAGCTCCTGCGCTCAAAACAATTTTCGACCTGGCAGGCCAAGAGATATATGTCAGAAAATCAAGCAGTTATTATGAGAGTCTTTTGACACTTAACAAAACTTTGAAGTCCATAGGTAAGGATCCGGTAAAAATTAATAGGGCTGATGAGTACCTGGAAGACGAGGATTTGCTGGAGATGGTTAATGCCGGCTTGATACCCTTGATCATCATCGACAGTCACAAGGGCGAGTTCTGGGTTAATGTATTCAAGAATATCAAGCTGCACCCGAATCTGCGCTTACGGACAGGCGGAGAAATAGCCTGGGCAATCCGCAAGAAGAGTCCACTTCTCAAGAAAAGCATCAATTCATTTGTTAAAACCATTAAAAAGGGGACCCTGACCGGAAACATTCTCTATCAGCGTTACCTGAAGGATACAAAGTACATCCGGAACAGTTTTTCAGAAAGGTCCATGAAAAGGTATAATAATACCATCAAACTGTTTCAGAAATATGCGGATAAATATGATTTTCCTTATCTGCTGCTTACAGCACTTGCCTACCAGGAATCAGGGCTTGATCAGAAAAAGCGCAGTTCTGCCGGTGCAATCGGCATTATGCAGATTTTGCCCTCCACGGCAACGGATCCCAATGTGGGTATCAAAAATATAACCAGGCTTGAAAATAATATTCATGCCGGTACCCGGTATCTTCGTTTCATTGCAGATCGTTATTTTTCCGACCCGGGATTGACTCCGCTCAACAGGTCTCTTTTTACCATGGCCTCATATAATGCCGGCCCGGCAAGGGTGGCGAAACTTCGCAAGGAAGCTGCAGCCAGGGGGCTTGATCCTGATATCTGGTTTAATAATGTTGAGGTGGTGGCGGCTGCCAGGGTAGGTAGGGAAACAGTACAGTATGTGCGTAATATCTATAAGTATTATGTTGCTTATGAGTATATAAGTAAAAAAGAGAAAATGAAAAAAGTTGGAACCGCTATTATCAGGTCTTATCGTGAGAACAAGTAAGGTTTCATTGTAATCTTCCTGAAAAAAACAACTTTAGCCCTGCCTTGATCCATTCATGAACACCAGTGACCGTTCCATCCTGACTATAACCTGTTACGGTCATTTTTTGAGCCATTTCAATATGCTCGTTTTTCCGGCAATCCTGCTGCCTCTTTCTGCACGGCTGAATCTTGCTATGAGTGAGACTCTTGATCTGGCTTTCTGGATGTACCTGCTCTTCGGCCTGACCGCACTGCCCTGGGGTATGCTGGCTGACAGGTTCGGGCCCCGCCCCATGCTGGCCCTGTTTTATGTTGGTGTCGGGGGCTCGGGGCTGGCTGTATCCATGCTCGTGGACTCGCCTCTTGGTCTCAAGCTTTCCCTGGCAGGTATCGGCCT
>CAZKBZ010000210.1:0-1756 GCA_964551175.1 uncultured Desulfobulbus sp.
GCATGGTGTTTCCCCTGGTTGCAGGTTGTCTGTAAAAGCGGCAATAGAGGCCTTAGCCCTGATAATTCATCAGTCACCCGCTAAAAAGCATTCAGCGTCAAATTCATCTGAAAGACACGGGGCTTGTTTCTTTTTTCCTGGATCTTTCAGGTCAGCACATTCTACGCCGGTAAAAAAACAGGCAACATACGCCAGATTGACGTCTTCAGGACGCACTTCCCCCCTGAATTTGTTGTCACTCCCTGTTTTCCCACACTACTACACAGGAACTATCCGTAAGTTTTGTACAAGAGATGCAAATATGTCCTGCAAAGGGTATGACGATGACAAGTGCAACCATACCCGCCGGCTGGTTTCAACAACACGGACGCCAATTTTCAAGATCTTCAATCGAATGGTATCAACCTGTGCCCTGCACAGAGAAGTATGGCTTAGATGTTCCCGAAGAAACCAGAGCAGGCAATAGGCAAATGTATGCAAAAGCAGGCGGAACTGGTTGGCATAAAACCGGTGACAACTGAGCCGATCTGCCTTGAGGTGATTTTTCAACTCTTTGATTCGGTTTTCCATCTCGCCACGATGCACATAGATATCATCATAGAGAAGCTGCGGATCTCCCGGCAGGTTGGTTACCACAAACCGACGATTGGTTCCCTGTACCATGCACTCAGCCTTGGCAATGACCCGTCGTGCCTGTTCCCATGAGTCGGCCTGATAAGAAAAGGAAGTGAACAGTCTTTGCTTACTCTGGTTCTGTTCGAACAACTCCACAGCCTGGTTGAGCAGGTCATCTGTTCTTTCCTTCAGCCGGCTGTTGCTGATCATGCCGATCAGATAGTAGACATCGTGTTCTTCGCAGAGTTCATATAGGCCGGGAATCGAAAAACCACCATCTGCACGGATAAGGATACTGCTTTCCGGGTGCTCCTTTTTCAGTTGCTGAATTATTTTGCGCAGTATCCCTGCCGCTCCCCTGGAAGCGTGACTGTTTCCCGGACGAAGCACCACTGCCATGGGAAAACCGGTCAGGCCATCAAAAATCATCAGAGGGTGATACATATTCTGACCATAATAACCGTGAAACAGGCTCAACTGCTGGGCACCATGGGCCGGGTCATCGGTGGAGTCTATATCTATGATGATCACATCCCGTTTCCCTGAATGAGACTTGAGATACAGGGAAAAAAGCTCCCGTGACAACCTGATCAGATCTTTGGCTGTTACCTGATTTTCCAGCCTGGATAATGTTGGCTGAGAAGCAAGGTCGCCTCCTGAGTCTGGTAACATATCACATGCTGCCTTCAAAATAGGATCCCTGCGTAGCGTATTGTGGTCGTTGGCGTCTTCATAACCAAGAGATATTCCATAAATCCGTTGCCGCAGCAGAGTTGCCAGGCTGTGTCTCACACGGTGAGGGGTTCGTGCATCATGTAATGCTCTGCATGCATGGCGGGTGACATCATACTGTAGATCCACTTCTCGGAGCAGAAGACCGCCTCCATCGGCGCTGATTTTGCCTCCGTCGAAACCTCCGGTAATCTTTTTTCCGAAAAGACTTTTAAACTCGAACCGCTTATGGCAGACTGTTTTCATGAGAGCCCCTGTGGTTATTAATTGTTTTTTAGCGATTACAATATATTACCATATGCTCTCATTCTTGTTTACTCTTCTTTATGAATTATCCGGGTTAGAGGATCATGGAAAATATTTTTCCCGTGGTCCTGATGGCGGGCATGACTGAAGGTGCCCGGAAAGC
>CAZKBZ010000211.1:0-1742 GCA_964551175.1 uncultured Desulfobulbus sp.
TTCAAGTCCCATCGCTCACCCCATAAATAAGCAAGGCGTTTCCGGTACATTGCCGGAAACGCCTTTTTTTGTTTTACGATTTTATACGTGAGAAAATATTTTTTGACGCTTAACTCAATTATTTTACAGCGTTATCACTGAATGTATTCAGGGCGCCTGACATTTTTGCAAACACCTTGTCCCTGTCCGATATACCGTGTCTCCTGGCCAGCCAGGCCGGATCATTATAAGCCAGGGTTACCGTTCCCTTGTCGTCTTCCCAGATCAGAACCTTGAGCGGCAGATCAATGCCGATAGTCCGGCTGCTCTGCATGAGCTTGGTTCCGAGCTTTGGGTTACCGAAAATGAGCAGTTCCGTCGGGTTCAGTGTGTCCCCGGCTTTGATAGCTGCTGCGGCATGGTTGACCCGGGCAACGACATTGAACCCTTTATCTCTGACAATTTTTTCAAACCGATCCATGGTCTCTCTGGTACTGTGGTTGCTGGTCTTGGTGATCAGCCCATCTGCGGCCAGAGCAGCCGCTGTGGAGAGAAAAAACATAGTGAGCACAAGAATAATTCCTTTCATAGTAAACTCCCTGTTCATTGTTGATAAGACTTGTTTCCTTGACAATAAAATCTTCGGTCAAGCTCAGGTACATGGTCTTCTAAGGATTTTTTCAAGGCAGTCTTAAGATCCTTGAAGCGGTATCAGTTTATGATGTTTACTTGATTATTGCTATAAACTAATTATAATTATCATGATTGTTACTGGTTCACAAATATTGAAATAATCTGGCAACTACTTGAATCAACAGTGAAAATCTGTAACAATTTAACACGGCCAACAACCCAAAAAAATCAGTCTATCCCGGGAGAAGTCGAAATGTCGGAGAGAAGAAAAGCAGCCGGGTTTTCTCAATCAGTCCTTGATACCGGGAAACTCCGGCAGGAGGAATTACAAAAAGCTCACCAGGCGCGCAAACGGAAGAGACGTATGGAGACCACATATCAGAGAGAAGTTTTGAGATGGTTCACAGGTTGTGCAGCAGGAGCTGGAAAAGTATGGCTTGCGGTTAAAAAGAAATTTCTGAAGAAAAGACACTGTTAGGTCGGAAAATTGAACTTCCCTGGCCGTCAGCAGATTTCAGGTTCTAATCTCAGCAGGACTATCCCCGCCATAGTACTTGTGGGTTCCTCATCGTCTTTGGTTGTCCCTTGCTCCCACCCTATTATTTTACAGAGTTTGTTAAAGTTTACGCCAAGGCCGGACATTGATGGGCAGGCCTTTTCAGGGTGCCTGCATTTTCCTGAATCAGAGATAACAGGGCATGTCTTCAGTTTATCACAGAAAATCTGTTTGCATGAACCAGCAGCTATTGCCATGGCATCTGCGCAGCCATTTTTCAGGCCATAATATTTTACAGCTGAAGCCGTTTCGTGGAGCAGGGATAACACTTCATTTCTTTCATTGCCGAATAAGACATTGGTGGGAATTTCAAACTTGAATATCAGGGCCAGGGGATGAGTTGAAATAACGGTTTTGAATTCAGCTGAACTCATAACAAAAGGGGGACAGCTCGGTGCTGAACCATAACCGGGACATTTATCGTTCTTGCATATTTCGGCGAATTGTTCTTGTACGGAAATTGTTGATGAAGGTATAACCCTCGCATCATTTACACCCAATGTAGAGCAATATTCTATGAGTAAATTCAGAATGTCTTTATCGTGATCATTGTTTTGGAGCATTATCTGGAAAG
>CAZKBZ010000212.1:0-1724 GCA_964551175.1 uncultured Desulfobulbus sp.
CAGTAATGAGCTGTTGCGACTTGACAACAACAGCCTTTGGGTAACCGAGGAACTACCCTCTGTGTCAATGTGAGTGAGACACCTACCCCTTGTTAAATTAGTGTAGGGCGGGTAGGAGTAATCACCATGAAATCAATTCAATTACAAACAAAGCCAATGCCGGAACAACCCAGCTTGGACATTGATGGAACGGAAGGAGCCCGTAGGGCGACTGGAGTTCCATCAATGTCCAGCACCCCTTCGCCGCCTGATCCGGAAGTGCCGGAGAAAAAACCACGCAGAAAATATACTGCCGCCTATAAGCTCCGCATTCTGAAGGAGTATGACGCCTGCACCGTGCCAGGGGAAATCGGCGTTCTGTTGCGCAGGGAAGGTCTCTATCATTCTAATATCAACACCTGGCTCCGTCAACGTGATGAAGGGGCACTACACGGCCTTACACCAAGAAAACGTGGCAGAAAACCCAAGCAGGTCAATCCTCTTGCCAAGGAGGTTGCCCGTCTCGAACGGGAAAACAAAAAACTCTCCAAGAAGTTACAGCAGGCTGAGATCATCATAGATGTTCAAAAAAAAATATCCGAGATCCTGGGGATACCTCAAGACAACAACGGAGAAAGGAGCTGATGCCGGTTACTGTTTCTTTGAGTGACATGGTCGGCAAAAAGGCTGCCTGTGATGCCATGGCCATTCCCAGAGCCACCTTTTATCGGTACCAAGGGAAAAGTGCGGTTGTTGAGCACCACAAGAGGCCTGCTCCACCGTTGGCCCTTTCTCCAGTAGAGCGACAGGCAATACTGGATGTTGCCCATGAACAGCGATTTTGGGACGCTACACCATACCAGATGTATGCCACCCTGTTGGATGAAGGTCGATATCTTGGCTCGGTACGGACAATTTATCGCGTTCTGTCAGCCAACAATGAAGTCAAAGAACGCAGAAAGCAGGTATCGCGTCCCCGTTATAAAAAGCCGGAACTGCTTGCCACTGCACCCAATGAGGTGTGGTCATGGGATATCACCAAGCTGAAAGGACCTGCTAAATGGACCTACTTCCATCTCTATGTGATTCTGGATATTTTTAGCCGTTATGTTGTCGGCTGGATGGTTGCTCACCGGGAATCAGCCACCCTGGCCAAACGTCTTATTGAAAAAACTTGCACAAAACAGCAAATATCAAAAAAGCAGTTAACTCTCCATGCTGACCGGGGCAGCAGCATGAAATCAAAACTTGTGGCACATCTGCTGGCCGATCTGGGGGTTACCAAAACTCATAACAGGCCGCATGTAAGCAATGACAACCCCTATTCAGAATCACAGTTCAAAACCTTAAAGTACAGCCCTGGCTTTCCTGAACGATTTGGATCTATTCAGGATGCCAGGGAATTCTGCCAGAGGTTCTTCCTCTGGTACAATAGAGTCCACAAGCATTCAGGAATAGGGCTGATGACACCTGAGCAGGTCCATTATGGACAGGCTCAGCAAATTCTGGAACTACGAGCTGTAGTACTTGAATCAGCTTTCAAAGAGCATACAAAACGGTTCAAAGGTAAGATGCCCAAACCATTTCCGCTGCCCAAAGCAGCATGGATTAATAAGCCCAATGAAAGTCAGGCAATTCTTCTTTAATTTACGATAACGGGTGTCTCATTTTCATTGACATGTTCCGCAATCTGATCGCCGGACTAGCTGACTGTTGGTCTGCGAGTGACATCGGTGGCGGACAAT
>CAZKBZ010000213.1:0-1724 GCA_964551175.1 uncultured Desulfobulbus sp.
ATGCGGCAAGTCCGTAAATCAGCACCCGGGTAGCCAGGGAGAGCAGATACTGCTGATCCGAGATGTCGAGCAGCCAGGGAAGGAGCAGCAGCAATGCCAGGACGGCAGGGATTATAATCTTATTTCGTGCTGACATGACCGGCCAGGCCTACTCATGAACCGGAAAAAGACCGGCCGGTTTGCAGGCCAGGATCAGGGCCATGAAGATGTAGACCGACATGGAGGCGATGGCTGCTCCCATCCTGTCTGCTGCCGAGGATTCAAGAAATAAACGCAGCAGGTCGGGCAGAAAGGACCTGGCCAGGGTGTCGACCAGTCCCACCACCAGCCCGCCGATCAGTGCTCCGCGAACCGAACCGATGCCGCCGATGACAATGACCACAAAGGTCAGAATCAGAATGGATTCGCCCATACCGGCCTCAACGGCCAGGATCGGTCCGGCCATGACTCCGGCAAGACCTGCCAGCAGCGTGCCCAGCCCGAAAATCAGGGTGTAGAGCAGCCGGATATTGACCCCCAGCGCCCCCACCATCTCCCGGTTGGTGGCACCGGCCCGGATCTGCATGCCCAGCCGGGTGCGGGAAAAGAGCAGGTAGAGAAACAGCGCCACCAGGATGCCGACCAGGATTATGGCCAGCCGGTAGACAGGATATTGAATGCCGGGCAGGAGCTGCACCGAGCCTGACAGCCAGGAAGGTACATCCATGAACAGCGGCTGGCGGCCCCATATCATGCGGGTCAGTTCGTTAAAAAAGAAGATAAGCCCAAAGGTGGCCAGCACCTGATCCAGGTGATCGCGTTGATACAGTTTGCGCAGAATAAGAAGCTCAACCGCCATGCCTGCCAGTGCGGCGGCAGGAAGGGCCGCAAGCAGCCCGAGCATGAAGGAACCGGTTTTAATGGCCACGGTTGCCGCCACATAGGCCCCGATCATGTAAAAACTGCCATGGGCCAGGTTCACCACCTGCATGATACCGAAGACCAGGGTCAGTCCGGCGGACATCAGAAAGAGCATCACACCGAGCTGGAGGCCGTTTAAGATCTGTTCAAGGATGAGCATTCCTTTTACCGTAATCAATTACAGGATTTGTAACTTTGGATTATCAACCACTGCATAACTGTAAGCAGTCAGAGGAGCCACAGGTTCGTTCGATCGAGACTGCTCGCTATAGTTCGCTATGTAGGCAGGCAAGATTGTGCGAAGATGCGGTGCCCCTGATCGCTTAGCCTTTACCTGTTCACACACTCCCGCACATAAACATCCTGATGGTCATTAAAGACCTTTTTCAGCATCCTGTTGGTATAGCCGCCGCCCGGTTTTTCCTCCACCCGGCGGACATAAAAATCCTGAATCGGAAAATGGTTGGGACCAAAACGGAATGAGCCGCGGACACTGGCAAAATCCGCCTTTTCCAGGGCAATCCGGAATTCGTCTGTTTTGCTCATATCACCATCTACTGCAGCAAGGGCTGAACCGATAAGCAGGGCAGTATCATATCCTTGGGAGGCAAACAGGGTCGGGGTTCGGCCGTACTCCTTCCTAAAAGCAGAGACGAATTTCTCATTGGCCGGGGTATGAAAATCTGCGCTCCACTGGGAGGAGTTGATAACACCGACTGCCGCAGCACCCACGGCCTTTAATAGCCGCTCATCAGTCGCTGCCGGTCCGAGCAGGGGTATTTTTCCGGTCAATCCGGCCTGGGCATACTGTTTAAGAAAATTGA
>CAZKBZ010000214.1:0-1626 GCA_964551175.1 uncultured Desulfobulbus sp.
AAGAATCCGATGCAGGCCCGATGGTACAGACAAGTTTTGTTTTGTTTGTCGGTAAAATTTTCATTATATATTGTCTATCCTGTTGTTGTCAGCTGTTACGGAAAAAGGGCTCTACCCTGTACCTTATGCAGGTTTTGCAGATAATTATACTCAAATCTAACCTGGAAACAATTAATAGATGATCATTGATTGTAGGTGAAAGATTGAAAAACCCCTTCTTTTGTGCAAGATACTCTGCAGGATGTTCCTCTGAACGGCTACTCCTGATGGTACTGTTTTCGACCGGCAAGAAAGGCTCGTATAGCCTGTTCAGTAACCCTGGTTATGTATTCTCTGGAGTGTTTCATTGACTCTTCAAGAGTCATGGGGCCGGAACAGAGACTGAACACGGCATTGATTCCGGAGTGATGCAGATTGCCGAGATTCCGGCCGATTGAACCTGCTATGGCAAAACAGGGAATTCCCTGTGCCATGGCTGCATTTCCTACTCCGCCGGGTGCTTTTCCTAATACGGTCTGGAAGTCTACCTGCCCTTCTCCGGTAAGAACCAGGTCGGCATTGATAAGTTTTTCCGAAAGACCGACAAGATCAAAAACAAGATCAATACCCTTGCAGAGTTTTGCACCAAGAAAAACATACAGACCATACCCCAGTCCACCGGCAGCACCGGCACCGGGCATGTGGGTCGCATCTATTCCCAAGTCCCTGTGTATCAGTTCAGCAAGATTTTTAAGCCCCTTATCCAGTTCCTCCACCTGGTCAGGGGTTGCTCCCTTTTGCGGTCCAAAGACAAAGGCTGCTCCCTCGGGCCCGTAGAGCGGATTTTCGACATCGCATACAGCCGCAATGCTGGTCTCTTTTATTCTTGAGTCAAGTCCGGAACAATCGATTTTGGCAATAGAGACAAGAGAGGCTCCAACAGCCGGCAGCTCCCTGCCGGCCTTGTCAAAAAAAAGGACTCCAAGGGCTTGGGCCATACCGATGCCTCCATCATTGGTGGCACTTCCGCCGATGCCGACATTGATCCGGCTCACACCAAGATCAAGTCCGGCCTTTATCAGCTCACCCGTACCAAAGGTGGTGGTACGGGTTGGGTCCTGCAGATCATCAGGCAGAAGTGCCAGCCCGCTTGCAAGGGCCATCTCTACAGTTACCAGGTCCCGGGATTCCAGATAGCAATACTCAGCCTCCACCGGACTGTTGCGTGGACCGGTTACCGTAATAGTTCGCTTCTCTCCGCCCAGGGCCTCCACAGCCACGTCAACCAACCCATCTCCCCCGTCTGCCACGGGAACCTGAATTACTTCAGCATCCGGCAGGATTCTTCTGATACCTTCTTCCATTGCCGCTGCCGCCTCTGCTGCTGTCAAAGACCCTTTGTAACCATTTGGTGCTGCAACAAATTTCATTGACCCCACGTCTCAGGTTGAAAAATTCGATCCTCTGTCCGGTAGCACAACAGCCTAGTGAGTTGTCCTTGTCCGGATAATAATGCTTCTTTCCCTTTCCGGGAAAAGTTTCCCTGCAGCCGCTAGTGTCCGGCCATACGAAGCACCTGCAGGGTCTGAGTGGCGATTTCAAGTTCTTCATCTGTTGGGACAACCAGAATTTTCACCATGCTGTCAG
>CAZKBZ010000215.1:0-1597 GCA_964551175.1 uncultured Desulfobulbus sp.
CAGTTCGTGGATTATCACCGGTCAGCATGACGGTGCGAATACCCAATCCATGCAGCCGCTGAATAACGTCCGGGATATTTTCACGGACAATATCCTGGATGGCAATGAGCCCGACAACCTGCTCAGCGGTTCCCAGCAGAACAACCGTTTTACCCTCAGCCTGTAGTTTTTCTATTTGATCTTTATGATCTGCCGGTTCAAGACCCATTTCCCGAAATAACTCAGGGTTGCCAAGATACCAGTTGTCGCCATCAAGTGTTCCCCGGACTCCCAAGCCGAACAGCGCCTCTGTATCAGTTGCAGCAGGTATCTCTACACCCTGCCCGACAGCATACTGCAGAATTGCCTTTGCCATGGGATGTGAGGAATACTGCTCCAGACCTGCAGCTCTTGAGATCATTGCTTTATCATCTCCCTGCCAGCTCACGACATCGGTCACCCCCGGTTTGCCATAGGTGAGGGTACCGGTTTTATCAAAAGCAATGATTTTGATAATTCCCAGGTGTTCGAGATGGGCACCTCCCTTGATCAGGATACCGCGTCGAGCAGAGCCGGATATACCTGCAGCCATGGTAATGGGCAGGGAGATCACCAGGGCACAGGGTGCCGCAGCCACAAGCAGAATAACTGCTTTTTCAATCCAGTAGGCGGAATCAAGAGAGGTAAACAGCGGCAACACGACAAATAGAATTGCAATGAGTAACACCAGTGGGCTGTAACGACGTCCAAATCGCTCCATCCACTCCTGGGCACGTCCTTTTTGTTCCTGGGCATTTTCAACCAGGTTGATAATGCGGGACAGGGTGTTGTCTGCAAAGGAAGTTGTTGCCTTGATGGTCAAGGTACCCTGCCCGTTTATGGTGGCTGAAAACACTTTTGCGCCCACTGTTTTTTCCACTGGAATCGATTCACCGGTCACCGGAGACTCATCCAGACTGGACGCACCATCCTGAATCACGCCGTCAGTCGGCAATGCCTCACCAGGCAGGACTATGAACAGATCACCCGGTTGCAGGTCATCTGCTGCAATAATTTCCTCTTTGCCGTTACGAATGACGCGTGCCTCTTTCGGCGCAAGATCCAGCAGAGCACGAATCGCATTACGCGTTTTGCTGAACGTATATTCTTCAATACCCTCGGCCGCTCCATACAGGACGACAAGTGCTGCCGCCTCATCCCACATGCCGATATATCCGGCCCCGGCCGTTGCCGCTATCATCAGCATGGAAATGGAGACCTCATGTTCTTCAATGAGCTCTTCCACCCCTTCCCTTGCCCATAAATAGCCCCCAATAGGAATAGCAAACAGATACAACCACTTTGCCGCATCATCGCTGATAATCCCGGCAATATTGAACAAAAAGGCAAAAAGCGCAATTATGCCGGCAAGCAGGGCATTACGCAGAGGAGGATACGTTATCCACTTTTCCGGGGCATCTTTTTTATTCTCAGCCATTGCATCACCTCCTAGCACAAACAGGCGTGGCGGGATCAGATTAACGAAACAAAATGCATACCCGGGCAGTGGTTATTATATACTTTGAAGACACTGTTTCACTGTTATGAAAAATATACATTGACAGACAGATCAGGACAG
>CAZKBZ010000216.1:0-1529 GCA_964551175.1 uncultured Desulfobulbus sp.
ACGAAAGCGATCCAGCCTGGTCATGGCCAGTAATTTCCGCTTTCGTTCAGCCAGCGCCCTGGAGGGCACCAGGCGAAGCTGGGCAAAAAAATCAATATTTTCCTCCACGGACAATTCACCGTAAAGGTTAAGGCCAAGGCCCTGCGGCATAAACCCGATCCGTCCCTTGATCTTTTCTGCCGCAGCCTCTGAGTCCAGCCGTATCCCGAATACGTCAACCTTACCATCGTCATAGGTTAACACCCCGGCAATGGCCTTCATCAAACTGCTTTTGCCTGCCCCGTCCGGACCAATCAGGCCATATATCTCACCGGACTGAACAACAAGATCAACCCCATCCACTGCACGTCGTTTGCGATACGATTTATGGAAACCTTCTACCTGAACGGCAGGCACGGGATCATGGTGTTCTACCATCGGGGCTTGACCCATGGCGTTCCCTCCTGCCACTTAATAATCGCGTCCGCCGGCAGCCCGGGGGTTAAACGATGCTCCGGGTTGGCATCCAGGTAGAGCTTCACCGCATAAACCAGCTTGACCCGCTCATCCGGGGTCTGAACCTCTTTTGGGGTAAACTCCGCCGTGGAGGAGATATAGCGTACCGTGGCCGGAAAGGGGGTATCCGGAAAGGCATCGATATAGATGCGGGCAGGCAGGGACAGACGCAGCTTTCCGATCTCTTTTTCAGGCACATAACATTTGAGATAGAGCCGGTCGAGATCGACAATGTCAAACATTGGGCTTCCAGCTGTTAGAACCTCGCCGGTATCCACTATCCTGGTGGTAATCATCCCCGTTGCCGGGGCATGGATGGTCATGTCTGCACGCACGCTTTCCGCTTCCGCCAGAGCCGCCTGTGCCTGCTGCAACTGGGCATTTAAAGCAGACACCCTGCTTTCAGCGGCCTTGATCCTCTCCCAGCCCAATTCTACTTCGGCTAACTGTTTTTCCGCCTGGATCAATGCAGCCTGCGCCACTGCAAAATCTTCTCGGGCAACCTTGAGCTGAAGATCGGAATGCTCACTTGTCTCCCTCGACGCAGCGCGGGTTCTGGCCAGTTCTCTATATCGTTTTGCATCGCGGGCAGCCTGTTCCTTGCTGACGTTTGCTGCAGCCGCAGCCGCTTTCGCATGGGCAATACCAGCCTCGGCAGTCTCTATCTCCAGCGGGACAGTTTTTCTCAACACTGCCAGTTCGACTCGGGCGGCGTGCAGTTGAGCCTCTGCAGCATGAACTGCAGCCTGGGCCTGGTCAACCCTGGCTTGTATTTGGACATTGTCCAGCGTAAGCAAGGTCTGTCCTTTCTTTACAGAGTCTCCTTCACGAGCCAGTAACTGAACAATACGGCCGGACACCTTACCGGCAACTGTATAATGATCGCCCTCAATGCGACCATTTGTCAGGATCAAACCATCAGGTAAGGGCTCCTGCCGCCCCCATAACCACCAGGCGATCACTGCCGTTCCCGCCACTATTACCAGCAGGATGATGATAATTGTTTTTTGCTTGTTCATAAAAGTGCTCCCTGG